>NZ_JAIZRY010000007.1:0-456416 GCF_020420125.1 Burkholderia sp. AU30280
GGACACTTAGGCGAGGGCCACTCTGGTGACCATGGCACCGGGAAGTCATGCGTTTTCACAGCGCCTTTCTTTTGGTTACTTTTCTTTGGCAAGACAAAGAAAAGTAACCGCCGCCCCGCGCAGGGGCGACGCTAATAGACCGACACCATCACAGGCACTTCACGAAAACCGCAAGCAAACCACCCAAAACCCCCCAAAAAAACGAGACACGAAAACACGACCTCCCCCCGCCGGGAGGGCAAAATAAAGCGAACTATCCGCTTCCGATAGAACCCGTCGCAATTCCGCAAGACGCTTGCGTCACCCTTCCCTAAACTTGATCCTGTTGAACCCTCTTACGAAACCGAAAGGAACGACCATGACGACCTCGACCGTGACCCGCCAGACATTCGATGAAGTGATGGTGCCGGTATTTTCCCCCGCGCCGTTCGTGCCGGATCACGCAGAGGGCTCCCGCGTGTGGGACACGGCCGGCCGCGAATACATCGATTTCGCGTGCGGTATCGCCGTGACGTCGCTCGGCCACGGCCACCCGGAACTGCTGAAAGTCCTGGACGAACAAAGCCGCAAGCTCTGGCACATCGGCAACGGTTACACGAACGAGCCGGTGCTGCGCCTCGCGAAGCGCCTCGAATCGCTGACCTTCGCCGACCGCGCATTCTTCGCGAACTCGGGCGCGGAAGCGAACGAAGCCGCACTGAAGCTCGCTCGCCGGGTCGCATTCGATCGCCACGGCGCCGATAAAGCCGAAATCATCTCGTTCGTGCAGTCGTTCCACGGCCGCACGTTCTTCACGGTCAGCGTCGGCGGCCAGCCGAAGTATTCGGAAGGCTTCGGCCCCGTGCCGGCCGGCATCACGCACCTCCCATACAACGACATCGAAGCCGCCAAGGCCGCGATCGGCCCGCAAACCTGCGCGGTGATCGTCGAACCCGTGCAAGGCGAAGGCGGCGTGATCCCGGCCGATCCGGCCTTCCTGAAGGCGCTGCGCGAAGCCTGCGACGCCAACGACGCACTGCTGATTTTCGACGAAGTGCAAACGGGCGTCGGCCGCACGGGCCAGTTCTACGCTTACATGGATACCGGCGTCACGCCGGACATCCTGACGACCGCGAAGGCACTCGGCAACGGTTTCCCGATCGGCGCGATGCTGACGACGAACGAACTGGCCGCGCACTTCAAGGTCGGCGTGCACGGCACGACGTACGGCGGCAACCCGCTCGCATCGGCAATCGCCGACAAGGTCGTCGAACTGATCGGCGACCCGGCACTGCTCGAAGGCGTGCGCGAACGCAGCGTGCGTCTGAAGGGCGCGCTCGAACGCATCAACGCGCGCTTCGGCATCTTCAAGGACGTGCGCGGCAAGGGCCTGCTCGTCGGCGCCGAACTCACCGCCGCCTTCGACGGCCGCGCGAAGGACTTCGTCACCGCAGCAGCAGAGAACGGCCTGATCATGCTGATCGCCGGCCCGAACGTGCTGCGCTTCGTGCCGTCGCTGGTGATCCCGTTCGACCTGCTTGACGAAGGCATGAAGCGCTTCGAAAAGGCAGTCGAACAAGTGCTCGCCGCCCAGGAAGCCACCGCGCGCTGATCGGCGCATCCATCGCAGACAGGAACGACGATGCTATTTGTTCGCCCCGGCAAACTCACGGATCTCGATGCGCTCGCGCACATGGCGCGCACCGCGCAGCCGGTCCTGCACTCGCTGCCGCACGACCGCGCGGCGCTCGAGGCGCGCGTGGCGCTCTCCGAGGATTCGTTTCGCGCGGACGTCGACTTCGCCGGCGAGGAGTTCTACCTCTTCGTGCTCGAGGATTCGTCGACCGGCAAGCTGCTCGGCACGGCGAGCATCGTGGCCGCGGCCGGCTATTCGGAACCGTTCTACGCATTCCGAAACGACGCGCTGATCCACGCGTCGCGCGAGCTGCACGTGAACCGCAAGATCCACGCGCTCACGATGTCGCACGAGCTGACCGGCAAGAGCCGGCTGGCGGGCTTCTACGTTGATCCGTCGCTGCGCGGCGATGCGGCCGCGCACCTGATCTCGCGTGCGCGGATGATGTACATCGCCGCGAACCGCCGCCGCTTCACGCCCGAAGTGTTCACGCTGCTGCTCGGCGTGAGCGACGGCAACGGCGCATCGCCGTTCTGGGAAGCGGTGGGCCGCAAGTTCTTCGGCCGCAACTTCACCGACGTCGACATCGCGTCGGGCGGCCGCAGCCGTACCTTCATCGCGGAAGTGATGCCGGCGTATCCGCTCTACGTGCCGCTGCTGCCGGAAGCCGCGCAGCGCGTGCTCGGCGAGCCGAACGAATCGGCGCTGCTCGCGTACGACATCCATCTCGAGGAAGGCTTCGAACCCGACCGCTTCGTCGACATCTTCGACGCGGGCCCGGTGCTGACCGCGCAGGTCGATCGCACCGCGTGCGTGAAGCACGGCGCCGAGCGCATCGTGCGCGAGGCCGCGCACCAGCAGGGCGATGTCGCATACATGGTGTCGACAGGCAGCGGCGAATCGTTCCGCTGCGTGCTGGCCGACCTGCCGGCCGATGCGGGTGACGCGCCGCTGGCCGGCGACGTGCGCGCGGCGCTCAATGTGAAGGATGGCGATGTCGTGCGCTGCGTGCCGCTGCATCGCCGCGACGATGAAGATTTGAAGGGAGACGCAGCATGATCGTCGTTCGGGTCGTACAAACGGGCGACGTCGACGCGCTCGTGTCGCTCGCGAAGGAAACCGGGCCGGGCCTGACCACGTTCAAGCCCGACCGCGACGCGCTCGCCGCGCGCATCGAGCGCACGCGCCGCACGCTCGCGGGCGAGGCCGCGCCCGGCGAAGCCGGCTACTTCTTCGTGATGGAAGAATCGAAGACGGGCGACATCGCGGGCGTGTGCGGGATCGAATCGCAGGTCGGCCTCGAACAGCCGTTCTACAACTACCGCGTGAGCACGGTCGTGCATGCGAGCCAGGAACTCGGCGTGTGGACGCGGATGTCCGCGCTGAACATCTCGCACGACCTGACGGGCTATGCGGAAGTGTGCTCGCTGTTCCTGAGCCCGCGTTATCGCACGGGCGGCGTGGGCGGCCTGCTGTCGCGCTCGCGCTTCATGTTCATCGCGCAGTTCCGCGAGCGCTTTCCGGAGCGCATCTGCGCGGAATTGCGCGGCCACTTCGACGAAGACGGTACGTCGCCGTTCTGGCGCGCGGTCGGTTCGCACTTCTACCAGATCGATTTCAACGCGGCCGACTATCTCAGTTCGCACGGCCGCAAGTCGTTCCTCGCGGAACTGATGCCGCGCTACCCGGTGTACGTCGACCTGCTGCCGCAGGACGCGCAGGACGCGGTCGGCCTCACGCACCGCGACACGCTGCCGGCCCGCAAGATGCTCGAAGCGGAAGGGCTGCGCTACCAGAATCACGTCGACATCTTCGACGCGGGCCCGGTGCTCGAATGCCACGTCAACGACCTGCGCACGGTGCGCGAGAGCGTCGTCGTGCCGGTCGCGATCGGCGTGCCGGATGCGCGAGAGGATGCACCGAAGTCGCTCGTGTCGAACACGTCGCTCACCGATTTCCGCGTCGGCGTCGCACCGGGCGTGGTCGAGAACGGTTCGTTCGTGCTGTCGGCCGACGATGCCGTCGCGCTCGACGTGAAGGCCGGCGATCCGGTGCGCGTGCTGCCGCTCAAAGTCAAACAGGGATAAACGAATCATGACGGAACTCTTCATCGACGGCGCCTGGGTCGCAGGCTCGGGCCCCGTGTTCGCTTCGCGCAACCCGGGCACCGACGAGATCGCGTGGCAGGGCGCGAGCGCGTCGGCGGCCGACGTCGACCGCGCGGTCGCGAGCGCGCGCCGCGCATTCGCCGGCTGGTCGGCGCTCGACTTCGAATCGCGCTGCGCGGTCGTCAAGCGATTCGCCGCGCTGCTCAACGAGCGCAAGGAAGCGATCGCGACCGCGATCGGCCGCGAGACGGGCAAGCCGCTGTGGGAGGCGCGCACCGAAGTCGCGTCGATGGCCGCGAAGGTCGGCATCTCGATCCAGGCCTACCAGGAACGCACCGGCGAGAAGCGCCAGGACATGGCCGACGGCGTCGCGGTGCTGCGCCACCGCCCGCACGGCGTCGTCGCGGTGTTCGGCCCGTACAACTTCCCCGGTCACTTGCCGAACGGGCATATCGTGCCCGCGCTGATCGCCGGCAATGCGGTCGTGTTCAAACCGTCGGAGCTCGCACCGGGCGTCGCGCGCGCGACGGTCGAAGTGTGGAAGGAGGCCGGGCTGCCGGACGGCGTGCTGAACCTCGTGCAGGGCGAGAAGGACACGGGCATCGCGCTCGCGAACCATCGGCAGATCGACGGGTTGTTCTTCACGGGCAGCTCGGACACCGGCACGCTGCTGCACAAGCAGTTCGGCGGCCGTCCGGAAATCGTGCTCGCGCTCGAGATGGGCGGCAACAACCCGCTCGTGATCGGCGAAGTCGAAGATATCGACGCGGCCGTCCATCACACGATCCAGTCGGCGTTCCTGTCGGCCGGCCAGCGCTGCACGTGCGCGCGCCGCATCTTCGTGCCGCAGGGCGCGTTCGGCGATCGCTTCCTCGCGCGCTTCGCCGACGTCACGTCGAAGATCACGGCCGACGTGTTCGACGCCGATCCGCAGCCGTTCATGGGTGCGGTGATCTCGGCGCGGGCGGCGGCGAAGCTCGTCGACGCGCAGTCGCACCTGATCGAGCAGGGCGCGAAGCCGATCATTGCGATGACGCAGCGCGATCCGCGCCTCGGCTTCGTGAACGCGGCGATCGTCGACGTGACGGGCGTCGCGAACCTGCCGGATGAAGAACACTTCGGCCCGCTCGCGCAGATCGTCCGCTACGCGACGCTCGACGACGCGATCGCGCGCGCGAACGACACGGCGTTCGGCCTGTCCGCCGGCCTGCTCGCCGACGACGCGAAGGCATGGGAGCACTTCCGTCGCACGATCCGCGCCGGGATCGTCAACTGGAACCGGCCGACCAACGGCGCATCGTCCGCCGCGCCGTTCGGCGGCACCGGCCGCTCGGGCAACCATCGCCCGAGCGCGTACTACGCGGCCGACTATTGCGCGTATCCGATGGCGTCGGTGGAAAGCACGCAACTGACCTTGCCCGCGAGCCTGTCGCCGGGCCTGCATTTCTGATCGAGGGAACGACGATGAACGCACAAGAAGCCAATTTCGACGGGCTCGTCGGCCCGACCCACAACTACGCCGGGCTGTCGTTCGGCAACGTGGCGTCGCTCAACAACGAAAAGTCGGCCGCGAACCCGAAGGCCGCGGCCAAGCAGGGGCTGCGCAAGATGAAGCAGCTCGCGGATCTCGGCTTCGCGCAAGGCGTGCTGCCGCCGCAGGAGCGGCCGTCGCTGCGCCTCTTGCGCGAGCTCGGCTTCTCGGGCAAGGACGCCGACGTGATCGCGAAGGCCGCGAAGCAGGCGCCCGAGCTGCTCGCCGCGGCGAGCTCGGCGTCGGCGATGTGGACCGCGAACGCGGCCACCGTCAGCCCGTCGGCCGATACGAGCGATGGCCGCGTGCACTTCACGCCGGCGAACCTGTGCAGCAAGCTGCATCGCGCGATCGAGCACGAAGCGACGCGCCGCACGCTGTCGACATTGTTCGCCGATCCCGCGCACTTTGCGGTGCATGAGGCGCTGACCGGCACGCCGGCACTCGGCGACGAAGGCGCGGCGAACCACACGCGCTTCTGCGCCGAATACGGCAAGCCGGGCATCGAGTTCTTCGTGTACGGTCGCGCGGAATATCGCCGCGGCCCCGAGCCGAAGCGCTTCCCGGCACGCCAGACGTTCGAGGCGAGCCGTGCGGTCGCGCATCGCCACGGGCTCGCCGAAGAAGCGACGGTCTACGCGCAGCAGGATCCGGACGTGATCGACGCGGGTGTGTTCCACAACGACGTGATTTCGGTCGGCAACCGCGACACGTTGTTCACGCACGAGCGCGCGTTCGTCAACAAGCAGGCGATCTACGACACGCTGACCGCCGCGCTCGACGCACGCGGCGCGCGCCTGAACGTGATCGAGGTGCCGGAGGCCGCCGTGAGCGTGAACGACGCGGTGACGTCGTATCTGTTCAACAGCCAGCTGCTGTCGCGCGCGGATGGCTCTCAGGTGCTCGTCGTGCCGCAGGAATGCCGCGAGAACGGGAACGTTGCGGCCTATCTCGACGAACTCGCGGCCGGCAACGGCCCGATTCGCGACGTGCTCGTGTTCGACCTGCGCGAAAGCATGAAGAACGGCGGCGGCCCGGCGTGCCTGCGCCTGCGCGTCGTGCTGAACGACGCGGAACGCGCGGCCGTCACGTCGAACGTGTGGATCAACGACACGCTGTTCGCGTCGCTCGATACCTGGATCGACCGGCACTATCGCGATCGCCTCGCACCGGAAGACCTCGCCGATCCGGCGCTGCTCGACGAATCGCGCACGGCGCTCGACGAGCTCACGCAGATCCTGCGCGTCGGTTCGCTGTATGACTTCCAGCGCTGAAGTCCGTATGGCCGCCGCGCTGCTCGACGACTTCCTCGCGTTCACGCTGACCGGTGGCGTGCCGTCCGCAACGGACGGTACCTGCGCCGCCGGTGCCGTGCGCTGGCAATGGCTCGGCGACGGGCTGCTCGCGCTCGAACCGGTGGCGGCCGAGGCCGCCGGCACGGCGCGCGAGAGCGTGCTCGTATCGGCTGGCGTGCACGGCGACGAGACGGCGCCGATCGAGCTGCTGTCGATGCTCGTGCGCGATCTCGCATCGGGGGCGCTGCCGCTCGCGTGCCGGCTGCTCGTCGTGCTCGGCAACGTGCCGGCGATGCGCGCCGGCGAACGCTATCTCGACGACGATCTGAACCGCCTGTTCAGCGGCCGTCACGCGCAGGTGCCCGCCAGCCGCGAAGCGCCGCGTGCCATGCAGCTCGAAGCCGCCGCCGCCGCGTTCTTCGCGGCCGCGCCGGCCGGCGCCGCGCGCTGGCATATCGACATGCACACGGCGATTCGCGCATCGGTGTTCGAGCAGTTCGCACTGCTGCCGCACACGGGCATGCCGCCGACGCGCACGATGTTCGAATGGCTCGGCGACGCGCAGATCGCGGCCGTGCTGCTGCATACCGCGAAGGGCAACACGTATTCGCATTTCACGGCCGAGCATTGCGGCGCGCTCGCGTGCACGCTGGAACTCGGCAAGGTGCGCCCGTTCGGCCAGAACGACCTGACGCGCTTCGCGCCGGCCGACCGCGCGGTACGCAAGCTCGTGTCGGGTGCCGCTCGCGAGGCTGGCGCTCGGGGCGGCTCTCCATCGTTGCCGCGCGTCTTCACGGTGATCGACCAGATCACGAAGCAGAGCGACGCGCTCGAGCTGTTCGTGGCGGCCGACGTCGCGAACTTCACCGCGTTTGCTCGCGGCACGGTGCTCGCGCGGGACGGCGACTACCGCTACACGGTGAAGCACGACGAGGAGCGCATCGTGTTCCCGAACCCGACGGTGAAGCCGGGTTTGCGCGCGGGCCTGCTCGTCATCGACACGACCCGCGAGACGGTCGCGGCGCTCGTCTGACGGTAATCGATTGCGCGTGGCCGCGGCGCCCCACGGCCCGCGCGTTGCGCTTGCGTATTTGCGACATCGTCTTGCAAGTTCGACGGGCCGCACGACTGACGTCGGCGCCCGCAGCGCAGCATCGCGTGTCGGCGGCTGCTTTGCCATGCCGGGCCGCGCGGATTGGTACAATCGCGGCCTTGCGGCTGTTGCGCCGCATCACGGCGCGGAGGCAGCATTGCCGTGGTCATCCGACCCTGCAATGATGCATGCGCCCGTAGTTCCGGAACATTCGAGTATCGAGGAGAACACCTGATGAAGTTGGATTGGCGTAAAGTGGCCGCGCATGCGGTGGTGGCGGCATCGACCGTGGCGGCAGGCAGCGCGATGGCAGCGGATCTGAAAGAGATCCGTTTCGGCGTCGAAGCCTCGTACGCGCCGTTCGAATACAAGACGCCCGACGGCAAGCTGACCGGCTTCGACATCGACATCGGCAACGCGGTGTGCGCGAAGCTGAAGACGAAGTGCGTGTGGGTCGAGAACGACTTCGACGGCCTGATCCCGGCGCTGCAGGCGCGCAAGTTCGACGCGATCAACTCGGACATGACGATCACCGACCAGCGCAAGCACGCGATCGCGTTCACCGATGCGATCTACACGATCCCGAACCAGCTGATCGCGAAGCAGGGCAGCGGCCTGCTGCCGACCCCGCAATCGCTGAAGGGCAAGCGCGTCGGCGTGCTGCAGGGCACGATCCAGGAAGCGTACGCGAAGAAGAAGTGGGCGCCGGCAGGCGTCGAGGTCGTGCCGTACCAGACGCAGGATCTGGCCTACGCCGACCTGAAGTCGGGCCGTCTCGACGCGACGTTCCAGGACGCGGAAGCCGGTTCGAAGGGCTTCCTGACGAAGCCGCAAGGGCAGGGCTTCGCGTTCGCGGGCGGTACCGTGAGCGATGCCGAGATCCTCGGCTCGGGCGTTGGTTTCGGCCTGCGCAAGAACGACGCGACGCTGAAGACCGCGCTCGATCAGGCGCTGAAGGAGCTGAAGGCCGACGGCACGATCGACAATCTCGCGAAGAAGTACTTCAGCGTGCCCGTGACGCTCAAGTAAGCGTTGCGTTCGATCGCACGATGCAAGCAAACCGGCCGCTGATGCGGCCGGTTTGTTTTTGGGAGGCGGGAATCGGCAGGAATAGGCGCGGCAGCGGCCGGCGGCCGCGTCAGGCCGGAAAGAACCGGCCCAGTTCGCGCGCGAGCTCGTTGAGCACGCTCATTTCCTGCTGCGTGACCTTGCGTGCAGGCTGCGCGCCGGCCCAGTCGCCGTACAGCAGCGCAACGGTCGTCGTGCCGACGCGCACGGGCAGCAGCACGAACGCGCGCGAGTCGCCGAATGCGTCGAGATACCACGCGGGCAGGCGCTTGCGCATCTTCGGCTCCTGCGCCTGCTCGATGAAGATGCCGACCGAGTTCGAGATCGCGAGATGAAACACGTCCGGCTCGAAGCGCTCGTCGAAGCGCAGCCGGTCGAGCGTCGTATCGACGCCGGGGCCGAAGCCGAGGCGTGCGGCGAAGATGCCGTCGTCGTGACGCACGAACATCACGGTGCGCGTGAACGCGAGGCCGGCCAGCAGGCTTTCCGATGCGAGCGCGAGCACCGGCGTCAGCACGTGCTCGGACGGCAGCGCACGCAGGTCCGCGAGGCCGGCTTCGAGGCACGCCTCGGGCTCGGCCTGTGCACGCGCGATCGCATCGGCGTTCGCGCGCAGCTCGACGATCTCGCGCATCACGGTGTCGCTCGCTTCCTCGCGCGCGAGCCGCTCGGCGATCTCGACGAGCGCGTCGGCTTCCATGTCGAGTTCCGCGCCATAGTGCTGCGCGAGCGCCGCGATGCGCGCGTCGCGCTGCGGGCTCGCGGGCATCACGAGCGCGCCCGCGACGTCGGTCGAGCAGCGGCTGATCGCGCGCAGCCAGCGCACGCGGGCGGCCGGGCCGTCATCGGTCGCATGGCCCGCATCGTGGTCGTGCTCTTCGTTGCCGAACGCGTCGGTGTGGACCACGTGGTCGTGGTCGGCCATCCCCGCGCGGATCACGTCGGGCAACCGCCAGCGCGCGGCCGCCTCGAGCCCGATCTCGTCGAAGCCGACGCCGAGCACATCGATGCAGGCGGCCGCTTCGTCGCCGTTCAGCTCGGCCGCGCGGCGGCGGATCCGGTCCCATTCGCTGTCGAGATAGCAGACCACGAGCAGCTTGCCGACCTGGCGCATCAGCGTGCAGACGACGGCTTCCTCGCCCGCGCGCAGTTCGGCGCGCTCGGTGAGCTTGCGCGCGACGCAGCCGGACAGCAGCGCGCGGTTCAGTTCGAGCTTCGCGTCGATGCGGCGCGGCGTACTGTGGTGGAAATGGTCGACGAGCTTGAGCCCGACGACCAGGTGGCCGACGGCGTCCATGCCGAGCACCATCAGTGCGCGGGTCACGGTGGTGATGTTGCCGCCGAACGCCATGTACATCGCGGAGTTCGCGAGCCGCAGCACTTTCTGCGTGAGCGCGAAGTCCGACAGCACGACGCGCACGAGCGCGGTGAAGTCGAGGTCGTCGTTCTTCATCGCGGCCATCGTCGCGCGCAGCGATTCCGACAGCAGCGGGAAATCGCCCCGTTCGTTCATCCGGGCCCACAGCTTGTCGAGCAATGCGGTGCGGGGCAAGTGTTCGGTGATTGACATACGGATCTGTCCGGTTCGCCGCGCGCGTCAGGCGGCGGCGTGCAGGTGCAGTTGCTGCGCCTCGAAGCGCCGCGCGAGCTCCTCGGACGGCAGCGCCTGGCAGACGAGCCAGCCCTGGATATGGTTGCAGCCCATCTCCGTCAGCAATTCGCGCTGCGCCTCGGTCTCGACGCCTTCCGCGACGAGCTCGAGATCGAGCGTCTGCGCGAGGCCGACCACCGCCGACACGATTGCGCGGTCGTTGCGCGAGGTCAGCAGGTTCTCGACGAAGCTGCGGTCGATCTTCAGCTTCGCGAGCGGGAAGCGCTGCAGATACGCGAGGCTTGAATAGCCGGTGCCGAAATCGTCGATCGCGAAGCGGATGCCGAGATCGGTCAGTTCCTCGAGCAGCCCCTTTGCCTGCGCGGGATCGTGCATCAACAGGCTTTCGGTGATCTCGAGCACGATGCGGCGCGGGTCGATGCCCGTCAGCGCGATCGCCTCGCGCACGCTCTGCGTGAAGCGCGGGTCGCGAAACTGCTGCGGCGACACGTTGACCGCCACGTACTGCAGCGCGAGCCCCTGGCGGTCCCAGGCGACGAGCTGCATGCACGCGGCCTTGAGCACCCAATTGCCGAGATAGTTGATCAGGCCGATCGATTCGGCGAGCGGAATGAAGGTCGCCGGCGGCACGAGGCCGTGCACCGGATGGCGCCAGCGGATCAGCGCCTCGACGCCGACCACCGCGCCCGACTGGCTGCGCGTGATCGGCTGGAAATGGAGTGAAAACTCGCCGTTGCGCACGCCGTCGTACAGGTCGGCTTCCAGCTTCAGCCGTTCGGCGTCGGCCGGATCGTCGACGGGCGCGTGGAATGCGAGCGCATTGCCGCCCGACGCCTTCGCCTGTGCGAGCGCGTGGTCGGCGCGGCGCAGCAGCGGGCTGTGGTGCTGCGCGCGATGGGGCGCCGAACGCTCGTCAGGGTAGAGCGCGATGCCGATGCTCGCGGACAGGTGCACGGTCTGCCCCTGGTACACGTAGGGCTCGCGCACCGCGGCCTGCAGCCGGCGTGCGAGTGCGTCCGCCGCGTTGCTCGCCTGCGTGCGGTCCGGTGCGCCGAGCACGACCGCGAACTTGTCGCTCGCGACGCGCGCGAGCTGCTCGTTCGGCGTGACGAGCGCCTTCAGCCGCTGCGCGGTCTCGCGCAGCAGCGTGTCGCCCGCGTCATAGCCGAGCGCACGGTTGATCCGCTGGTAGTCGTCGAGGTCGAGCAGCAGCAGCGCCGCACAGGTGCCGTCCCCGTCTGCGGTCTGCTGCGCGCGCATCAGCGCGGGCACGAGCGCGGACAGGTTGCCGAGCCCCGTCATCGGGTCGTGGTGCATTTCGTAAGTCAGGCGCGCCTCGAGCGCGCGCCACGACGACACGTCGAACGCCGCGATCGCGAACCCGTCGACGCCGTGGTGGCGGCTCTTGAACGCGCGGATCTCGACGTCCAGCGGGTAGGTGAGCGACTTGACGATGCACATCGTCGCCTTCTCGACCTGGCCCGAACGCGCGGCGCGCGCAAGCAGGCCTTCGAGCGCCGCGGTATCCTGTTCGGCGATCAGGTCGCGCAGCGTCAGCGTGTGCAGGTAGTCGCGGTGGTAGCCGATGAAGCGCAGGCTCGCGTCGGATACGTACAGAAAGCGCAGTTCGCGGTCGACATGGGCGAGGAAATCCACCGTGCCGACCGTCTGTTCCAGCCAGTCGCGCACGGAGTCGTCGCGTCGCGGCGCGCCGGCGCGCGCGGGCATCAGCGCGCCGCCCGACCAGGCGAAGCGGCGCAGCGTATGCAAGGCGCTGCGCCAGGAGCCCTTGCGTGACGTCTGTTTCCTGTTGGCTTCCATGTTTCTCGCTGACGTGAAGGGCTGGAACTGGTTGTCCGGAAGGAATAACGGCAGACTGTGCGGAATCTTTAACGGACCGGCCGCGGATGGCATGGCCGCTGGACCGGATCGGTCACGCGGGTGTTCGACAGCCGAACGCCGGCGAGGTCTACTTTGAGGCTGACTTTATAAGAAATGAGGACGCAGATGAAGCGAAAACTGTTGCTGGGCGCCGCCGTGGCGGCGCTGGTGGCCGGCCATGCGCTGGTGGCGCAGGCGGAATTGAAGCCGGGTGCCGCGGCGCCCGATTTCACGACGCAGGCGTCGCTGGGCGGCAAGACTTACACGTACTCGCTCGCGGACGCGCTGAAGCAGGGGCCGGTCGTGCTGTATTTCTACCCGGCCGCGTTCACGAAGGGCTGCACGATCGAGGCGCACGCGTTCGCGGATGCAGTGGATCGCTACAAGGCTTACGGCGCAACCGTGATCGGCGTATCGGCCGACAAGATCGACACGCTGACGAAGTTCTCGGTGAGCGAGTGCCGGAGCAAGTTCCCGGTCGCGGCCGATCCGGACGCGAAGATCATCCGGGAATACGACGCGAAGCTGCCGGCGATCGACCGGGCGAACCGCGTGTCCTACGTGATTTCGCCGGAAGGGAAGATTCTCTACGAATACACGAGCATGTCGCCCGACAAGCACGTCGAGAACACGCTCGCCGCCGTGAAGGCGTGGGCCGACGCGCATCCGAAGCAGTAAGCGGGCGAGTAAGCGGGCGCCCCGCGCGCCCAAGCGGCCCGTCGTGCGGGCCGCCGGTGCGGATCCCCGCGCCGCCGCGCGGCGGCGCGGGCGAGGCCGTTAGGCGCGCAATGCCTGCTCGATCGGCACGCTGCCGCCGACGAAGCCGACGATCTTGCGCGAGATACCGAGCTTGATCGCCTCGATCGCGGCCCAGGCCACATCCTGGCGCGACACGGGCGGGGCGCCTTCGAACCACGCGTCGGTCAGCGCGATCTTGCCGACGCCCGGGCCGTCCGCGAGCGGGCCGGGGCGCAGGATCACGTAGTCGACGCCCGACGCGATCACGCGCTCGTCGCCTTCGCGCTTCATCTGCGAATAGTGGCGCAGCGCGTCCGGGCCGAGTTCGGGCCGGTACGCGGACAGCGAGCTGATCACGACGAGCTTCTGCGCGTTGTAAGCCAGCGCGTATTCGGCCGCGCGGGCGACCGCGTCGCGGTCGACCTGCTCCTCTTCGGCCGCGCCTTCCGATTCGGCCGAACCGGCCGCGTAGATCACGTGCGAGATGCCCTGGAAGGCGTGCGAGAAATCGTTCGTCAGATCGGCCTCGACCACCCGCGCGCCCGCCAGCGCATAGCCGTGCCGGCGCACGAGCGCCGTGACCTCGAACTCCGGCTGCTTGAGCAGCAGATCCGCGCAGGCCTGGCCGGTTCGGCCGGTCGCGCCAATCAGCAGTACCTTCGTCGTCATGAAACCGCTCCTTGCTCGATGCGTCATCCTTCCAGATAGGGACGGACGACCGATAACTCAAGTGTAATGGCGATTCGCCGCCACGGCGGGTGTGTATTAAGGGGCGTACCGCCGGCACCTGCTCGCCGGGGGCTGCCCGACGCGGGCACGCGATCCGCGGGCGGCCGACACCGGCATTCCGGCCGCCATGCATTCACGCCGATGCGGGAATGACGCGCCGACCGGCTATCATGTGCGCGATGCATTTTTCGCCGATACGTCATACAACGCATCGGCCCACCGGTTGGAGTACACATGGCATTACCCCTGGACAACGTCAGCATGGCCGTGTTCTGCGACTTCGAGAACGTCGCGCTCGGCGTGCGTGACGCGAAGTACGAGAAATTCGACATCCAGCCCGTGCTGGAGCGCTTGCTGCTGAAGGGCAGCATCGTCGTGAAGAAGGCCTATTGCGACTGGGATCGCTACAAGGGCTTCAAGGCATCGATGCACGAGGCGAGCTTCGAACTGATCGAGATTCCGCACGTGCGCCAGTCGGGCAAGAATTCGGCCGACATCCGGCTCGTCGTGGACGCGCTCGACCTCTGCTACACGAAGTCGCACGTCGATACGTTCGTGATCATCAGCGGCGATTCGGATTTCTCGCCGCTCGTGTCGAAGCTGCGCGAGAACGCGAAGAAGGTGATCGGGGTCGGCGTGAAGAATTCGACGTCGGACCTGCTGGTCGCGAACTGCGACGAATTCATCTTCTACGACGATCTGGTGCGCGAGCAGCAGCGCGCGCTCGCGAAGCGCGAACAGCAGCGCACGGGCAACAGCGGCGTGAAGCGGCCCGACGAGCCGTCGCGCAAGCACGAGATGGACGCGCGCAAGGCTCAGGCAATCGCGCTGGCGGTCGAGACGTTCGACGCGCTCGCGTCGGAGCGCGACGACGTCGGCAAGATCTGGGCGTCGGTGCTCAAGAGTGCGATCAAGCGCCGCAAGCCGGATTTCAACGAGTCGTACTACGGGTTCCGCGCGTTCGGCAACCTGCTCGAAGAAGCGCAGGCGCGCGGCCTGCTCGAAGTGGGGCGCGACGACAAGTCGGGCGCGTTCGTGTCGCGGGCCCGCCAGCCGGCGGCCGCGGAGCAGGTGGCGCCGGCCGGTGACGGCGGCGCCCCGCACCACGGCACGCACCACGGGGCGCGCGCGGCGGAGCCGGCGCGGCCCGGGCGCGAGCCGCGACGTCGCGAGCAGCGGGCGGAAGCGGTCGTGCATGAACCCGCGCAGGTCGACGCGGAAGAGGCGGCGACCGAAGCGGTCGAAGCGCTGGAAGTGGCCGAGGTGCACGGCGACGCGAAGGATGGCCGCAAGCGTGCACGCAAGAGCACGGCGAAGAAGACCGCCGCGAAGAAGGGCGCTGCCGCGAAGAGCGCCGGCCGCCAGGCGGCCGGGAAGCCGGACGACGCCGGGCATGGCGCGGCGAAGCACGAAGGCGACAAGCACGCGCATGGCAAGCAGGCGGACGATGCGCATCGCGACGCGGAGCAGCGCGACGAGCGGCACGTTGCGGTGATGCACGCCGAGCCGGTGGTCGGCGATCCCGGCGGCGAGGCGGCTGCCGCGCCGGCCGAGGCGCTCGCCGAAGCCAAACCAAAGAAGCCGGCCCGCAAGGCGGCGGCGCCGCGCGCGCGGCGCCCGCGCAAGACAGCGGCAGCGGCCGAGTAATGGTCGGGTAACGGCCGAGCAAAGGCCGCCGGCCTCGGGTGTCGTCCGCAGCAGGCCGACACCCGGGCAGGCCACACCCGCCATAGCGGCCGGCGCAATGCCGGCCCGCAGCCGAACTAGCCGTTCAGCCCATAAGGCTGCGTCATCACTTCGAGGAAGTGGCCGTCCGGATCGTCGAAGTACACGCCGCGGCCGCCGTTGTGGCGGTAGATGTCATCGGGTTGCCGCTTCGCCGGATCGGCCCAGTGCGGCAGCCCGCGCTCGCGAATCCGCGCGAGCACGCGATCGAAGCCTGCTTCGTCGAGCAGGAACGCGTAATGCTGCGACGCGATCTCTCCCGACCGTTCATAAAAATCGAGCGACACGCCGTTGCCGAGCGGGACGACCAGCATCGCGCCGAACGGCGTCGGCGGCGGCAATTCCAGAAGCTCGGTGAGGAAGCGGCTCGACGCGCGTTTGTCGCGGCACCAGACGATCGTATGGTTGAGCTGGACGTTCATGGTGTGTCCCCGTGAAGGGCCCCGCGGTGGGCATGGACTCACGATAGCCGATCGTCGCAGCGGTTCAAGCGCGAAAAAAAACGGCCGCCCAACGGGCGGCCGCTTTCATCACTCCCCGGCGACCGCCGGCCCGCCCGGATTCGCGCGGCGGTTGCGCCGCTTCTCGGCCCACACGCGCAGCCGGTCCATGTACAGGTACACGACCGGCGTCGTATAGAGCGTCAGCACCTGCGACACGATCAGGCCGCCGGCGATCGCGATCCCGAGCGGCGCGCGCAGCTCGGCGCCGTCGCCGTTGCCGAACGCGAGCGGCAGCGCACCGAGCAGCGCCGCCATCGTCGTCATCATGATCGGGCGGAAGCGCAGCAGGCACGCCTCGTGGATCGCGTCGAACGACGACTTCCGGTTGTTGCGCGTCTGGTCGATCGCGAAGTCGACCATCATGATCGCGTTCTTCTTCACGATACCGATCAGCAGGATCACGCCGATCAGCGCGATGATGCTGAACTCGGTCTTGAACAGCAGCAGCGCGAGCAGCGCGCCGACGCCGGCCGACGGCAGCGTCGACAGGATCGTGATCGGGTGGATGTAGCTCTCGTACAGGATCCCGAGCACGATATAGACGGCCAGCAGCGCGGCGAGGATCAGGATCGGCTGGTTGTTCAGCGACTGCTGGAACGCCTGTGCGGTGCCCTGGAAGCTGCCGACGATCGTCGGCGGGACGCCGACCTGCGCCATCGTCTGGTAGATCACCTGCGTCGCCTGCGACAGCGACACGCCCGGCGGCAGGTTGAACGAGATCGTCGTCGCGACGAACAGCCCCTGGTGGTTGACCGACAGCGGCGTCGTGCTCGGCCCGAACGTCGCGATCGCCGACAGCGGGATCATCGTCGACTTCGACGTCGACACGGACGCGCCCGACGACGCGCTCGACTTGCCGCTGGCCGCGATCGAGTTGAGTGCCTGGTTGCGCGCGGAATCGGACGCGATCGCCGCGGCGCTCTGAGCGGCCGTGCCGGCGCTCGACGTGCCGGCGGACGTCGCGACGTAGGTGCCGGCCGCCGCGTTGGTGGTCTGCGAGCCGTTCGCGCTGCCGCCCGACGTGCTGATCCACACCTGGTTCAGCATCTCGGGGCTCTGCCAGTATTTCGGCGCGACTTCCATCACCACGTGGTACTGGTTCAGCGGGTTGTAGATCGTCGAGACCTGGCGCTGGCCGAACGCGTCGTACAGCGTATTGTCGATCTGCGCGGGCTTGATGCCGAACCGCGCGGCCGTCGCGCGGTCGATCGTCACCATCGCCTCGAGGCCGCCCTGCTGCTGGTCGGAGTTCACGTCGGTCAGCTCGGGGCGCTTCTGCAGCGCCTCGGTCAGGATCGGCCCCCACTTGTACAGGTCGGCGCTCGAATCGCCGAGCAGCGTGAACTGGTACTGCGCGTTGCTCTGCCGGCCGCCGACGCGGATGTCCTGTGCCGCCTGCAGGAACGTGCGTGCGCCCGCGACGTCCGACAGCGACGGGCGCAGCTGCTGAATCACCTGATCGGCCGACAGCTTGCGCTCGGTGCGGTCCTTCAGCGTGACGAACATGAAGCCGGAGTTGGTCTGCGTGCCGCCCGTGAAGCCCGCGACGCTCTTCACGTTCGGGTTGTTCTGCACGATCCGCATCATCTCGGAGAACTTCAGCTTCATCGCCTGGAACGACGTCGACTGGTCGGCCTGGATGCCGCCGATCATCAGCCCGGTGTCCTGCTGCGGGAAGAAGCCCTTCGGCACGACGATGTACAGGTAGACGTTCAGGCCGATCGTCGCGAACAGGGTCAGCAGGATCAGGAACGGCCGGCGCAGCGCCCACGACAGCGAGCGTTCGTAGCCGCGCTGCATGCGGCTGAAACAGCGTTCCAGGAAGCGCCCGAAGCGGCCTTCGCTTTGCGGGTCGTGCGCCTCGGGCAGCAGACGCGCGCACATCATCGGCGTGACCGTGAGCGACACCGCGAGCGATACGGCGATCGCAAGCGACAGCGTCAGCGCGAACTCGCGGAACAGCCGCCCGACGATGCCGCCCATCAGCAGGATCGGCAGGAACACCGCGACGAGCGAGATGCTCATCGACAGCACCGTGAAGCCGACCTCGCGCGCGCCGTCGAACGCGGCCTGCATGCGCGACTTGCCGTTCTCGATGTGCCGCGAGATGT
This sequence comes from Burkholderia sp. AU30280, assembly GCF_020420125.1. Classification (NCBI taxonomy): domain Bacteria; kingdom Pseudomonadati; phylum Pseudomonadota; class Betaproteobacteria; order Burkholderiales; family Burkholderiaceae; genus Burkholderia; species Burkholderia sp. AU30280. The sequence continues at coordinate 18,010 of NZ_JAIZRY010000007.1, forward strand.
TCTCGAGCACGACGATCGCATCGTCGACGACGAAGCCGGTCGCGACGATCAGCGCCATCAGCGACAGGTTGTCGATCGAGAAGCCGAGCAGGTACATCGCGCCGAACGTGCCGATGATCGAGATCGGTACCGCGACGCTCGGGATCAGCGTCGCGCGCCAGTTGCGCAGGAACAGGAACACGACCATCACGACGAGGCTGATCGCGATCAGCAGCGTATGCTCGGTGTCCTTCAGCGATGCGCGAATGGTGGTCGACCGGTCGAGCACGGGCGTGACCGTGATGTCGGCCGGCAGCGACGCGGTGAGCTGCGGCAGCGCGGCGCGCACGCGGTCGATCGTGTCGATGATGTTCGCGCCGGGCGAGCGGTAGAGGATCACGAGCACCGCGCGCTTGCCGTTCGACAGGCCGAGGTTGCGGAGATCCTCGACCGAATCGACGACGTCGGACAGGTCGGACAGCCGCACGGCCGCGCCGTTGCGGTACGCGACGACGAGGTCGCGGTATTGCGACGCCTCGGACGCCTGGTCGTTCGTATACAGCTGGTAGCGCTGCGGGCCGAACTCGATCGCGCCCTTCGGCGCGTTGGCGTTCGCGGACGCGAGCGCCGCGCGCACGTCCTCGAGGCCGATCCCGTAGTGGAACAGCGCCTGCGGCTCGAGCTCGACGCGCACGGCCGGGTTCGCGGAGCCGCTCACCGTCACCTGGCCGATCCCGTCGATCTGCGACAGCGACTGCTGCAGCACCGTCGACGCGGCGTCGTACAGCTTCGCGGCCGAAGACGTTTCCGACGTCAGCGACACGATCATGATCGGCGAGTCGGCCGGGTTGACCTTGCGGTAGGTTGGGTTGCTCTTCAGCGCGGCGGGCAGGTCGGCGCGCGCCGCGTTGATCGCGGCCTGCACGTCGCGCGCGGCACCGTCGATGTCGCGGTTCAGGCCGAACTGCAGGATGATCCGTGCATTGCCGACCGTGCTCGTCGACGTCATTTCGGACACGTCGGCGATCGAGCCGAGGTGCCGTTCGAGCGGGCTCGTCACGCTGGTCGCGACGGTCTCGGGGCTCGCGCCGGGCAGCGACGCCTGCACCGAGATGGTCGGGAAGTCGACCTGCGGCAGCGGCGACACCGGCAGTTTGACGAACGCGAACAGGCCCGCGAGCGCGACGCCGAGCGCGAGCAGCGTCGTCGCGACAGGGCGGGTGATGAACGGACGCGACAGGTTCATCGCTTACGCATCCGTGCGCGTGTCGGCACCGGGGCCGTGGCGTTCGAACCAGCCGCGCACGCGGCGCGCGAGCGAGTCGAAGCCGAGATAGATCACGGGCGTCGTGAACAGCGTCAGCACCTGCGACACGATCAGGCCGCCGGCGATCGCGATCCCGAGCGGCTGGCGCAGCTCGGAGCCCGCGCCGGAGCCGACGATCAGCGGCACCGCGCCGAGCAGCGCGGCGAGCGTCGTCATCAGGATCGGCCGGAAGCGCAGCAGGCACGCCTGGTAGATCGCCTCGCGCGGCGGCTTGCCTTCCACGCGTTCGGCCTCGAGCGCGAAGTCGATCATCATGATCGCGTTCTTCTTCACGATACCGATCAGCAGCACGATACCGATGATCCCTATGATGTCGAGGTCGTGCCCGGTGATCATCAGCGCGAGCAGCGCGCCGACGCCGGCCGACGGCAGCGTCGACAGGATCGTGATCGGGTGGATGTAGCTCTCGTACAGCACGCCGAGCACGATGTACATCGTGACGACTGCCGCGAGAATCAGGAACAGCTGGTTCGACAGCGACGCCTGGAACGCGAGCGCCGCGCCCTGGAAGCGCGTCTGGAACGACGCGGGCAGCCCGATGTCCTTCTCGGCGGCGTCGATCGCCTTGACCGCCTCGCCGAGCGATGCGCCTGCCGCGAGGTTGAACGAGATCGTGGTCGACGGGAATTGCGACAGGTGCGCGACCAGCAGCGGCGATGGCCGCTCATGGAACGACGCGATCGACGACAGCGGCACCTGGCCGCCGCCCGCCGACGGCAGGTAGATGTCGTTCAGCGATTGCGCGTAGTGCTGCTCCTTCGGCTCGGACTCGAGAATCACGCGGTACTGGTTCGACTGCGTGAAGATCGTCGATACGATGCGCTGGCCGAATGCGTCGTACAGCGCGTTGTCGACGGTCGCCGGCGTGATGCCGAAGCGCGCGGCGCTTGCGCGGTCGATCTCGATGTACACGGACTGGCCGCTGCTCTGCAGGTCGGTCGCGACGTCGGCGAGCGACGGCTCCTGCTGCAGCCGCGCGACGAGCTTCGGCACCCAGGTCGCGAATTCTTCCGAATTCGGGCTCGTCAGCATGAACTGGTACTGCGTCGGGCTGACGGTCGAGTCGATCGTCAGGTCCTGCACCGACTGCATGAACAGCGAGATGCCGGTGATGTTCGCGACGCGGTGCTGCAGGTCGCGGATGATCTGCGCAGCCGTCTCGGAGCGGTCGTCGCGCGCCTTCAGGTTGATCAGCATCCGGCCGCTGTTCAGCGTGATGTTGTTGCCGTCGACGCCGATGAACGACGTGAGGCTCTCGACGTTCGGATCCTTCAGGATCTCGGCCGCGAGCGCCTGCTGGCGTTCGGCCATCGCGCCGTACGAGATCGACTGCGGAGCCTGCGTGATCGCCTGGATCACGCCCGTATCCTGCGCGGGGAAGAAGCCCTTCGGCACGTAGACGTACAGCAGCCCCGTCAGCACGAGCGTCAGCACCGCGACGACGAGCGTCGAGCCCTGGCGGTTCAGCACCCATTCGAGCGCCACCCCGTAGCGCGCGATCACCCAGTCGATCGCCCGGTGCACGCGCGCCTCGAAGCGATGGCTCTCGGGCGGCGGCGAATGGCGCAGCAGCTTCGCGCACATCATCGGCACGAGCGTGAGCGACACGATCGCCGAGATCACGATCGTCACCGCGAGCGTGATCGCGAATTCGTGGAAGAGGCGCCCGACCACGTCGCCCATGAACAGCAGCGGGATCAGCACTGCGATCAGCGACACCGTCAGCGAGATGATCGTGAAGCCGATCTGCTTCGAGCCCTTCAGCGCGGCCTCGAGCCCTGTTTCGCCTTCCTCGACGTAGCGCGCGATGTTCTCGATCATCACGATCGCATCGTCGACCACGAAGCCGGTCGCGATGGTGAGCGCCATCAACGACAGGTTGTTCAGCGAGAAGCCGGCCATGTACATCACCGCGAGCGTGCCGATCAGCGACAGCGGCACCGACAGGCTCGGGATGATCGTCGCGTAGATGTTCGCGAGGAACAGGTACATCACGATCACGACCAGCGCGACCGCGAGCAGCAGCTCGAACTGCACGTCGCGCACGGCGGCGCGGATCATCGTCGTGCGGTCGGTGACGATCTGCACGTCGAGCGCGGCCGGCAGCGTTTCCTGCAGCTTCGGCAGCTGCGCCTTGATCGCGTCGACCGTCTGGATCACGTTCGCGCCCGGCTGGCGCTGCACGTTCAGGATGATCGCGGGCTCCTTGTTCACCCACGCGCCGAGCTTGGTGTTTTCCGAACCGGCGACGACCGTCGCGACGTCGGTGAGCATCACCGGGCGGCCGTTCTTGTACGCGACGACCGCGCTGTTGTACTGGTCGGCGCTCGTGAGCTGGTCGTTCGCGTTGATCGTGTACGCGCGCGTCGGACCGTCGAAGTTGCCTTTCGGCGTGTTGACGTTCAGGTTCGAGATCGTCGTGCGCAGGTCGTCGAGGTTCATCCCGTACTGCGCGAGTGCGGTCGGGTTCGCCTGGATGCGCACGGCCGGGCGGTTGCCGCCCGACAGGCTGACGAGGCCCACGCCCGCGATCTGCGAAATCTTCATCGCAAGGCGTGTGTCGGCGAGATCCTGCACCTGCGTGAGCGGCAGCGTCTTCGACGTGACGGCGAGCGTGATCACCGGCGCGTCGGCCGGGTTGACCTTCGCGTAGATCGGCGGGGCAGGGAGGTCGGACGGCAGCAGGTTGCCGGCCGCGTTGATCGCGGCCTGCACTTCCTGTTCGGCGATGTCGAGCGGCAGGTCGAGCGAGAACTGCAGCGTGATCACGGACGAGCCGGCCGAGCTTTGCGACGACATCTGGTTCAGCGACGGCATCTGGCCGAACTGCCGTTCGAGCGGGGCGGTGACCGACGAGGTCATCACCTCCGGGCTCGCGCCCGGGTAGAAGGTCTGGACCTGGATCGTCGGGTAGTCGACTTCGGGCAGCGCCGCGAGCGGCAGGAAGCGCAGCGCGACGAGACCGGCCAGCATGATCGCCGCCATCAGGAGGGCGGTGCCGACCGGCCGGAGAATGAAGAGGCGGGATGGATTCATCGAGCGGCCCGCGCGTTACTGGGCCGCGGAGGCCGCTGCCTGCGACGCGCCGTGCTTGTGTCCGCCGCGATGGCCGCCGGCGCCCGATGCGCCCGACGCCGCGCCGGCGCCGTGCGCGCCTTTCGGCTTGTCGGCCGGGATCGAGATTTTCGCGCCTTCGCGCAGGCGGTCGGAGCCGTCGGTCACCACGCGCTCGCCGGGCGAGACGCCGCTGGCGATGCTCGTGCGCTCGCCGTCGACGGGGCCGATCGTGACCTTGCGCACCGTCACCGTGTTGTCGGGTTTCACGACGTAGACGAACTGGCCGATCGAGCCGGTCAGCACCGCGGACGTCGGCACGATCGTCGCGTTGCGCAGCACGTCGACGAGCAGGCGCGTGTTCACGAACTGATTCGGAAACAGCATGCCTTCCTTGTTGTCGAAGTTCGCGCGCAGCTTGACCGTGCCCGTGCTCGTGTCGATCTGGTTGTCGAGCGTCGCGAGCGAGCCCGTCTCGAGCGGCACCGTGTTGTTGCGGTTGTACGCGGTGACCGACAGCTTCTGGCCTGCGTTCACCTGCTTGAGGATCTGCGGCAGGTTGTCTTCCGACGTGGTGAAGATCACGCTCATCGGCTGCAGCTGCGTGATCACGACGATGCCGTTGCTGTCGCCCGGCGTCACGTAGTTGCCGGGGTCGACCTGGCGCAGGCCGACGCGGCCCGACACCGGCGCGGTGATGCGCGCATACGTGAGGTTCAGCTTCGCGGAATCGATCGCGGCCTGGTCGGTTTTCACCGCGCCTTCGTATTGCTTGACGAGCGACGCCTGCGTATCGACGGTTTGCGACGCGATCGAGTCCTGCGACAGCAGCGTCTGGTAGCGCTTCAGGTCGAGTCGGGCCGTCGCGAGCAGCGCCGAGTCGCGCGCATACGTGCCTTCGGCGTTCTCGAGCGACACCTGGTACGGGCGCGGGTCGATCTGGGCGAGCACGTCGCCCTTCTTGACGATCTGCCCCTCCTGGAACGAGACCGACTGCAGGTAGCCCGACAACTGCGTCTTGACCGTCACGTTCGCGAGCGGCGTGACGGTACCGAGCGCGGACAGCACGATCGGCATTTCGCCCTGCGTCACGGTCGCGACCTGCACGGGCTGCGGAATGTTCGCCATCGCGGCGGGGCCGCCACGGCCGCGGTGGCCGCCGGCACCACCGGCCGCGCTTGCGCCCGTGCCGCTCGCCGCCGTGCCGGCCGCCGGCGTGCGGTTCCACGGATGCCACCACAGCAGGCCGCCGATGACGACGACCGCGAGCGCCCCGGCCATCAGCGTGCGGCGCGGGCGCCGTGCGGCGGGGGACGCGGGGTCTTTCGAAGGAGGCGTGGGTTTTTGTTCGTTATCCATCGTGATCTGTCAGGAAGACGGCGCGGCGTGCCGGAAATCGGACTGCTGGGCTGCGCGTGGGCGAGCGGTGCCGGGAGGGAGCGCCCGGCTCGGTCCGGGCGCCCGCCGGTCTGCGCGGGAAAAGAGCGGTGCGCGCCGCGAGTGCGGCGCGACGATGGGCATGATCCTACGTCCCGTCCCCGTTACAGTCCAGTGGTCTATCTTTCATCGGGTTACGGTCGTTACAGAACGCGACAGGACGATGACGAAACGATTACACGCTGATGCGCCGGGCCGGTGCGCCGCCGATTTCGCGGGTGATTTTCGTGATGCACTCGTGCAGCGCGGGCACCACGTGTTCGTGCAGCCATTCGGGCGGGCACTGGTGCGACGCGCCACCGCAATTCACCGAATAGCGCTGGCCCGACGGGCCGACGAAACCGGCCGCGACGGCATTCAGGCCCTCGCGCCATTCGCCGATCGCGATCGCGTGGCCGTCGCGCATCGCGTCGTCCAGCGCGGGGGTCAGGCGGGCGGACACATGCGGCCAGTCGTCGCCTGCCGTGGTGCGCAGCGACTCGAGCAGCAGGCGGCGTTCGTCCTCCTCGAGTGCGGCGAGATACGCGCGGCCTACCGCGGTGCGCGCGATGTCCATCCGCGAGCCGATTTCGAGGCGCGTGACGAGCACGGCCGAGCGCGGCCGGATCACGTCGATCGCGACCATGTCGAGCCGGTCGCGCACCGCGAGGTGCACGGACAGCGACGTGCGTTCGGCCAGCTCGATCATGAACGGCCGCGAACGTGCGCGGATGTCGAAGTTGCGCAGGAAGCCGTGGCTCAGTTCGAGTACCGACGCAGTGAGCACGAAGCGCTCGCTGTCGGGCAACTGGAACAGGAAGCCGGCGCTGACGAGCGTCGCGGTGATGCGCGAGACGGTCGGCTTCGGGATGCCGGTCAGTTCGGTCAGCTCGCGGTTGCTGACGGGCGCATCGGCCGCCGCGATGCGACGCAGCACGGCAAGGCCGCGGGCGAGGGCGGTGATCTCGTCGGGCGAGGATTCACGGTCCCGCGACGCGGGAGGGGTTACAGTTGTCGACACGAGGGATTCTCTCTATTTCCGAAACTCGATTTCAATTTTGTTGGTATTGTAGGACTATTGTCAAAGGATGCATATTCCGAGGGCGAACCGTTCATTGGATGAGATTTTACGGGTTCACCCTTGGTTTATTAGGAAAACGCTCAAATGAGCGTTGCCAGAAAGTGCATGAACCGGTGCAAATACCGCTTGACTTGTCGGGCGGAAACGGAAAGAATGTCTCACGTTTTCGAAACATCGTTTCAAGAGTTTAACCGGCAACGATGTTTCGCGCAGTCTCTCAGGTTCTAGCACGGCCCTCGGAATGGCTAGAACTTTTTTAGCGCCACGGTCTCCGTGGCGCTTTTTTTTTGCCCGTCTTTCCGCGCGTCCGCCCGGACGCGTCAGGCCCGTATTATCCCCCGATCGTTGCAACCCCCTGTTTGAACGCAGGCGGCGCCTGTTTGCGTGCGCGCCTGGCGTGATTCGCATGCGCAAAAAAAAGCGCGATGCCCGCACTGGGCATCGCGCATCAAACGGCGTGGAGCGCCGACGAATGAACGGTGATGAAGAAAGGGCGGGCCCGGCCGGGAGGCAGGCCCGCCTCGCGTGGCCCGGTCAGGCCTTCGCGAGCTTGATGCCGGTCTGCTCGGCCGTCAGGTAGCCGACGCTGGCGCCGAAGCGGTCCTTGAAGTTCGCGCGCACGAGCGGATCGAGCGTCGGCTTGACCTTGTCGTGCAGCGGCGATTCCCAGTCGCCCGCGTGCTGGAAGTTGCTCATGATGTAGGTCCAGCCGTTGATCTCGTCGACCGCGTGCAGGCCCGTCGATTCGGCGCCGGCCGGGCACGACAGCACGCGCACGAGCGACTTCGTGTCGACGTTGTAGGCCCACAGGAAGTTGTTCACGTGCATGCCCGAGTCTTCGCCGATGAAGAGCGTGCGCAGCTTTTCGGAGAACTTCAGGTTGTCCGGGTTCGCGATCTTGTCCGGGTTCGCGAGGTTGCCGAGCGCGTCGGCCGCGGCGAGATCCTCGCCGACGAGCGCGGCCGGCGCGCCCATGTCGACCGGTACCCATTCGCTGTCGATCGCGCTGCCCGCCGTGTCGCGCTGGCTGCCCTTCAGGTTCAGCGCGTAGACGGCGCCCGCGGCGATCTTCTTGTCGACCGCGACGTCGCGCGACACCGCGTTGCCCTTGACCATCGACGTCTCGATCCGCGACATCGCCGTATAGACGATCTTGTCCTTCGCGTTCACGGTCGTGCCTTCGAGCTTCGTGAACGCCATGCTGCCGCCGAGCAGCGCCGCGTAGCGGTGCGTCTCGAGGAACGCGGCCGCCTTTTCCATCCCCGGTTTCACGCGCATCCAGTTGAACTTGCCGCCGAAGTGGATCTTCGTGTAGCTCGCATCGTTCGGGTCGGTGGTCGTCAGGTCCATGATGTCCGACGCCTTCAGCGTGTTCGCGAGCGCTTCGATCTCGCTGCTCGTCGCGTGGCCGATCCTGATCCACGTCAGCGTCGCGGTGCCCGCGCCGGCGGACGACGTCTGCGTCCACTTCGCGACGTACAGCGTGCCGGCCGATAGGTCGGCCGCCTTGTCGGCGACGAACATGAACAGGCCGCCGTTGGTTGCGTCGTCACCCATCATCACGGTGCGCTGGTCCGGCATCACCTGGATCAGCTCGTGCGAGATGCGGCCCAGGCAGTAGTGCTTCTTCACGGTGCCCGTGCCGTCCGGATTCACGGTGATCTCGGGCAGGTGGCCGTAGTGGTAGGGGTTCGCCTTCGTCTCGTCGCCGAACGTGTTCTTGCTGAACGCCTTGAACTGCGCGTCGGTCGCGGCCTTCGTCGCGTCCGGCTCGTACTCCTCGCTCGACAGGTGCGTGCCCCACGGCGACAGGCTCGCGCCGCACGTGATCCACAGGCCGTGTGCCTTCGACGTGTCGACGTTGTGGTACTTGACGACCTTCAGCGCGCCGGTGGCCGGATCCTGGTCGAGCGTGAGCACCGCGATCGGCGACGGCAGCTGGCCGTACTGCGATGCGCTCGCCTGGTCTCGCGTCGTGTATTCGAACTGCACGACGGCGAACACCGTGTTCCCCTTCACGCCGGGCACGTTCGCGTTCTTCAGCGTCAGCAGCGAGCTGCCGTCCGGACAGTCGGAATAGAACTGGCGCTCCTTGCCGGCCACCGAGCGATCGATGATCGGCTGGTTGTTGATGTCGTAGTAGCCGCCCGCGAGCGTCGTGCCGCCCTTGCCGTCCGGCACCAGGTCGCCCGTCACGAAGAACGGCCGGTACGCGAGCTTGAAGTTGCGCGACGAACCGTCCGAGAACGACACCGACAGCGTCGAGCCGACCGTCGTCGTGGCCATCGCGGCCGCGTTGTCGAGCGTGGGGGCGGCCATTGCCGAGAACGTCGCCGACGTGTACGCGGCGGCGACCGGGGCCGGCGTCGACGCAGGATCGTCGCCGCCGCAACCCGTCAGCAGGGCCGGCAGCGCGAGGCCGGAAAGGGGAAGCATCGGCGCGCCGGCGAGGATCTTCAGGGCCTGGCGACGGGCAGCATTGGGCAACGCGGGCATGTGGAGTCCAGTTTCAGTTGTTGGAAGAATGGCCTTCGCGAAGCAGGCGGTCGGCAAGCTCGGCGAAGGCGAATTGAAAACTGGACGGAAGTGTACGGACGCTCGATGAAAGTTTTTTGAATTGAAAACGTAATGATGCGTCGGGCGTTCGTCAGGCGCTCAATCGCGCTCGGGCGTGGCCGAAATGCGGTGGATCGACAGGTCCGCGCCGTCGAACTCGGCTTCGCGGTCGAGCCGCAGCCCGACGGTCGCTTTCAGTGCGCCGTAGACGAGCGTGCCGCCCGCGGTGGCGATCGCGATGCCGCCGAGCGTGCCGACGAGCTGCGACATGAACGACACGCCGCCGAGACCGCCGAGTGCGGGCAGGCCGAACACGCCGGCCGCGAGGCCGCCGAGCGCGCCGCACATCCCGTGCAGCGGCCACACGCCGAGCACGTCGTCGATGCGCCACTTGTTCTGCACGCAGGTGAACATCGCGACGAACAGCGCGCCGGCCGCCGCGCCCGTGACGAGCGCGCCGATCGGGTGCATCACGTCGGAGCCCGCGCACACCGCCACGAGGCCCGCGAGCGGCCCGTTGTACGTGAAGCCGGGGTCGTTGCGGCCGGCCATCCACGCGGCGAGCGTGCCGCCGACCATCGCCATCAGCGAGTTCACCGCGACGAGGCCGCTGATCTTGTCGAGCGTCTGCGCGCTCATCACGTTGAAGCCGAACCAGCCGACCGCAAGCACCCACGCGCCGAGCGCGAGGAACGGGATGTTCGACGGCGGGTGCGCGGCGATCCGGCCGTCCTTCGCATAGCGGCCGTGGCGCGCGCCGAGCAGCAGCACGGCCGGCAGCGCGACCCAGCCGCCGAACGCATGCACGACGACCGAGCCCGCGAAATCGTGGAACGGCGCACCGAACGCGTGCGTGAGCCAGGCCTGCACGCCGAAGCGTTCGTTCCATGCGATCCCTTCGAAGAACGGATAGATGAAGCCGACGATGATCAGCGTCGCGACGAGCTGCGGATTGAACTTCGCACGCTCGGCGATACCGCCGGACACGATTGCGGGGATCGCCGCCGCGAAGGTCAGCAGGAAGAAGAAGCGCACGAGCGCGTAGCCGCTGTGTTGCGACAGCGTGCCGATGTCGTCGAAGAACTCGACGCCGTACGCGATCGTGTAGCCGATGAAGAAATATGCGAGCGTCGACACCGAGAAGTCGACCAGGATCTTCACGAGCGCGTTGACCTGGTTCTTCTTGCGGACCGTGCCGAGTTCGAGAAATGCAAAACCCGCGTGCATCGCGAGCACCATGACGGCGCCGATCAACAGGAACAGTGTGTCGACGCCGGATTTCAGACCAACCATACCGTGGCTTCCTTGCGCAAAAAACGGGCAAGGAACGCAAGTATCGAGCCAACTTGGTGAACGGCTGCGTGGAGTTGGTGCCGCAACGCCGCGTGGTGCGGCATTCCGGTGAATCCGTGCACGGGAAGGGGGCGTGGCTGGCCCGAGCCCGGCGTGACGGTGGATGCACGCGTGTGGTGCGGTGCGTGCGGAACTGGTGCGCGTGATGTGGCGATTGGTGCGGCGTGGTGCGCGACGGGGCGCCGCTGCGCACCGTTGCGGCGCGTCAGTGGCGCTGGAACAGCAGGGGCGGACGGCGCAGCCGCAGTGCACACGCCGACCAGTATGCGGCGACGGTTGTCAGCCCGAGCGCGGCAAACGCGAGCGCCGCGAAGCCCGCAAGCGACTGGCCGTCGGCGGTGGGGCCGAGGATGCCTTCCGCGACGATCAGCGCGGCCGTCCAGAAACCGATCACGGCCTGCGTGAGCAGGCGCGCGGACGCAACGCGGCGCGGGCGCCCGCATTCGGTCAGGCGGCGCGCCGACGGCGGGCGCAGGCACAGGAACAGGGTGGCGGCGAGCACGGCGGCCAGGGCGATGAACCAGTCGACGAGGAAATCCATGAGAAAAAGGGGGCACGTCCAAAGCGGATTGAAGCGTGTCCACTTTAGTGTCCTCGCGCGTGCGATTGAATCAGACAAGTCCGAAATTGAAAGCCATTTTAAATAACGGAGCGCGATTGGCCCTGTTCCACAGGCGGTATCATCGACGTCGGTCCAACCACGAGGCCGCGCGACGCGCGGCCGGAGATTGCTGATGAACATGAAGACATCGCGCGCGCGTCGCGTGCCCGGATCCGTACTGACGGCCGTGGCTGCCGGTGCGCTGCTGTTGCTCGCGGGCTGCGAGAAGTCCGGTGCGCCGGTCACGCAACCCGATACGGCCGCGAGCGCGGCCGCCGATGCCGCGAACAATGCGGCCAAGGCGCTCGACCAGGTGGCGAGCACCGTCAACCAGCAGATCAACGCCGCGAAGGCCGGCATCGCGTCCGCGGCGTCGGCCGTGCCGCCGCTGTCCGCAAGCGGCCTCGCATCCGCCGCGCAGGCGCAGATCGACGCTGCCGCGTCCGCGGTCGTCGCGCATGCGGCTTCCGAGGCCGGCGCGAAGATCGCGGAAGCCGGCAAGAAGCTCCAGCAGTGGAGCCAGCAGAATGCGTCGGGCGCCAAGCCCGCGAGCGGCGAGTGACGCGGGCTTGCATGATCCGCGAAATGTAATTATAGTAGTTACACATGTCGCCGGCCGCGGGACGGGCCGTCGTCGTCAGGTGAGTCAGGAATGAATACCAGCAGCCGGTTTGCGTTTGCCGTCCACGTGCTTGCTTTGCTGTCGATGCAGGAAGGTGTGCCGCTGTCGTCCGATATCATCGCGGGCAGCGTGAACACGAATCCGGCGCTGATCCGCCGGTTGCTGTCGATGCTGGCAGCCGCGGGGCTGACCACGTCGCAGCTCGGCGCGGGCGGCGGTGCGCTGCTGGCGCGCGAGCCCGGCGCGATCACGCTGCTCGACGTGTATCGCGCGGTCGACGAAGCGCAACTGTTCGCGCTGCACCGCGAGGCGCCGAACCCCGCGTGTCTCGTCGGACGGCATATCCAGGGCGCGCTGATCGGCTATATTGGTGACGCGCAGCGTGCGATGGAAGCCTCGCTCGCCACGCGTACGCTGGCGGACGTCACGGCCGACGTGCTGGATCTGGAGCAGCGCACGTAACATGCGACGGGCGCCGGCGCGTAACCGGCGGCAGGCAGGGCAGGAAGCCGGACGGCGCGAGAGGCGCGACGACCGGCGCAACGGGGGGATTTGCCCCATTTTTTTCGATCCTATATGTAATTAACGTAATTACATATTTTTCTTACTGGAGAATCGATATGACGCAACGTACCTTGAATATCGCGCTGTTCGGCGCCACCGGCACGATTGGCTCGCGCATCGCCGCGGAAGCCGCACGACGGGGCCATCGCGTGACCGCGCTGTCGCGCAATCCCGGCACGGCAGGCGATGGCATCACCGTGAAGGCGGCCGACCTGTTCGACGCAGCCAGCATCGCGGCGGCACTGCCGGGCCATGACGTCGTCGCGAGCGCGTACGGTCCGAAGCAGGACGATGCGGCGAAGGTCGTCGCGGCTGCGAAGGCGCTGGTCGCCGGTACGCGCCAGGCGGGGCTGAAGCGGCTCGTCGTGGTGGGCGGTGCCGGTTCGCTCGAAGTCGCACCCGGCAAGCAGCTCGTCGACAGCGAAGGTTTCCCGGAAGCGTACAAGGCGGTCGCACTCGCGCACCGCGACGCACTCGATTACCTGAAGACGGTCGGCGATCTCGACTGGACGTTCTTCGCGCCGGCCGCGCTGATCGCCCCCGGTGAACGCACGGGTGCGTTCCGCACGGGCGTCGGCAAGCTGATCGCGGACGCGCAAGGCAACAGCAAGATCTCGGCGGAAGACTACGCGATCGCGTTCGTCGACGCGCTCGAGCAAGACAGCTTCGTGCGCGAGATCGCGACGGTCGCGTATTGAGCGGCGCGCTGGCCAGTGGCGCGTGGGCGCCGGGCTGGCCGCGACGTGCAGGAACGCCAGGCGATTCCACCTTGACGGACGGGATCGCCTGTTTCATTTGGCGCATGCCGTGTGCCGGCGGATTCGCTCGCGGCGCGCGCGTACCGGATCGGTATTTATCCCGGTCGACGCGGTGAGGTGGTTTTCATATTGTTCCCCGTTGTGCAAGATGAATAGAATAAATTTCTATCTACGAGGGACTGGAGAAATGGACGCCATCGATCGCAAGCTGCTCGAGCTGTTGCAGTCGGATGCCACGCTGCCGATCGCGGAACTGGCACAGCGCGTGAACCTGTCGCAGACGCCGTGCTGGAAGCGCGTGCAGCGGCTCAAGGAAACCGGCGCGATTCGCGCGCAGGTTGCACTGTGCGATCCGCGCAAGCTCGGGGTCGGCACGACCGTGTTCGTCGCGATCCGCACGAACCAGCACACCGAGGAATGGGCGCAGCGTTTCACGCAGGCCGTACGCGACATGCCGGAAGTGGTCGAGGTATACCGGATGAGCGGCGAAACCGATTACCTGCTGCGCGTCGTGGTGGCCGGCATCGACGATTACGATCGCCTCTACAAGCAGCTGATTCGCGCGGTGCCGCTGTTTGACGTCAGCTCGTCGTTCGCGATGGAGCAGATCAAGTATTCGACCGCGCTGCCCGTGCGCGATCTTGCCGAGCCCGCATAACGCGGCAACGAAACGCGGCAACGAAACGCGGCAGTGAAACGCGGCAGTGAAACGACGCGGGCGCGCATCGTGCCCGCGGTTTCAGCGGCCGCGCGCCAGTGCGCGTGCGCGTTCGTCGGCCAGCGCGTCGCGGCGCACGAAATCCGCGACGAACGGGCTGGCCGGATGGTGATGCAGCGCGTACGGCGTATCCCATTGCGCGAGCCGGCCGTCGTTCATCACGCCGATCCGGTCGGCAATGGCAAATGCTTCGGCCTGGTTGTGCGTGACGAGGATCGCGGTGTGGCCCGTGCGTTTCAGGATGTCGCGCAGCTCGAACGCGAGCCGTTCGCGCGTATCGACGTCGAGATTCGAGAACGGCTCGTCGAGCAGCAGCAGCTCCGGCGACGGCGCGAGCGCACGCGCGAGTGCAACACGCTGTTGCTGGCCGCCCGACAGTTCATGCGGATAGGCGTTGCCGGAATCGGCGAGGCCGACGAGTTCGAGCATCTCCGCGACACGCATGCGCCGTTCGGTCTTCGGCATCCGCCGCAGGCCGAATGCGACGTTGTCCGCTGCGCTCAGGTGCGGGAACAGCGCGTAATCCTGGAACATCATGCCGATGCGGCGCCGTTCGGGCGGCACGTCGAGCGACGGCGCCGCGACGGGTGCGCCGTCCAGCACGATGCGTCCCATGCGCACCGGTTCGAAGCCGGCAATCGCGCGCAGCACGGTGGTCTTGCCGCAGCCCGACGCACCGAGCAGGCAGCCGATGTCGCCGCGCGGCAGCGCGAGGCTCAGCCCGTCGACCACGGTGCGGCGGCCGTGCGGCGTATCGTAGGCGAGGCAGAGGTCATCGAGTTCGAGCAGGTTCACGGTGTCAGGCTCCGATCTTGTGGCGGGTGCGGGCGAGCAGGATCACGGGCACGAGCCCGGCCAGCACGATCGCGAGCGCGGCGACCGCGCCTTCCTCGTAGGTGCCGCGCGCGGCTTCCGCATACAGCCAGGTCGCGAGCGTGTCGAAGTTCAGTGGGCGCAGCAGCAATGTCGCCGGCAATTCCTTCATCGCGTCGACGAACACCAGCAGCGCGCTCGTCGTGAGCGCGGGCCGCAGCAGCGGCAGGTGCACGCGGCGCAGCGTGCCGCCGGCCGTCTCCCCGAGCGAGCGCGCCGCGTGTTCGAGCGACGGCGGGATGCGTGCGAGGCCGGCTTCGATGCTGCCGGCCGGGATCGCGAGAAAGCGCACGGTATAGGCGATCACGAGCGCGGCCGCCGAACCCATCAGCAGCAGCCCGTCGCGGCCGAGTGCCGCGCCGAACAGCCGGTCGGCCGCGGCGAACGGGATCAGCAGGCCGATCGCGAGCACGGTGCCCGGCACCGCATAGCCGAGGCTCGCGATTCTCGCGCACACGCGGGCCGGGCCTGCACGGGCGCTGTCGCGTTGCGCGCGCGCGGCCCAGGCGACGACGAGCCCGCATGCGAGCGTCGCGGCGGTGGCGGCGGTGGCGATCGTCAACGTGTTCGCGAGCCCGGTCATCAGTTGTCCGGATACACCGCCGACCAGATGCAGCCGCTTGCCCGTCTCGACCGCGAGGTACGCGGCGGGCGCGCCGAAGCCGAGCAGCACGGGCAGCCAGCCGAGCGTGGCGGCGCCGAATGCGGCCGTGCCCGTCAGGCGGCGCGGGGCGATCGGCCGCATGCGTCGGCCATGCGCATAGCGCTGGCGGCGGCGTCCGTAGCGTTCGAGCACGATCATGCCGACGACGATCGCGAGCATCGCGAGCGCGATCTGCGCGGCGCCGGCGAGGTCGGAGCGCGTGATCCATGTCGTGTAGACGGACACGGTCAGCGTCTGAACGCCGAGAAATTCCGACGCGCCGATATCGTTCAGCGTTTCGAGCAACGCAAGGCTCACGCCGACCGCGATCGCGGGCCGCGCGAGCGGCACGACGACGCGCCAGAAGGTGGCGATGCGTCCCGCGCCGAGCGTGCGCGCGGCTTCGAGCAGGCTCGCGGACTGCGTGACGAACATCGCGCGCGTGCTCAGGTACACATAGGGATACAGCACGAAGCCGAGCACGAAGATCGCGCCCGGCAGCGAGCGCAGGTCGGGCAGGCGGAACTGGCGCGGGCTGTCGAAGCCGAGCAGCCAGCGGACCGCGCCCTGTACCGGGCCGATCGGGTGCAGCAGGTCGAGATACGCGAACGCGACAATGTAGGTGGGCACCGCGAGCGGCAGCAGCAGCGCCCACGTCAGTATCCGGCGGCCGGGAAAGTCGTACGCGGTGACGAGCCACGCGCAGCCCGTGCCGACGATCGACACGATCGCGCCGACGCCCGCAAGCAGCAGCAACGTATTGACGAGCGCCTGCGGCAGCACGAATTCGGCGAGATGTTGCCAGTGCGCGAGATCGGCGTCGAACGCGGCGGCCACGAGCACCGCGAGCGGCGCCGCGACCGCCGCCGCGATCGCCAGCGCCGCGATCAGCCACAGGCTGCCCGCGCGCGGCCTCGGGCGCGGCCGGCATGGCTGGCCGCGCGCGCCGGCGGACGATGCGTCAGTTGTCAAAGCCGACCTTGTCGACGAGCTGGCTCGCCAGCTTGCGATGCTTCGCGATGTCCGCCAGCGGCAGCGGATCGACCTTCAGCGTGCCGAAGCTCGCGATCACAGGGTCGAGCTTCACGTTCGCGCGCACCGGGTATTCGTAGTTCGCCTGCGCATACAGCGCCTGCGCTTCCGGCGACACGAGGTATTCGAGCAGCTTCACCGCGTTGGCCTTGTGCGGCGCGTGCTTCGCGACCGTCGCGCCGCTGATGTTCACGTGCGTGCCGCCGCTCGTCGCGTTCGCGAACGTCGGCCGCACGACCTTGATCGCGTCGCCCCACTTGCGCGCGTCGGTGCCCGGCTCGGCATTTTTCATGTGACCGACGTAGTACGCGTTCGCGAGGCCGACGTCGCAGATGCCGCCGAGGATGTCGCGCGCGACGTCGCGGTCGCCGCCCGTCGCCTTGCGCGCGAGGTTCGCCTTCACGCCGCGCAGCCACTTCTCGGTCGCCGCTTCGCCATCGTGCGCGATCATCGCGGCAACGAGCGCCGTGTTGTACGGATGCTGGCCCGAGCGGATGCAGACCTTGCCCTTCCATTTCGGATCGGCGAGATCCTCGTAGCGGAACGCGTCGACCTTCAGGTCCTTCTCGACGTACAGCACGCGGTCGCGCAGCGACAGCGCGTACCAGTCGCCGTTCGGGCCGCGCAGGTTCGCGGGAATCGCGTCGTCGAGCGCCTTGGAGCGCACCGGCTGCGTGAGCCCGCCGTCGACGAGATCGAGCAGGTTGCCGACGTCGACCGTCATCAGCACGTCGGCCGGCGACTGCGCGCCTTCGGCCTTCACGCGCTCGAGCAGGCCGTCCTTCACGAACACCGTGTTGACCTTGACGCCGCTCTGTTTCGTGAACGCGTCGATGAGCGGCTGGATCAGCTTCGGCTCACGGGTGGTGTACAGGCTCACTTCCTCGGCCGCATGGGCCAGCGGCGCGAATGCGGCCGCGGCAAGGGCGAGGGCGCCGGCGAGCGGCAGCAGGCGGGTGCGCGGATTCGACATGAAGACTCCGGTGGGGCAGGTGGACGAAGGGAGCGTTCCGGGGCACGCCTGCCGCCCGAGCGATCCGGAACATTACAAAATGAAAGACTCCGGATTCTAGATCGAAATGGGAATGATTATCAAATGAAAGCTTGCGGCTGGCGGTGGGGAAGGGAGGGGCGGGGATCGGAAACGGGACGTCGCGGCGGTGGCGCAAGCGCGTAGAATGCCCGCTTCGACGAATTTGACCGGAGACGTACCGACCATGAACGATCAGCGCAAGAAGAACCCTGTCCGCAACGTGAGCATCCTGATCGTCGTGGCCGTGCTGCTCGTGATCGGTACGATCCTGTACAACGCGATTTCGCAGAAGCACGCGTACGACGAGGCCCATCCGGCCGAGGCCGCGAGCGCGGCTTCGCACTGACGCGCCGATGCGCGGCCAGTGGGCCGCGCACGCAGGGTGCATGTGAAGGGGATGAGTGCCCGGCCGTTGGCGCGGCAGATCTCGCGCGGAGCCGGGAGAGAAGCGGGCGCCGGGACCGGCGCGCCGCGTACGCAGGTCAGTCGTGCGTCAACGTGACGCGGGTGCGAACTTCGGGCGGATCCGTGCGTAGAACACGACCGCGAGCAGCGCGAGCCAGGCCGCGCCGACATACAGCGCGACGCGCGTGTCCTCGAACCAGCCGAGCATCACGATCACGAAGCCCATGAACGCGATCGTCAGTGCCGGTGCGACCGGCCACAGCGGCACCTTGAACTTCAGCGCCGCGACGTCGGCGCTCGACAGCCGGCGGCGCATCGCGACCTGCGACAGCAGGATCATCAGCCACACCCACACGGTGGCGAACGTCGCGATCGCCGCGACCATCAGGAATACGCCCTTCGGCATCAGGTAGTTGAGCAGCACGCCGACGAGCAGCGCGACCGCCATCACGAGCACCGTGACCCACGGCACGCCGTGCCGCGACGTCGTCATCAGCACGCGCGGCGCCTGGCCCTGGCGCGCCATTCCGAACATCATCCGGCCCGCGCCGAAGATGTCGCTGTTGATCGCGGAGATCGCCGCGCTGATCACCACCAGGTTGAGGATCGTCGCGGCCGACTTCACGCCGAGTGCCGAGAAGATCTGCACGAACGGGCTGCCGTCGCCGCCGACACCCGTCCACGGGCTGATCGACATCAGCACGACCATCGTTAGTACGTAGAACAGCAGGATGCGTGCGGGCACCGCGTTGATCGCGCGCGGAATCACGCGCTCCGGATCCTTTGCCTCGCCGGCGCTCATGCCGATCACCTCGATCCCGCCGTACGCGAAGATCACGACCGACAGCGACGCGATCAGCCCGCCGACGCCGTTCGGCAGGAAGCCGCCATGGTTCCACAGGTTCGCGAACGTCGGCACGTCGGCCGAGTGGCCGAAGTGCATGCCGGTCAACAGGATCGCGACGCCGCCGCCGATCATCGCGACGATCGCGCCGACCTTGATGATCGACAGCCAGAACTCGAGTTCGCCGAACACCTTCACGTGGCACAGGTTTAGCCCGCAGATGATCGCGACAACGCCCAGCACCCAGATCCATTGGGGGACATCCGGAAACCAGAAACCCATGTAGATGCCGAACGCGGTGATGTCGGCGATCGCGACGATCACCATTTCGAGCGTGTAGGTCCAGCCGGTGACGAATCCGGCGAACGGGCCGAGGTTCTCGGTCGCGTAGTGGCCGAAGGAGCCGGCGACGGGTTCGCGCACGGCCATCTCGCCGAGCGCGCGCATCACCATGTAGACGGCCGCGCCGCCCAGGATGTACGCCAGGATCACGGCCGGGCCCGCGAGCTGGATCGCGGACGCCGATCCGTAGAACAGGCCCGTGCCGATCGCCGAACCCAGCGCGAGAAAGCGGATGTGCCGCGCGCTCAGGTGGCGCTGCAAGTTTTTCATCGTGTCTCCGATATCGTTATGCGACGGACCGGGCGAGCGGGGCCGGTCCGATTGGCTTAAGTTGTATATACAACTTGAATGTGGACGAATGATAACAAGCCGGGCCGGGTGACCGGAATCGGGTATTCCCTGACTGGCGCGGCGGACACAATAGGGGGCTGGGCGGTCGCGCTTCGAGGGCGCAGGCCGCGTGGAACGGGCGGGTCATGCTTCGGGGATCGCTGAATCGGGGAGCGCCGGGGCCGATCCGCGGCATGCGCGGGCCGGCCACCGGCGGGGTAAAGGCGCGCTCAGGCGGGCAGGCGGATCACGCTCGCATCCTTGCGGATCAGCAGCGACGACGCGAGCATCTGCTTGCACTGGTGCGCGAGCACCTTCAGGTCGTGCGTGAGCTCGGCGCCCACCGCATCGGATTTCTCCGCGGACACGACCATCGCATCGAGGTCGCGCGTGATCTGCTTCGACGCGTCGAGCTGATCGGCGGGCGGCGGCTCGCCGGCCTCGGCCTTCTCGAGATTGTCGAGCACCGCGGCCAGGCCGCGATGCAGCGCGTCGTCGTGGAGGATGCTGCCGTCGGCCGCGCAGGCCGTGCGGATCAGCGGCGCGGCGGCCGTGATCTGCGCGCCGAGCACGTGCGTCTGCACCAGCAGGTCGTTCAGTTCGGGCACGAAGCGCTGGTGCGCCTTCGGCTCGATCATCATCCGCTGGAACGCCTGCCCGAGATTCGCGAACGCGATGTGCACGTCCTTGCGCGCGAGGCGGTAGCGGTAGTCGTCGTCGAGCGTCGTGGCCGGCGTCTCGATGGCGGCGGCGACGACCGGCACGACGGCCGCGCCGTCGGCGGCCGGCACCGGCGGCGGCGACATGCCGCGCCCGGCGCGCCACACAGCCTCGAAATACTTGCGGGTGGCGGTGAGCATGTCGGCGACCTGCTTGCCCATCAGCCGGTATTCCCAGTACGGGAACAGCCGGCTCGCGGCGATCGCGATCATGCAGCCGACCACCGTGTCGATCGCGCGCTCGCCGATGATCCGCATGCTGCCCGGCGCGAGCAGGTGGAACATCAGCAGCACGTACGATGACGTGAACACGACGCTCGCCGCGTAGTTGAACAGCAGCAGGCTGTAGCTCATCACCATCGACCCGAACATGATCGCGATCAGCAGGTGCGGCTCCTTCACCGTGTAGATCAGCGCGATGCTCGCCGCGCAGCCGATCAGCGTGCCGATGATCCGCTGCGCGTTGCGCTGCTTGGTGAGCGAGTAGCCGGGCTTCAGGATGATGATGGTCGTCATCACGATCCAGTACGCATTCGTGAGCGGCAGCAGCCGGCCGAGCCAGAACCCGACCGCCACCGCGATCGTCACGCGCAGCGCGTGGCGGAAGCTCGGCGAGCGCATGTTCAGGTTCGAGAAGATCAGCAGCGGCGACATGCGGCGACGCTGCAGGAAGCGCGTGAGCGCCTTGTCGATCTTCAATTCGGTTTGCTGCGGATCGGCGTGGCCCGACAGGTTGCGGCGCATCCGGTCGATCAGGCGCGTCGCGCTCCAGATCCGCCGGAACGTGGCGAGCACGGCCGCATACGCTTCCGCGTTGGTGGCCGGGAAGTTCTTCTTGCGCATCAGCTCGATCTCGTACTCGATCGCGCGCAGTTCGGCCTTCACGCTGATCCGCGAATGCGGTGCGCGGTTCTCGAGCACCGCGAGGCCGATCTCCTCGAGATCGGCGGCCGCCTTGCGGATCAGGTCGCGGTAGAAGATGATCAGATCGGACCCGCCGAACGTATTGCGCACCAGCGGGTAGTCGGTGTGCGCGCCGACGAACAGCTCGTGCAGGTCGACGCTGTTGATGAACAGGTTGTACATCGTCGTGCGGCCGGGATCGAGCTTGCCGCGACGCAGCTTCGGCAGGTTGCGCAGCACGATGTCGCGCGCGGTTTCCTGCGTCTCGACCGCGGTGATCTGCTTCGCGACGAGATTGCGGTAGCACTCGTCGAGATCGGCATCGAGATCGTAGAACTGGGCGCGCGCGAGCAGGTAGTCGGCGCACGCGAACAGGCTCTCGGCGAGCGCCTGCTGCTCGATCCGGCGCGCCTGCCATTGCGACACGAGCGTGGCCCAGTACGTGTACCAGAGGCCGCCCGCGAGAATCCAGCCGGCGTTGACGAACGCCTGCAGCGGCGTGAACTTCTCCTCGAGCGTCATCACCATCATGAACAGCGTCGCGAAGCTGATCTGCGGCCAGCGGTTGCCGTAGACGACGATAAGCGACAGCACGAAGGTGAGCGGCACGATGGTGAGCCACAGCACGAAGATGTTCGGTGTCGCGAGGCCGGTTGCGAGCGCGGCCAGAAAAC
The DNA here is from genome assembly GCF_020420125.1 of Burkholderia sp. AU30280. Lineage (NCBI taxonomy): Bacteria > Pseudomonadati > Pseudomonadota > Betaproteobacteria > Burkholderiales > Burkholderiaceae > Burkholderia > Burkholderia sp. AU30280. The sequence continues at coordinate 39,837 of NZ_JAIZRY010000007.1, forward strand.
CGATCACGCTGCAGGCGAGCATTTCGTTGTGCTTGTACTTGAGCGGGCCCGGCATGTCGACGACGCATGCGCCGAGCGCGCCCGTCGAGATCGTGAAGCCGAGCTCCCGGTTGTGAAACACGATCAGGCACAGCACGGCCGGCAGCGAGACGCCGACCGCGATCCGCAGGCCGCCGAAAAAGTACTGGCTGTAAAAAAACTTTCTGATTTCGACCGAATAGCGCATCGATGGGCTGAATGGCAGACGAAGACGCCCGGGAGCGGCATCTTGACTGGCGACGAGTCTATCGTATTTCGCGGTCCGCAAAACCTGGCCGTCCGGCCGATGCTCGCGGCGGCGGACCATTTGCTATCCTTCGGGAACCTGTTCGCCCGGTCCGGCCGGCGCGAGAATCCGACGCCCCGCCTCATGCTCCATCTGTTCTATTCGAATCGTCACGAAACGCTGGCCGACGCGCTGCTCGAGGATCTGGCCGCGTTCCCGGCCCGCAACGGGCCGTGGGCGCCGCAGCAGGTCATCGTGCCGAGCGCGGCGCTGCGCCGCCGTCTCGAGCTCGACATCGCCGCGCGTAACGGCGTGTGCGCGAACGTCGAGTTCACGTATCTCGCGCAATGGCTGTGGGCGCAGATCGGCCGCGTGATGGAAGTCCCCAAGCGTTCGCCGTTCGCGCCCGACCGCCTCGTGTGGCGCTGCTACCGGCTGTTCGCGCAGGCGTCCGACGGGTCGCCGTGGCTCGCGTCGCCGCGGCTGGCCGCGTATCTGTCCGCGTCCGACGATGCGATGCGCTACGAGCTTGCACACCGCGTCGCGGCCGTGCTCGATCATTACCTGACCTATCGTCCCGAATGGCTGGCCGCATGGCAGGCCGGCGAGTCCGTGCTCGCGGGCGACGCCGCGCCGCGCGGGATCAGCGACGCCGCGCGCGACGACGAGCGCTGGCAGGCCGCGCTGTGGCGCGCGCTGCTCGCCGAGCTGAGCGACAGCGGCACGCCGCCGGCGCACCGCTTCCTCGTCGAGGCGCGCCATCTCGATCCTGGAACCCTTGCGCGTGCGGACTGGCCGGAATCGGTCGCCGTGTTCGCGCTGCCGACGATGCCGCCGCTGCATGTCGCGTTGCTGCGCGAGCTGTCGCGCTGGATCGACGTGCGCGTCTATGCGCTGAACCCGTGTCGCGAGTTCTGGTTCGACATCGTGACCGCCGCGCATGCCGAGGCGCTCGATGCGGCCGGGCGGCTCGACTACCAGGAAGTCGGCCATCCGCTGCTCGCCGAATGGGGCAGGCAGACCCAGGCGCAACTGCACATGCTGCACGAGCTGACTGAAAGCGCCGCGGCGGGCGACGCGTCGCGGTTCGTCGAGAATCCCGAGCCGACGTGGCTCGCGCGCGTGCAGAACGCGATCCTCGAATTGCAGCCGGAGGCCGAAACCGGCGACACGCCGGCCGAGCGCGGGATCGAGGTGCACGTGTGCCACAGCCTCGCGCGCCAGCTCGAGGTGCTGCACGACCGGCTGCTCGCGTGGTTCGACGCCGATGCGAGCCTGCAGCCGTCCGACGTGCTCGTCGCGGTGGCCGATCTCGCGGCGGCCGGGCCGCTGATCGACGCCGTGTTCGGCACGGCTGGCACCGGCGGTGCCCGTGTGCCTTACCGGATCACGGGCCTGCCGCCGTCGCAGGCGAACCCGGTCGCGCGCGTGCTGCTCGACTGGCTCGCGTTGCCGGAGCGGCAGGTCGGTGCGCCCGAACTGGTCGAATGGCTGCGCGTCGACGCGGTGGCGGCGCGCTACGGCATCGATGCGACGGCGCTGGAGACGGTGCAGACCTGGCTCGCAGCCGCCGGCGCGCGGCGCGGGCTGTCGCCGCGCGCGAGCGACGACGCGGCCGTGCCGGCGCCGCGCCATACGTTTTCCGATGCGCTCGCGCGGCTCTTTCTCGGTTATGCGATGCCGGAGGGCGCGGCGCCGGTCGGCGCGTGGCTGCCGATCGAGGCGGCCACCGGCAGCGAGGCCGAACTGCTCGGCCGGCTCGCGCGGTTCACCGACGATCTCGACGGCTTCGCGCGGCGGCTGGCCGAATCGCATACGCCGCAAGGCTGGAGCGAGCTGTTCGCCGATACGCTCGCGCGTTTCTTCGATTCGGGCGCCGCGTATGCGGACGCGCTGGCGGGCGTGCGCGACGCGCTCGACGCGATGCTGGCCGCGATGACGGAGGGCGCGCCCGACGTCGCGCTGCCGGCAGCCGTCGTCCGGGCCGGGCTGGCCGCCGCGCTCGACGATCCGGCGCGCGGCGGCGTGCCGTGGGGCGGCGTCACGTTCTCGTCGCTGACGAGCCTGCGCGGCCTGCCGTATCGCGTCGTCTGCCTGCTCGGGATGGACGACGGCGTGCTGCCGAGTCTTGCGCGCGCGGACGAATTCGACCTGATGGCCGTGTTGCCGAAGCTCGGTGACCGCCAGCGCCGCGACGACGAGCGCAACCTGTTTCTCGACCTGCTGCTCGCCGCGCGCGACCGGTTGATGATTGCCTACACGGGCCGCAGCATTCGCGACAACGCGCCGCTGCCGCCCGCGGCACTCGTCGACGAGCTGCTCGACCATCTCGCGCTCGTCACGGCCGGGCCCGACGCGCCGCCGGACGCGGTCGAGGCCGCGCGGCGCGCATTCGTCGTCGAGCATCCGCTGCAACCGTTCGCGGCCGCGTATTTCCAACCCGGCAGCGAACTCGCTTCCTACGATGCCGAGCGTGCGGCGCTCGCGACGCTGCTGGCCGCCGAGGCGTCGGGCCACGGGCCGCGCGAGCTGCCGTTCTTCGCGCAGCCGCTGCCGGCCGAGCCGGTCGAGCCGGTCGCATTCAGCGAATTCGAACGCTTCTGGCGGCATCCCGCGCGTGCGCTGCTGCGCGCGCGGCTCGGCATCGTGCTTGCCGACGCACAGGCCGAACTGCTCGACACCGAGCCATTCGCGCTCGACTTCACCGGCAGCGATGCGCTCGCCGAGCGCGTGCTGCCGCTGCTGATCGAGTCGGACGAGGGCCGCGTGCACGATCACGCGCTGCGCATTGCGGACGCGAGCCCCGAACTGCCGGGCGGCGCGACGGGCGCCGTGTGGCGCGATCAGGCGCTTGGTTCGATGACGCAGCTCGCGTCGAACGTGCGCCGCGCGCTGGCCGACGGGATGGAGCGGCGGCCGTTCTCGCTCGCCGTCATGCCCGTCTGGCCCGACACGGAACAGGCGCTGTTCGGCGCCGACGACGCGCTGCTGTCGGGCGACGCGGTGAGCGCGCCGCTCGAACTGCACGGCACGTTGAACCGGCTGACGCCGGCCGGGCAGATCATCTACCGCTACGCGCGGCCGAGTGCGCGCGACTACCTGTCAGCGTGGCTCGCGCATCTCGTCTACTGCGCGGTGGATCCTGGCGGCCCGCGCCGCACGCTGTGGTTCGGTAGCGGCGGCGCATTCGAGCTGACGCCCGTCGCGGCGCCGCTCGAGCGGCTCGCGCCGCTGGCCGCGCTGTTTCGCGCGGGGCGGCGCATGCCGTTGCGGTTTTTCCCGCGCAGCGCGTGGGCGAGGGTGTCCGACGGCGAGGCGAAGGCCGCGAGCGTCTGGATCAACGAACGGGTCGTGAGCGAGGCCGACGATCCGGCCATCGCGATCGCGTGGCGCGGTGCGCACGCATCGCTCGACGAGCCGTTCGGCACACTCGCGCGGCTCGTGTTCGATCCGCTCGTCGAGCATCTGAAGGAGGTCGCATGAGTGCCGGGTCGCAGCCGCAACAGGCGCTCGAACTCGACGTGTTCGCGTGCCCGCTCGACGGCGTCAACCAGATCGAGGCATCGGCCGGCACCGGCAAGACCTGGAACATCTGCGCACTCTACGTGCGCCTGTTGCTGGAAAAGGATCTCGGTGCGGACGAAATCCTTGTCGTGACCTTCACGAAAGCGGCGACTGCCGAGCTGCACGAGCGGATTCGCGGCCGGCTCGCGCAGCTTGCGCATGCGCTCGACACGGGTGACGACGGCGGCGATCCGTTCATCGCGCGCCTGCTCGAAACCACGCTCGGCGAAAGCGGCGCGCTCGATCCCGAGACGGCTGCGAAGCGGATCCGGCGCGCGCTGCGCGCGTTCGACCAGGCCGCGATCCATACGATTCACGCGTTCTGCCAGCGCGCGCTGCAGGAAGCGCCATTTGCGGCGGCGATGCCGTTCGCGTTCGACATGGAGGCCGACGACGCGGCGCTGCGCTTCGAACTCGCAGCGGATTTCTGGCGCACGCGCGTCGAACCGGCGGCCGCGCGCTGGCCGGGCTTTGCGACCTGGCTCGTCGAATCGGGCGCGGGCCCGGCCGCGCTCGATGTTCAGCTTGCGCGCCGGCTGAAGAAACCGCTGGCCGCGCTGCGCTGGGACGGCGTGAGCGAGCCGGACGAATCGGCCGAGGCAGTGGCTGCCGAATGTTTCGCCGAGGCCGAGCGGATGTGGGCGGCCGAGCACGAAGCGATCGATGCGTTGCTGCGCGCCGCGCAGCCTGCGCTCAACCAGCGCTCGCACAAACCCGAAGCGGTTGCCGATGCGCTTGCCGCATGGGCCGCGCATTTCGCGCAGGGCGACGCGACGGCCGCGCTGCCGAAGGCCGCGCTGAAGCTCACGCGCACTGCGTTGGTGAAGGCGACGAAAAAAGGCGGCGCGACGCCTGAACACGCGTTCTTCGACGTGGCCGATGCGCTCGAAGCGGCCGTGGCGGCGGCCGAGGCCGCGCAGCGCGCGCGCTGGCTCGCGCTGATCGCCGAATGGCTCGACATGGCGCCGGGCGAGCTGGCCGAGCGCAAGCGCACGCGACGCGTCGTCTCGTTCGACGATCTGCTCGCGAACCTGTACCACGCGCTGCATGCGCATCCGTGGCTCGCGCAGACGCTGCGCGCGCGCTATCCGGCCGCGCTGATCGACGAGTTTCAGGATACCGACCCGCTGCAGTTCGCGATCTTCGACCGGATCTTCGCGCCGGGCGGCCCGCTGTTTCTCGTCGGCGATCCGAAGCAGGCGATCTACAGCTTCCGCGCGGCCGATCTGCATACGTATCTTGCCGCGCGTGCACGGGCGAGCGCGTGCTACACACTCGCGGTCAACCAGCGTTCGACGCCCGCGATCGTCGATGCGTGCAACCGCTTCTTCATGTCGAATCCGCGCGCGTTCGTGCTCGACGGGCTCGATTATTACGCGGTGCGCGCGGGCACGCGCGTGCGCGCGCCGTTCGTCGACGCGACCGATCCGGGCCCGGCCGGCGACTTTCGGGTCTGGGCTTTGCCGGGCGGCGAAGGCACGTTGCTCAAGCGTGAGGCGCAGGCGCAGGCCGCGCAGGCCTGTGCCGCCGAGATCGCGCGGCTGATGCGCGGCGCGCGCGAAGGGCGCGTGCGGCTCGGCGATACGCCGCTGTCGCCGGGCGATATCGCAGTGCTCGTGCAGACGCACCGGCAAGGCAGTCTCGTGAAGCGCGTGCTGGCCACGTGGGGCATCGGCAGCGTCGAACTGGCGCAGGCCTCGGTGTTCTCGACCGGCGACGCCGAGCAGCTCGAGCGCGTGCTGGCGGCGATCGATGCCCCGGGCGACCTGCGGCGCTTGCGTGCGGCGCTCGCATCCGACTGGTTCGGCCTCGACGCCGGTGCGCTGTGGCGGATGGAGCAGGGCGACGGCGACGCGCAACGTGAAGCATCGGCGGCGGATAGTGCCGACGCGATGAGCTGGGTCGAGCGCTTCTCGCGGTATCGGCTGTTGTGGCGCGAACGCGGCTTTGCGGTGATGTGGCGCACGTTCACGCGCGAGCTGCGGATTGCCGAACGCCTGATGGCCGGCGCGGACGGCGAGCGTCGCGTGACCGACATCAACCATCTGGCCGAACTGACGCAGGCGCGCGCGTCCGCGCAACCGGGCATCGCGCCGACGCTGCGCTGGCTCGCCGCGCAACGGCTCGGCGGCGGCGGCGAGGAAGCGCAACTGCGTCTCGAATCCGATCGCAACCTCGTGCAAATCGTCACCGTGCACAAGTCGAAAGGCCTCGAATACGCGATCGTGTTCTGTCCGTTCCTGAACGACGGCGGGTTGCGCGAGCCGCCCGCGTCGGCGCTGCCGGATGCGCGCGAATATCACGACGATGCGGGCGACGCGGTGCTGCATTACGGATGCGACGATGAGGCGGCCGCACATGCGGCGCGGCAAGCGTTGCGCGAGCAAGCCGCGGAGCGCGCGCGGCTCGTCTACGTGGCGCTCACGCGGGCGGTCTATCGTTGCTACGTCGTCGCCGGGCCGTACCTGTCGTCGCGCTCGACGCGCGAAGCGCGGCGCAGCGTGCTCAACTGGCTCGTTGCCGGCGCAGGCCGGTCGTTTGACGCATGGCTCGACGAGCCGCCCGACGAAGCCGCGCTCGATACGGCGTGGCAGGCGCTCGCGGGTGGCCCCGTGAGCGTTGCGCCGCTGCCGGCGCCGGCGCGACCCGAGCGTCTCGCGGCCGGGCACGACGCGTCGCAGACGCTCGCGGCGCGCCATACGACGCGCATGCTGCGCGATGCGTGGCGGATGGCGAGCTTCAGTTCGCTGACCGCGTCGATGGCGCGCGAGGAAGCGGGCGTCGCGGCGGTGCCTGATGACGAACTGCGGCCCGATCACGATGCGCTTGCCGCGGTGGCGCCGGACGGCGAGTGGCCGTGGGTCGATACGGTCGCCCCCGATCCGCCGGACGACGACATCCTCATGTTCCCGCGCGGCGCGGCGGCCGGCGAGTGCCTGCACCGCCTGTTCGAGCTCAGCCGGTTCACGGAGCCCGAGTCGTGGCCCAGGGCCGCGCTCGGCGCGCTGCACGACCGGCCGGTCGAAGCCGACCCCGAACTCGCGACACGCCTGCCGGCGATGATGGTGCAACTGGTCGACGATGTCGTGCGCACCGAGCTCGTGCCCGGCATGCGGCTCGCCGATCTCGATCCGGCGAAGCGGCTCGACGAAATGGGTTTCCTGTTCCCGGCGCCGTCGCTCGACCTGACGGCGCTGCGCCGCCTGCTGGTCGCGCACGGCTACCCGGACGTAGCACTGGAGGCGGGCATGCTCGCCGGTTTCATCAAGGGTTTCATCGACATGATCGTCGAACACGACGGCCGCTTCTGGATCGTCGACTGGAAGTCGAACCATCTCGGCACGACGCCGGACGCCTACGGCCCGCGCGCGCTCGATGTCGCGATGGCCGATCACGCGTATCACCTGCAGGCGCTGCTCTATACGGTCGCACTGCATCGCTACCTGCGCGGGCGGCTGCCCGACTACGACTACGACACGCATATCGCGGGCTACCTGTACCTGTTCGTGCGTGGTGTGCGGCCCGACTGGCGCAGCGGCGGCGAGCCGGCCGGTGTGCATGCGCGGCGGCCCGAGCGCGCGCTCGTCGACGCACTCGACCGGATGATGGAAGGGGGCCGCGCATGAACATGAATGCGCAGGACGACACGCTCGAATTTACCGGCGGCCTCGTCGCGCGGCTGCCCGAACCCGCCGATTTCGGCATTGCGCTCGCGGAAGGCTTCGCGCGCCGTATCGGCGATCTCTCTCGCCGCGCCGGCGCGCCGGCTGCGGCCGCCCGCTGGGCGGCGCGCGCCGCGTTCGCGACGAGTCGTGCGACCGCAGGCGGCCACGTGTGCGTTGCACTCGGCGCGCTCGCGCAGCGCTATGAAGCGCCGCTCGACGAAATCCGCGCGGCGCTTGCCGCGAGCGGCGTGGTCGCGTTCGGCACGCTCGCACGCGGCGACGAGCGGCCGCTGATCGTCGACCGCCATGACCACCTGTACCTGTCGCGCTATTTCGACTACGAGCGGCGGCTTGCCGATGCGCTCGTCGCCCAGGCCGGTGTGGCCGCGCCAGACGAAGGTCTGGCGCCCGACCGGTTGCGCGACAGCCTTGCGCGTTACTTCGGGCCGGCAACCGGCGAAGTCGACTGGCAGCGCGTCGCGGCGATCGTCGCGCTGACGGGCCGCGTGACGATCGTCAGCGGCGGCCCGGGCACGGGCAAGACGACGACCGTCGTCGGCGTGCTGGCCTGTCTGCTCGACGCGCATCCGCGGCTGCGCGTCGCGCTGGCCGCGCCGACCGGCAAGGCCGCGCAGCGGATGCAGGAAGCGCTGCATGCGCGGGCCGGCGACCTGCCGCCCGAGCTCGCGGCGCGTCTGCCGGACACGTCGTACACGCTGCATCGGCTGCTGGGCGGCGGCGGGGCGGCCGGGTTCCGGCATCATCGCGACAATCCGCTGCCATACGACCTGATCGTCGTCGACGAGGCGTCGATGATCGACGTCGCGCTCGCCGCGCATCTGCTCGATGCGCTCGCGCCGGGTGCGCGGCTCGTGCTGCTCGGTGACAAGGACCAACTGGCCGCGGTCGAGGCGGGCGCCGTGTTCGCGGAGTTGAGCGCGCGGCCGGCGTTTACCGCTGCCGCGCGCACACGCATCGCGCAGGCGCTCGGCATCGACGAGGCGGCATTCGTCGCGGCGTTGCCGGTGCAGGACGAAGTCGCGGCCGCAGCCGTTCCCGCTGCGCATCCGGTTTCCGCCGCAGCTCGGGCCTCGGCGCCTGCTGCTGCCACGACGCGCAAACCGGCACCGCGACGGAAAGTCGATGAGCGACAGGCTTCGCTCTTCGACGACGACCCGCAGGATAGCGAAGTTTCGACGATCGGCGTCGCGCAGCTGCCCGCCGCCGATCCGATGCTGACCGAAGCCGGTGAGGCCGACGAGGCAGGCGACGCACCGGCTTGGATCGAGGCCGGCGAACTCGCGTGGCTCGACGCCGTCGAGCTGCCGCCGTTCGACGCGGGCGACGTGGCGCTTGCGTCGATCCTGCCGGGCGAACCCGCCGCCGTGTCTGCCACGCTCGCACCGGCACCGGCACCGGCACCGGCACCCGCACCCGCACCGCTTGCCGACTGCGTGGTCTGGCTCGAACGCAATTACCGCTTCGGTCTCGATTCGCCGATCGGGCGGCTGTCGCTCGCGATCCGCAGCGGCGACGTGCAGGCCGCGCTCGACGCGCTGCCCGCCGACGATTCGGCCGCCGCGTCGTTCCACGACGATGCGGGCGAGTCGCTCGCGTCGTCGACGGTCGAGCGGCTCGCGCGGCGCTTCGGTGCGTATCTCGACGCGTTGCGCGACACGCTGGCCGCGCCCGTTCCCGATCCGCTGCCGCTGTTCGACGCGCTCAACCGGTTCCGGATTCTGTGCGCGACCCGCAGCGGCTTGCGCGGCGCGGAGCACGTCAACGCGCTCGTGGCCGCGCACGTGCGCCACGCGGCGCGCGTGCCGCTCGCGGTCGGCGCGCACTGGTTCACGGGGCGGCCGATCATGGTGACGCGCAACGACTATGCGCTCGGGCTGTTCAACGGCGATATCGGTATTGCGCTGCCCGACGCGCACGGCGTGCTGCGCGTCTGGTTCAGGCGAGCGGACGGCACCGCGCGCGCGGTGTCGCCGGCCGCGCTGCCGCCGCACGAAACCGCGTTCGCGCTGACGGTCCACAAATCGCAGGGTTCGGAATTCGACGAAGCCGCGCTCGTGCTGCCGGCGTCGTTCGGCCGCGTGCTCACGCGCGAACTCGTCTATACGGCTGTCACGCGTGCCCGCACGCGCGTACAGGTGATCGGGCCGCGGCGCGTGCTGGCGCAGGCGGTTGCAACGCGCACGCAGCGCGATTCGGGGCTCGCGGCGCGCGTCGACGAGGCGCTCGCGCGGCGCCGCATGGAGGCATCGCGATGATGATCCGCTATACGCTCGATCCAGCCGAAGTCGAATGGACGGCCGTGCGCGCGCAGGGCGCGGGCGGGCAGAACGTGAACAAGGTGTCGAGCGCGATCCACCTGCGCTTCGATATCCGCGCGTCGTCGTTGCCGCCCGCCATCAAGGAGCGGCTCCTCGCGCTGTCCGACCAGCGCATCACGCGCGACGGCATCGTCGTGATCAAGTCGCAGGAATATCGCACCCAGGAGAAGAATCGCGAGGCTGCGCTGGCGCGACTCGATGCGTTGATCAGCGGCGTCGCGTTCACGCCGCGCGCACGGGTCGCCACGCGGCCGACGCGCGCGTCGAAGGAGCGGCGGCTCGAGCACAAGTCGCGCCGCAGCGTGGTGAAGTCGGGGAGAGGGAAGGTGATCGACTGACGAATGGATGGGGGCGAACAACTGGCGCGAGCGTCGATTGCCCACCGTCGCGCCGGTCAGCGCATCACGGTCCCCGCGCTGTCGAGCACGAAGTCGACGCAGAACACGACGAGCCGGCTCTGCGCGCGGATCGCGACGGCGGCCGTATAGCAGTCGCGACCTTCCGTCAGCGAGAAGTGCGGGCCCATCAGCGCGACGCGCCCGGGCGCGGCGATCGCGCGCTGGAAATACGGGCGCCGCGACCAGTTGCTGTGGGTTTCCGGGAACAGCGGTGCGAGGCGGGCGACACCCGCCTGGCCGTCGTCGGCGCGCGCGCCGATCGACGGCAGGAACTGCTCGCCGGTTTCGTCGGTGACGAACACGCGGCGCGCGGCCGGCACCGCGAACACGCGCTGCGCGGCGTCCTGCAGGTTGCCGCTCGCGGAAAACGCGGCCGCGCCGGTCAGCACGAGCCGCTCGATCGCGTCGAAGCCCGGCTGCTCGGCGATGACCGGTGCGTGCCGGCGGGCAATGAAGCGCTGCCACGCGGCGTCGAGCATCGCGGGCGCTGCTGCGCTCGCGTGTGCGATCGATGCGTCGGGCTGGCCGAACTGGAAACCCTGCACGAAATCGATGTCGGCTTCCATCAGCGCCTGCAGCGAGTCGTCGCTCTCGACCCCCTCGGCGAGCACCATCGCACCGGCCTGATGCAGCATCGACACGAGGTGATGCATGATGCGGCGATCTTCGGCCGAACTGGTCGAACGTTCGACGAGCGAGCGATCGAGCTTGACGATGTCGGGTCGCGCGCGCCACACGCGGTCGAAATTCGAGAATCCCGTGCCGAAATCGTCGATCGCGATCAGGAAGTCGCGATGCTGGATCATGTCGATCGTGCGGGCGAGCGCGGCTTCGTCGCGCGCGGGCTGTTCGACGACTTCCAGCACGATGCGGTTCGGTGGCAGCGAGAAATGCCGGCACAGCGCCTCGACGAATTCGCGCTGCACGAGGCCCGAGTCGAGCACGCGCGGCGTGACGTTCAGGAACAGCCAGCCGTCGCCGATGCCCTGCGCGACGAAGTTGGCCGTGTGCAGGCAGCGCGCGAGCCGGTCGAGCAGCAGCGCATCGGCGTCGGCACGCGTCTTGTCGAACAGTGCAGCGGGGGAGATCAGCGCGCCGTTCGAATCGACGACGCGCAGCAGCGCCTCGTAACCGACGACCCGCTTGTGCGTGATCGACAGCACGGGCTGGAACACGCTGCGCAATGTCGTGGTGCGATAGGTGGCGATCCAGCCGCCGGGCGTCGGCGTGAGGCGTTCGAGCAGGGAGTCGAGCGAGAGGTCGCGGGCGGGCTTCATGTCAACGGTGCCCGGGGTCGAGTGGCGGAGCGGCAGCGCGTCGCCACGCTGAAGCAGTCGCATGCGCCGGCGGACGCGAAAGGACGTGGGTCATCGAGACCGCCTTCTGCGGGTAAGTGTTCGAAGTGTAACGGGAACGGGGCCGCTCGCGTATCAGGGAAACTCCACACGCACGCGGGAATGCAGCCGCGGCCCGTGCCGCGCGCCAGCGCGCCGCGAGGCGGAGGGGGCCGCCGCCGCACATGACAATCCGGCGGCATGCCATGGCGTGCGCGGCGAAGCGGGAAATCCCGGCGGCCGGCACGGTGGCGGGCGAAAGTCGCCGTCAGAGGAATGCCGGCCGCGCGGCAGCGCCATCCGCGGCGCGGCGGCGGACAGTTGGCGCCCGCCCGGCCGTCAGGCATCACGGCCCGGCCGATGGCGGGGCGGCGCGTGCGCCCGAACGAAGCGTCAGGTCGCTTCGCCGCTGCGCGGCCGGATCCCGGGAATCTGCTTGATCACGCCGGTCGCGAGCGCGGTGCCGACGAGCACGATCGCGCAGCCTTCGATCATCACGACCGTCACGTGTTCGCCGAGGAACAGCGCGCCCCACAGCAGGCCGAACACGGGGATCACGAACGTCACGGTGATCGCGCGGGCGGGGCCGATGTGCGCGATCAGGTAGAAATAGATGAAATACGCGATGCCGGTGCAGGCGACACCGAGAGCGAGCACCGAGCCCCACGCGTGCGCGCTGACCGGCGCGGCCGGCCAGGTGGCGATCGCGAACGGCAGCAGCAGGAGGGTCGAGCCGATCATGCTGCCGGTCGCGTTGACGAGCGGATCGACGCCGGTCAACTTGCGCTTCGTGTAATTGGCCGCGATGCCGTACAGCAGTGTCGCGCCGAGGGCGGCTGCGGCGGCGAGCGCGGTCGCCGCGGCGCCCGTTTCGCCGTGCGCATTCGCGATCTGGTTCCACACGAGCGTGAGCACGCCGGCGAAACCGATGACGAGGCCGAGCGCGCGCGGCCGCGACAGCTTGTCCTTCAGCCACAGGTAGGCCACGAGCGCGCCCCAGAGCGGCGTCGTCGCGTTGATTACCGATGTCACGCCGGCCGACAGCGTCAGTTCGGCGAATGCGAACAGGCAGAACGGAATGCCCGAGTTCAGCGCGCCGACGACGAACAGCGGCCACGCATGACGGCGCAGCCGGGCGCCGAGATCGGCAGGTTTGAAGCGCGTGAGCGCGAAGCCCGCGAGAAACAGCGCGCCGATGCCCACCCGTAATGCCATCAGCGGCGCGACGCCGAGATCGACGACGCCGATCCGGATAAACAGGAACGACGCACCCCACAGGGCAGCGAGCACGGTCAGCAGAAGGGCGTTCTTGGGGGACATCGATCGTGAAGGGCAGGGATGGGATGCGGAGGATCTTACACCCCGCTACCACGCCGTCGTTTCACGTTTCGATGAAACGGCAAGAAACGGTAAGAAATGGGCGTGTCGCTGGCGGCCGGCGCGGGGCGGCCGCCTGCCGGCGGTCGTGCCCGGTCAGTGATGGCGCCAGCCGCCGCGTCCGCCGAAGCCGAAATCGAGCGAGAGCGCCGGTCCCCAATAGCCGCCCCAGGCAGGTGCATAGGCAGGCGCCGGATAGTAATAGGCGGGGCCCGGATCGACGTAGACGGGGGCCGGCTGTACCGGTGCGGCCGTGTAATAGCCGCCGGGATAATAGCCGTACGGGTAGTAGCAGCCGGCGAGCGTCACGCAGGCGAGCGCCGCGGTGACGAGGGTCCTGTTCATGATGTCTCTCCGGCGGAGCCGGCAATCGGCAGATGCTTAAGCTTAGGCCGCGCGCCGATGACACGGTGTGCAAAACGGTAACGGATCATTTCCGCGCGGGCGGCCCGGCTGGCGGCCCGTTACGTTGCGGCGCCGCATGCGAAAACGGCGCTTCCGCACCGCGAAAACGCCGTCTGGCTGGCCGTCGCGGCGCGCTGCGCCGCTTACTTGCCGACCTGGTTACCGATGATGCCGCCGGCCGCTGCGCCACCCAGTGTTGACAGCGCGCTGCCGCCGATCGCCGCGCCGGCGACGCCGCCGACACCCGCACCGATTGCCGTGTCGCGCTGGCGTCTCGTCATCGAGTCACAGGCCGACAGGCTGGCCACGGTCGCGACGAGCAGCGCGCATACCCCAATACGCCGTATCGAATTCATGATCGTTGTCCTTGCGGTTGTGAACGGAGGACACGCGACCGACCGGCGGCCGCGCATGAACCCAATCTACGCGCCGTCCCCCGACGCTGCTGTAAGGACTTGTTAAGGCTCGCGCGGTTTCGTAATGAATTGTTTCCGGTGGTTTTCCCACGCGCCGGCAGGCACGCAACATGCGCAAAAAAGCCCGCTCGAAAGCGGGCTTCGTGCATGGCGAGGCGATCCGGCGGGGAGCGCCGGATCGCGCATGCGCTTACTGGCGGTGATAGATTTCGGCGCCGGTCTTGACGAACTCGACCGCCTTCACTTCCATCCCCTTCTTCAGCGCTTCGGATTCCGACACGCCCTGCTGCGCCGCGAATTCGCGCACGTCCTGCGTGATCTTCATCGAGCAGAAGTGCGGGCCGCACATCGAGCAGAAGTGGGCGACCTTCGCGGAATCCTTCGGCAGCGTTTCGTCGTGGAATTCGCGCGCCTTGTCCGGATCGAGACCGATGTTGAACTGGTCTTCCCAGCGGAACTCGAAGCGCGCCTTCGACAGCGCGTTGTCGCGCACCTGCGCGCCCGGGTGGCCCTTGGCCAGGTCGGCCGCGTGCGCGGCGAGCTTGTACGTGATGATGCCTTCCTTCACGTCGTCCTTGTTCGGCAGGCCAAGGTGCTCCTTCGGCGTCACGTAGCACAGCATCGCGGTGCCGAACCAGCCGATCATCGCGGCGCCGATGCCGGACGTGATGTGGTCGTAGCCCGGCGCGATGTCGGTGGTCAGCGGCCCGAGCGTGTAGAACGGCGCTTCCTTGCACCAGTCGAGCTGGAGATCCATGTTCTCCTTGATCAACTGCATCGGCACGTGGCCGGGGCCTTCGATCATCACCTGCACGTCGTGCTTCCACGCGATCTGCGTGAGTTCGCCGAGCGTCTTCAGCTCGCCGAGCTGCGCTTCGTCGTTCGCGTCGTAGATCGAGCCGGGGCGCAGGCCGTCACCGAGCGAGAAGCTCACGTCGTACGCCTTCATGATCTCGCAGATCTCTTCGAAGTGTTCGTACAGGAAGCTTTCCTTGTGATGCGCAAGGCACCACTTCGCCATGATCGAGCCGCCGCGCGACACGATGCCGGTCATCCGGTTCGCGGTGAGCGGCACGTACTGCAGGCGCACGCCCGCGTGGATCGTGAAGTAGTCGACGCCTTGCTCGGCCTGTTCGATCAGCGTGTCGCGGAAGATTTCCCAGGTGAGGTCCTCGGCCTTGCCGTTGACCTTTTCCAGCGCCTGGTAGATCGGCACCGTGCCGATCGGCACCGGGCTGTTGCGGATGATCCACTCGCGCGTTTCGTGGATGTGCTTGCCGGTCGACAGGTCCATCACCGTGTCGCCGCCCCAGCGGATCGCCCACGTCATCTTGTCGACTTCCTCGCCGATCGACGACGTGACGGCCGAGTTGCCGATGTTCGCGTTGATCTTCACGAGGAAGTTGCGGCCGATGATCATCGGCTCGGATTCCGGGTGGTTGATGTTCGCGGGGATGATCGCGCGGCCGCACGCTACTTCCGAGCGCACGAATTCCGGCGTGATCTCGGCCGGCGCGTTCGCGCCGAAGGCCGCCGCGCCGAACGCCTGGCCCGGGTGCTGGCGGCCCATCATCGCGGCGAGCTTCGCGCCGTTCGGGCCGCTTGCCTTCAGGCTCTCGAGGTACTCGGCGCGGCGCTGGTTCTCGCGGATCGCGATGAATTCCATTTCCGGCGTGATGATGCCCTGGCGCGCATAGTGCATCTGCGTGACGTTCTTGCCGGCCTGTGCGCGGCGCGGGTTGCGGTGCAGGCCCGGGAACCGCAGGTCGGCGGTGGCCGGGTCGGCCGCGCGCTCGAGGCCGTACCGGCTCGACAGGCCGCCGAGCACTTCGGTGTCGCCGCGTGCCTCGATCCAGCCCTGGCGCAGCGCGGCGAGGCCCGCGCGGATGTCGATCTTCGCGTCAGGATCGGTGTAGGGGCCCGACGTGTCGTACACGTAGATCGGCGGATTCTTTTCGCCGCCGAAGCCGGTCGGCGTATCGGCCTGCGTGATTTCACGCATCGGCACGCGGATGTCGGGCTGCGAGCCGGTTACATAAACCTTGCGGGAATTCGGCAGCGGGGCGACGGCCGCGGCATCGACGTGAGCGTCGGCGGACAGAAACTTCGGATTGGCGTTCATGCAATCTCCTGTGCGAGCGCCGGACAGGCGCTTCGGCGCTTGCCCGGAGCCCTTGAAGTATGTGGGGCTCGAGCTAAGCAGGAGACGAGGCTTGGTGAGGCGGCGGATTTCGTCAGAAGGATGGCGGTGAAATCCGTACGCTTCCCTGCGCTGGCATTATCCAGATCAGGTTCAAAGGGTATTTCTCACCCGCAATGCCGGTTGTTTGACCGAGCGCATTGCAGGACCCCCGCGTTAGCAGCGCACACGATACACTGGCTTGGCGGCGGTTTCAACCGGGAGAGGATCGGCTGCCCTGGCGCGGCCGCAGCATGGCGGGCGGGTGCGATGGCCCGTCGAAATGGCAGCGCGCGTCGCCGCCGCATGGCCCTGCGGCTCGGCCGGCAGTGGTGAAGCGGTGCAACATGACGCGCTTTCGCGCAACTTCAAAAAAATTTTCGCAGCGGCTGTCATTTCCCGCGACGTCGTCCGTCTATTCGGCTCCTTAAACCCATGTTGTGGAGAGATGTCATGAAAAAAGTACTGATTGCCGCTTGCGTCGCCGCTTTCGCCACGATCGCCACGGGCGCGTATGCCCAGAACGATGCGATGTCGCAGCCCGGCTCGTCGATGTCGAAGGACGCGATGGGCCACGACGCGATGGCCAAGGATGCAATGGGCCATGACGCGATGAAGAAGGACGGCATGAAGAAGCATGCGATGAAGAAAGACGCGATGAAGAAGGACGCGATGTCGCACGACGAGATGGGCAAGCCGTCGGGCGACAAGATGGCGCCGTCGAACTGACGGAGGCAGGCGCGGCGCGGCCGGCGCGTGCGTCGCACGGCGGCCGCCCGCATCGCGCTTCGTCGACCCATTCCGGGAGACTTCATCATGCAAACCGTTCCTGCCACCGGCCGCGCGGCCGCCACGCCGCCCGCGCGCCCGATCCATCCGCTGTGGGTGCGCGCGAGCCACTGGCTCAACGCGCTCGCGGCGATCCTGATGGTGCTGTCCGGCTGGCGCATCTACGATGCGTCGCCGATCTATCCGCCGTTCGTGTTTCCGCATGGCATCACGCTGGGCGGCTGGCTCGGCGGCGCGCTGCAATGGCATTTCGCGGCGATGTGGCTGCTGGTCGGCAACGGGCTGTTCTACCTCGCGATGTCGATCGCGACGGGGCGCCTCGCGCGCAAGATGCTGCCCGTCACGCCGGCGTCGATCTGGCGCGACATCCGTGCCGCGCTCGGCGGGCGGCTGTCGCACGCCGACCTGAGCGTCTACAACGCGGTGCAGCGTGCCGCCTACCTGACCGCGATCGTCGATCTCGTCGTACTGGTGCTGTCGGGGCTCACGATCTGGAAATCCGTGCAATTCCCGCTGCTGCGCGAATTGTTCGGCGGCTATGACAACGCGCGTGTCGTGCACTTCTGGGCGATGTCGCTGCTCGTCGCATTCGTTGTCGTTCACGTCGCGATGGCGCTGCTGGTGCCGCGCTCGCTGCTCGCGATGTTGCGCGGGCGCTGACCCGTCAACGTCGGGCGAAGGAAATCATCATGTCTGAATCCGAATACAAGCGCGACGGTTCGCGCTGGACGCTCGACCGGAAGTCGCTCGAACTCGACGTGCGCCGCGAGCTCGAGATGCCGTCGCGGCGGCTGTTCAACCGGCGCGTGCTGACGCTCGGCGGCCTGACGATGCTGACCGGCTGCACGCTGCAGGACGATGCATCGGTCAACACGTTCCTCGAGAAGGTGTCGCGCATGAACGACCGCGTGCAGGCGTGGCTGTTCAATGGCGAGCGGCTCGCGCCGACCTACACCGAAGCCGACATCACGCGACCGTTCCCGTTCAACGCGTACTACGGGATCGACGACGTGCCGCACGTCGATGCGTCGACGTATCGACTCGTGCTGTCCGGCCGCGTGACGGGCAAGCGCGTGTGGACGCTCGACGAGCTGTATGCGCTGCCGCACGCGGAACAGATCACGCGGCACATCTGCGTGGAGGGGTGGAGCGCGATCGGCCGCTGGGGCGGCACGCCGTTCGGCGCGTTTCTCGCACGCGCCGGCGCCGATACGCAGGCGAAGTACGTCGGCTTCAAGTGCGCGGACGATTACTACGAGAGCATCGACATGCCGACCGCGCTGCATCCGCAGACGCTGCTCGCGTTCGACTACGACGGCCAGCGGTTGCCGCCGGAATTCGGCTTCCCGATGAAGCTCAGGATGCCGACCAAGCTCGGTTACAAGAACCCGAAGCACATCATGGAGATCTTCGTGACCGATACGTTTCCGGGCGGCTACTGGGTTGACCAGGGGTACAACTGGTTCGGCGGGTCGTAGGCGGCGCTGCGCCCGCGCGTCAGAACGTCTCCCAGTCGGCCGGCCCGGCCGCGCCTGCCGTCGCCAGCGCCGGCCGGGCCGCAGCGCGGCGCGGGGCGGGGCGCTGCGGCCGGTGCGCGGCGGCGGAGGCCGCCGCCGGGATCGCGCCGGCCTCGCCGGTTTCGCCCGTTTCGCCGGACAGCCTGAATACGGAGATCGCGCGCTTCTGCTCCGCGGCCTGCTGTTCGAGCGACTGCGCCGCCGCGGACGCTTCCTCGACGAGCGCCGCGTTCTGCTGCGTGACTTCGTCCATCTGGCCGACGGCCACGTTGACCTGTTCGATGCCGCGGCTTTGCTCGTCGGATGCGGCGGCAATCTCCGCGTTGATGTCCGAGACGCGGCGGATCGCCTGCTGAATCTCGCTCATCGTGCGGCCGACTGCCTCGGCCTGCGTCGAACCCTCCCGGACGGTCGTCGCCGAGCGCTGGATCAGGTCCTTGATCTCCTTCGCGGCGCTCGACGCGCGCTGTGCGAGGCTGCGCACCTCGCCGGCGACGACGGCGAAGCCGCGTCCCTGTTCGCCGGCGCGGGCCGCCTCGACGGCCGCGTTCAGCGCGAGGATGTTCGTCTGGAACGCGATGCTCTCGATCAGGCCGGTGATGTCGGCGATCTTCGTCGAGCTCGTGCTGATCTCCGTCATCGTCGCGAGCATCTGCCCGACCGCTTCGCCGCCCCTGTCCGCGATCTGCGATGCGTTCGTCGCGAGCGTCGTCGCCTGGAGCGCGTTCTCCGCGTTCTGTTTGACCGTCGCGGTCAGTTCGTCCATGCTCGCCGCGGTCTGCTCGAGCGACGCGGCCTGTTCCTCGGTACGCGACGACAAATCCATGTTGCCCGCCGCGATCTGTTTCGACGCGACCAGGATCGACTCGCTCGACGTCTTGATGCCGCGCACGATGCCGGCGAGCTGCGTGTCCATCTGGCGCAGCGCGCTCAGCAGGCGGCCGAATTCGTCCGTCGAGCGGGTCTCGAGCCGGTTTTCAAGCCGTCCGTCCGCGATGCGCCGGGCAGCCGTCATCGCGATTTCGAGCGGCTGTGTGATTGCGCGCTGCAAATAGAACCACGCGCCGATCGCCACCGCCACGCCGATGGCAAGCACACCGAACGACACCCACTGCAGCAGGTGGAACGTATCGCTGCCTTGCGCGGCGGCGTCCTTCACCTGCGCCACGTTGATCGCGATGTCCGAATCGACGCTGTCGCTCAGTGCGTTGCCGACCGGGTGCAGCTTGTCGAGTGTCGCACCGACGGCCTCGGCGTTGCCGGCCTCCGCCGCGGCGAGCGCGGTGTCGGCGAGCGAACGGAACGCGGCGAGCTGGCTCGCGATCTGGTCGGCGATCTTGCGCTCGTCGTCCGCGGTCACCTTGGCCGGGTAGTAGTCGTTCCACGCGGCGGTCAGCTTCTTGTCGGATTCGCGCACGCGCTCGACGTCGCGCTTCGCGTCGCTCGGGTTCGTTTGCGCGGCGAGACTGTCGAGCATCACGCGCATCTGCAGCGACGCGCTGTGCGTCGTCGCCAGGTCCTCGACCGGAATGGTGCCGAGCGCGTACATCCCGTCCATGTCCGTGCTCAGCTTCGCGAGTCCGCGGACCCCTGTCAGCCCGATCGCGACCATCACGAGAAAGCACGCGCCGAATGCGAGCGCGATCTTGAATTTGATTGTGCCTGTCAGCTTGCTCATCCACCGTCACCCATGTCGAAACGAGAAACCCGCCATCCCCGAGCGCCAGCCGATATGTCTGACAAATCCATGCTGGGATCAGGGTTATAAAAAGGTAAACGGCAATGTCGATTGTTAACTTGAGGCGCAACGAACCGTTCGCGCACGCGTGACGGCCTGCGTCGAATCCGGCACACGAACGAGGCGGTGCGCCCGGCGTGCGGCGGGCGCGGCGTGCATCGTCGCCGGAGGCACTGTCGTGCGGATGCGTCATTCCCGATGCTTTCAGACAGGTCCGACGTTGCTTTCGAATCCGTGATGCCATAATGCCGAGCGTGCGCAGCCGAAACGGTTGCGCGCGTTTTTTTGTCCCTCTGCCGCCGCTTGCCGGTTCTCTTTCGCCGCCGTTCGCACTGCCATGTCGTTCCGCACGTTCGCTCTGCCTTCCCGGTCCCGCCAGGGCCGTTTGCCGGCATCGCCGGTATCTTTCAGCGGAGCACGCGGCGTGACGTGCGGGCAGGCTGCGCAATGACGCCGCTCGACCGCCTTCTCGACTTCCTCGCCCGCTTCTCGTTCCGGATCCGCCTGCCGCAAAGCCGCGGCGGCCGCGTGGCGCTGGCGCTCGTCTTCATCTATTTCGTCTGGGGTTCGACCTACAGCGGCCTGCATTTCGCGCTGCAGTCGTTCCCGCCGCTGCTGCTGTCGGGGCTGCGCAACCTGCTTGGCGGGATCGGCCTGTTCATCTTCGCGCTGCGGCGCAAGCCCGAATGGCCGACGCTGCTCGAAATCCGCAATGCCGGGATCGTCGGCACGATGCTCGTCGCGCTGTCGTCCGGCACGATCGCGCTCGGGATCAGCTCGGTCAGCAGCGGCTCCGCCGCGGTGATGGTGGCCACGGTGCCGCTGTTCGCGACCGTGATCGCGGCGGTCGCCGGGCGGCCGGTCACGAAAGGCGAGTGGGGCGCCGTCGCGCTCGGGATGGTCGGCATCGTCGTGCTGAACTCGGGCGGCGCGGCCGCGCAGAATTCGGCGCTCGGCACGATCTGCGTGCTGGCCGGCGCATTGTTCTGGGCCGGCGGCGCGCATCTCGCGACGCGGCTCAAGCTGCCGTCCGACCTGTTTCTGTCGACGTCGCTGCAGATCGGCCTCGGCGGCATGATCTCGACGCTCGTTGCCTGGCTGATCGGCGAACGCATCGAGCACGTGATGGCGGGGCCAGTGTTCGCGTTCCTGTACCTGATGGTGTTCTGCACGATGGCCGCGTATGTCGCGTACGGCTACCTGATCCGCCACACGAGCCCGATCATCGCGAGCAGCTGCATGTACGTGAACCCGATCGTCGCGGTTGCGCTCGGTGCGCTGCTGCTTGGCGAGCCGGTGACGATGGCGACCGTGGTCGCGACCGTCGCGATCCTGGGTAGCGTCGGGCTGTCGTTCGTGTTCGATCCGGCGCGCCGGCCCGCGGCACGCGCGGCAGCCGCCAGCTCGGCTGCCGCGGCTGCCGCGTCGACGGCGGAGGCTGCATCGGCGCCCGAGCAGATCGAGATCCCGGATGCGGCGCCGATCCTGGCGCCTTCCGCCGTTCCGATGGCCGTGCCGGTTCCGGCTGCCGTGATGGATCCTGCCGCGGTCGTCGATCCGGCGCCGGCGTTCGCCACGCCGCCGGCCGCCGAACCGGCAGCGCCCCGCGCCGACGCGTGACGCCGCCGTGGCCGGTCGCGCTCAGCCGCGCCGGCCGCCGCGATGGTGGAACCAGCCCCCGAGCGCGGTGAACACCAGCCCGGTTGCGCACATGCCGATCCAGCCGAACGCGTGCCATGCGGCGACGCCGGCCGACGAGCCGAGTGCGCCGCCGATGAAATAGCACACCATGTACACGGTGTTGACGCGGCTGCGCGCGTCGGGCTTCAGCGCATAGATGCGCGACTGGTTCGAGATCTGCGCGGCCTGCACGCCGACGTCCAGCACGACGACGCCGATCACGAGCCCGACGAGGCTCGTGCCCGACAGCGCGAAGATCACGAACGACAGCGCGAGCAGCGCGATCGCGAGCGAGATGATCGCGCGCGGGCCGCGCGTGTCCGCGAAGCGGCCCGCGTACGGTGCCGCGAGCGCGCCTGCCGCACCGACGATCCCGAACAGGCCGGCTGCCTGCGGGCCGAGATGGAACGGCGCGCCGGCGAGCAGCAGCGTGAGCACGGGCCAGAACGCGCTGAATGCCGCGAACAGCGCGGCGCCCGTCAGCGATGCCTCGCGCAGCCCGCGCAACTCGACCGCCAGATGCCACATCGAGCCGAGCAGCTTGCCGTACGACAGCGTCGACGTCGGCGAGCTGCGCGGCAGTCGCAGCACGATCACGGCGGCCAGCGCGACGAGCGCCGCGACCGACGCGGCGAACACCGCGCGCCAGCCGAAATACTCGGCGACGAAGCCGGCAGCCGTCCGCGCGAGCAGGATGCCGAGCAGCAGGCCGCTCATCACGGTGCCGACCGCGTGCCCGCGTTCGGCCGGCGGTGCGATCTCGGCGGCGAACGGCACGGCCTGTTGCGCGATGGTCGCGAGTACGCCGATCGCGAGGCTCGCGACGGCGAGCACGGCCAGCGACGGCGCGGTGGCCGCGACGATCAGCGCGACCGACAGGCCGGCGATCTGCATCAGGATCAGCCCGCGGCGGTCGAAGCGGTCGCCGAGCGGCGCGAGCAGGAACATGCCGGCCGCATAGCCGAGCTGCGTCGCGGTCGGCACGGCGCCGATCCACGAAGCGCCGTCGGGAAACGCCGAGCGGAAGCTGTCGAGCAGCGGCTGGTTGTAGTAGATGTTCGCGACGGACACGCCCGCGATCGTCGCGAGCAGCAACAGCAGGCTGCGCGAATAGTGGGGCGAGGCGGCGTCGGTCGGACGGTCGGTGGAGGCGGTGGACATGGCAGCGCGGACGGAAGTGGGGCGGCGCGGCGCGCGGCGCACGCGTCGGGTGCGCAGGCGGGCAGGGCAGCCGCTCAAGGCTGCCGATCATACCGGAGCGACGTGAATCCTGCCGGACGGGGGCCAATCGGCCCACCCGGCCCACCCGGCGTAACCGGCGTAACCGGCATAACCGGCATAACCGGCATAACCGGCCGGCCGCCGCCCTTCATCGTGCGTGCTTCAACCCGTCAGTCGACCAGCTCGCCCGTCGGTTCATAAAACGGATAAGGTCCGGCCCCTTCATCGACATACACGTGATGCGACGTCATCCCCGTATCGGGCGCATAGCGATGGACCGCGAACGCCGGCGGTTCGAGCCGGAAGGCGGACGGCGCATCGGTCCGCAGGTCGAAAGCGACCTGATGCGCGGGCGACGGCACCGCGGCTGCGATCGTGCCGCCGAAGCGCGTGAACATCGTGCGGTGCACATGGCCGCACAGCACGCGCTCGACGTTCGGATGGCCGCGCAGCAGCGCGTCGAGTTGGGCGGAAGCGGCGGGTGCGAGGCGCAGCTTGTCCATGTGGCCGATTCCCGCCACGAACGGCGGGTGATGCAGCGCGACGATCACGGGCCGGTCGCGCGCGGCGTCGAGCTGTGCGGCGAGCCACGCGAGCCGTGCGTCGCACAGGTCGCCATGGCTGGCGCCGGGAACCTGTGAATCGAGCGCCAGAACGCGCACCGCGCCGACGTCGAGCGCGTACTGCACGAATTCGCCCTCCTGCAGCTCGGCGCGATCGGCGAACGCGCGGCGCAGCCCGGCGCGGTCGTCGTGATTGCCGATCATCAGGTAGTACGGAATCTCGAGGGTCGCGAGCAGCCCGCGCAGGTGGCCGTACTCTTCATCGTGGCCGAAGTCGGTCAGGTCGCCGGTGACGAGCACGGCGTCGGGGCGCGGCTCGAGCGCGTTCAGTCTTGCGATGCAGCGCGCGAGCGCGGCCGCGGTGTCGACGCGCCGGTACGCGAGCTGGCCCGGACGCTTGATGTGGAGATCGCTGATTTGAGCAAGCAGCATCGTCGTTCCTCGGAATCGTCTGATTGTTGTCGCGGCGTCGTGCGCCGCGGTGGGGGGCTGCATGAATGATGCCGGAAGGACGGATTACGCGCCGAGCGCGATCAGGCCTTCCGGTGCGATCGCGAGGCCGACCGCCGTGCCGCGTGCGAGCGCGATGCGGCCCGGCACGTCGATCACGAGCGCGTCGGGGGCCGCATGCTCGATCGTGAGTCGCGTGCGCTCGCCGAGGAACGCGCACGCACTGACCGCGCCGCGCAGCGGCGCATGCGCGAGGTCGGCGAGTTGCGCATCCTCGGGGCGGAAGAACCACTCGTCGGCGGCGTGCGGCGTCGCGATCGCACCGCCCGTGGTCACCAGCGCGCCGTCACGCCATTGCCCGGCGAGCCGGTTCAGCGTGCCGATGAACTGCGCGACGGTGCGGTTTGCCGGGTGGTAGTAAATGTCGCGCGGCGTGCCGATCTGCTCGATGCGGCCCGCGCCCATCACGACGATCCGGTCGCCGAGTTCCATCGCTTCGGCCTGGTCGTGCGTCACGTAGACGGTCGTCACGCCGAGTTCGCGCAGCAGCGCATTCATCTCGCGACGCAGCGTGTCGCGCAGCTTCGCGTCGAGCGCGGTCAACGGCTCGTCGAGCAGCAGCACGCGCGGCCTCACCGCCAGCGCGCGGGCCAGTGCAACGCGCTGGCGCTGGCCGCCCGACAGCTGGTCGATCGGCTTGTCCGCATGCGCGTCGAGCCGCATCATCGCGAGCAGCTCGTCGACGCGTTCGCGCAGCGCGCGCGGCTCGGTCTTGCGGATCTTCAGCCCGTAGCCGACGTTGCCGCGCACCGTCAGGTTCGGAAACAGCGCGTAGTTCTGGAACACCATGCCGACCTGGCGGCGCTCGATCGGCAGCGCGGTCACGTCGTCATTGCCGAACGCGATCGTGCCGCCGGCATCCGGCGTGTCGAGGCCCGCGATCAGGCGCAGCGTCGTGGTCTTGCCGCAGCCGGACGGTCCGAGCAGCACGAGCGTCTCGCCCGCGCCGATTGACAGGTCGAGCGGTTCGAGCACGCGCGTGCCGCGGAACGTCTTCGCGCAGCGGGTCAGGGTGATGGGGGTGGAATCGAGTTTCATGTCTGCGAGAAATTCAGCGCGGGCGCTTCTTGAGCGCGCGCGTGCCGGACGGATCGACGCCGAGCCACTGCATCGCGACGAGCAGCGGCAGTGTCATCAGCAGGAACAGGATCGTGTACGCGCTGCCGACTTCGAGGCGCAGCGATGCATAGGTATCGGCGAGCCCGACGGGCAGTGTCTTGGTGTCGGGCGTATGCAGCATCCACGTGAGGTTGAATTCGCCGATCGACAGCGTGAGCACCGCGAGCGCACCCGCGACGATGCCGGGGCGCAGGTTCGGCAGCACGATCGTGACGAAACGCGTGACGAACGACGCACCGAGGCTGGCCGCGCCTTCCTCGAGCGTGCGCAGGTCGGCGCCGGCCGCGACGGCCGCGACCGCGCGCACCATGAACGGCAGCGTGAACACGACGTGGCCGACCACGATGAACCACGGGCTCATCCGGAACGCGGTGAAGCCGCCGTACACGACCAGCAGCGCGAGCGCCGACGCGAGGCCGGGGAGTGCGACCGGCAGCACGAGCGCCTCTTCGATCGCGCGCGCGACACGGCTCTTGCTGCGCGCGAGCGCATAGCCGGCCGGCACGCCGACGACGAGCACGATCGCGAGCGTGGCGAACGCGACGTAAAGCGACAGCGCGATCGAGCCGTGATACTGCTGCCACACCTGTTCGAGCCAGCGCAGCGTGAGGCCGCTCGACAGGCCGCGGAAATAGTTGACGGTGAGACCCGCGAGCACCGACATCACGACGGGCACGATCAGGAAGGCACACAGCAGCAGCGTGACGCCCCATTGCAGCGCGGCGATCGCGCGCGCGCCGGTGACGTGCGGCGTGCGGCGGGCGACACCGTTCGCCTGCGCGGGAGCGGGAGCGGGGGCCGGCGACGGCGTGGAAGAGCCGGAAAGCGATGGCATGCAGGAATCCTCAGGCCGCGGCGGCGGCGGTGTGGCCGGTGAAGCGGCGCGCGAGCGCAAGCACGGCCCAGGTGACGATGCCGAGCACGATCGACAGGCCGGCCGCCGTCGCGATGTTCGCGTTCAGCGTGAACTCGGTATAGATCGTCATCGGCAGCACGTTCAGGTCGGTGGCGAGCGTAAACGCGGTGCCGAATGCGCCCATCGCGGTCGCGAAGCAGATTGCGCCGGCCGCGATCAGGCCCGGCGCGAGCGCGGGCAGCACGATGTCGACGAAGATGCGCCACGGCGATGCGCCGAGCGAACGCGCGGCTTCCTCGAGCGACGCGTCGAGCTTGGAGGCCGCCGCGATCACGGTGACGATCACGCGCGGAATCGAGAAGTACAGGTAGCCGATGAACAGCCCCGCGACCGAGTACGCGAATACCCACTTGTCGCCGGTGAGCTTTGCGGACAGCATGCCGATCAGCCCCTGCCGACCGGCCAGCATGATCACCATGAAGCCGACGACGACGCCCGGGAACGCGAGCGGAAACGTGAGCAGCGCGAGCAGCACGCGCTTGCCCGCGAATTCGCGGCGCGCGAGCAGGAGGCCCGAGATCGTCGACAGCGCGAGCGTCGCGAGCGTGACGCCCGCGGACAGCGCGACGGTCTCGCCGAGGCTCTTCATGTAGCGCGCATTGCCGAGCAGCGCCGCGTAGTGCGAGAAGAACGCGCCGTCGGCGGACACCTGCACGAGCGCCGCCATCGGCAGTAGCCAGAACGCAGCGAACACCGCGAGTGCCGGCGCGACGAGCGCGACGCGCCAGCGCAGCGGGAAAGTCAGGTCGAGCATTTACTGCATCACCTGCAGGTATTGCTGGCCGAATGCCTGCTGACCGGCCGCCATCTTGCCGAAGTCGACCGATTTGGCCCGTGCGTACTCGCTTGCCGGCAGGAATTTCGATGCGATGTCGGCGCTGAGCGCTTGGGCGCGCACCGGACGCAGGTACGCATTGGCCCACAGCTTCTGGCCTTCGTCCGACAGCACGAAGTCGAGCACCTTCCTGCCGTTCGCGTCGTGCGGTGCGCCTTTCACGAGACTCATCACGTACGGCACCGCGATCGTGCCTTCCTTCGGAATCACGAACTCGACGTTCGCGTTGTCCTTGTACTTCGCGCGATACGCGTCGAAGTCGTAGTCGAGCAGGATCGGAATCTCGCCGGACAGCACGCGCGCATACGCGGTCTGCTTCGGCACGATCGGCGCGTTCGCCTTCAGCTTGCGGAACCAGTCGAGCGCCGGCTTGAAATTGTCGAGGCTGCCGCCGAGCGCCTGGTTGACGGCCACCGCGCCCGCGTAGCCGACGAATGCGCTGGACGGATCGAGATAGCCGACCATGCCCTTGTATTCCGGCTTCAGCAGATCGGCCCACGAGCGCGGCACCGGCTTGCCGTCGAGCGCGTCCTTGTTCACGAAGAAGCCGAGCGTGCCCGAGTGGATCGCGAACCAGTAGCCTTGCGGATCCTTCAGGTTCGCGGGGATATCGTTCCAGTGCGCGGGCTTGTACGGCGCGATCACGCCCTTGTCCTTCGCCTGGAACGCCGACGACACGCCGAGGTACACGACGTCGGCGACCGGGCTCTTCTGCTCGGCGATCAGCTGCGCGATCGCCTGGCCCGAGTTCTTGTTGTCGAACGGCACGCGGATGCCGGTCTTCTGCTTGATCGCCGCGATCTGCGCGGCCCAGTCGGCCCATTCGGGCGGGCAGTTGTAGCAGATCGCCGTTTCGTCGGCGTGGGCGGCGGGTGCGCCGGCGACGAGCGCGGCGCAGGTGAGCGGCGCGGCAAGCGCGCGCAGCAGCGAGGTCAGGCGAAAGGACACGGTAGGTCTCCGGGCGAGGGTGAGGCGCTGGGGTGGCGTGGTGGTGTGCGTATGTCGTGGTGCGGTGCGCGCGTTCAGGCCTTGCGCAATTGCAGGTCGGTGGCTGGCGGCGCGACCGTCGCGCCGTCGCGCACCACGTGCGGCAGGATCAGCGACGTGCGTTCGATCGCTGCGCCGCCGATGCATTCGACGAGGCGCTGCCATGCGTGGCGGCCGATGTCGCGGTTCGGCGTCGCGACGCTCGCGAGCGGCGGCGCGAGCAGTTCGCCGATCGCGATCCCGTCGAAGCCGAGCACCGACAGGTCGTCCGGGATCGAGAAGCCCGCGCGGCGCAGGCCGCGCATCACGACCATCGCGAGCAGGTCGTTGCTGCAGAAGAGGGCGGTCGGGCGCGTCGCTTGCGCGGTGAGGTGTGCGAGCACCGCGTCGGGCAGCTCGGGCGCGGTGAAGTCGACTTCGACCGGCGGCAGCGTGGCGACGCCGCTTTCCTCGAGTGCCTGCGCATAACCGAGATGGCGCTGGCGCGCACGGTCCGACGCGGCGAGCGAGCCGGCCAGCATCAGCACGCGGCGGTGGCCGCGTGCGGTCAGCATCCGCACGCCGTCATATGCGGCACGGCGGTTGTCGACCGATACCGACGGGCGGCGTTGCGTGTCGTTGTGCATCAGCACGTAGTGCGGGCCGTCGCGGTCGAGCATGTCGAGCAGCGGGTGCGTGTCTGCGTCCGCGACGGTGAGGATCAGCCCTTCGACGCGCTGCTCGCGCAGCGTCTCGATCGCGTGACGCTCGCGCGCCGCGTCGTATTCGGTCGTCATCAGGATCAGCTTGAAGCCGGCTGCGGTCGCGCGCTCGTCGATGCCTTGCAGGCAGTCGGCGAACACGGGGTTCGACAACGTCGGCACGACGACCCCGACGAGCCGCGTGCGCTCGCCGCGCAGTTGCCGGCCGAGCGGGCTCGGGCGGAACTGCAGCGTGTCGATCGCGGTGCGGATCGTTTGCAGCGTGGCGGGGCTGACGGTATGCGGTGCGTTGATCGCGCGCGAGACGGTAGCGATCGAGAAGCCCGCGAGGGCAGCGACGTCCTTGATGGTCGAGGTCATGAAATAACGCGATGTAAACGTTTTCGGCCGGAAAATTATCGAAAACGTTTGTGACTCCGCGATGACGCAGGCGACGCTTGTTTCGCAAAAAGCGCGATACAAACGTCTGACGGATAGGGCCGCCGGACGACGCGGCTCGATTGTATCGGGGATGGTGCGGCGCGGGAGGAAATCGCCGGCGGCGGCGTGGCGGCGTCGATTACAAACGATGAATCCGTGGGGCGGCGGGGCGCGTCGCGACGTGGCGCCGCAGAATAAGGGAACGCATGCGCAAGCAATGGTAGAATCCCGTCCGCCCTCTTGCCGGGGTGATGAAATTGGTAAACATAGCGGACTTAAACGATTGAGTGCCCGGTCGGAAACGGTCGGTGCAGAACCCTTCAAATTCGGCGAAACCCCTGATGCGCGCATCGAGGCAACGCCGAGCCAAGCCTCGCGGTATCCGCGAGGAAGGTGTAGAGACTAGACGGGGGGCGCCTAAGGCGCACGGGCAGCAGGCACGCCCGCGCGCGACGGCGAAGGCATAGTCCAGCGCACGAACGGCAACGCGCACGCGACGCCGGCTTTGAAAGAAGCAGTGTGACGAAAATCCGCCGCCTTAACTGGCTTGCCGGTTCGAGTCCGGTCCCCGGCACCACGATCGCGTCCAGCGCGATTCGATGAAGGCACGAAAGCCCGCGAAAAGCCATGCGCTCGCGGGTTTTTTATTGCACGCGGGTATTGCCCGGTGCGGGTGTCATCCAGGCGATTCATGCGCGCTCGCTTGCCGCGTCGCTGCGACGAAAGCAGCGCCATGCAATACTCGGCACGCACGTCCCGCCAATTGACTTCACGCGCATTGTGTTGCGCGCGACCACCCGCCATGACCCAATCGAGCTATCACTTTTACGAACCGTCGCAAGGCCACGGCCTTCCGCATGATCCTCTGAACGCGATCGTGGGTCCGCGCCCGATCGGCTGGATTTCGTCCCGCGGCAACGACGGTACGGTCAACCTCGCACCGTACAGTTTCTTCAACGCATTCAACTACCATCCGCCGATCATCGGCTTTTCGAGTGTCTCCGCGAAGGACAGCCTGCGCAACGCACAGGAGACGGGGGAGTTCGTCTGGAACCTCGCGACTCGCGATCTTGCCCACCGGATGAACCAGACCTGTGCCGCGGTACCGTACGGTGTCGACGAGTTCGAACTCGGCGGCCTGACCGCGATCCCGTCGCGCCTGGTCGACGTACCGCGCGTTGCCGAAAGCGGCGTGAACTTCGAATGCAAGGTGACCGATGTCATTCGGCTGCGTGACCACCGGGGTGTCGAGACGGCGGCTTCGCTGGTATTGGGCGAGGTCGTCGCGGTGCATATCCGCAACGATTTGCTGAAGGACGGGATCTTCGACACCTTTGGCGCGGGCATCATTCTTCGTGCTGGCGGCCCGTCCGCTTATGCCCATGTCCGGCCCGACAGCCGGTTCGACATCGCCCGCCCCGGCGCGTGACGCAGCGCGTGCCGTAACGCACCCCGAATCGCGCGCGACCCGCGCGATCGTCCGCCTCGATCGCATCCACGAAGGCCCCGCAGGAATCCGGAATTCCGCGGGGTCTTTTGCGTTGTATCGTCGGACTTGATCCGGCGGGCCCGCTCCCTCCATGCGTCGTTCGACCCCGATCCCCGCAAGCCGGAGCCATGGGCCGACCGCGCGGCAGCATGGCAAATCTGCTCACCGCGGTCGAGCGGCTTGGTCATCGACGTCCGCCGCCACAGGGCATAAATTTCCAAGGTTGACGTGCCTATCCGCACGCCAGCTCGCGCGCAGGCCGGCAACCGGCCGCGCGTTCCCAATCAGCGTGAGACACAATCGAGCGTGGAGACGACACGATGAGCCTGTCAGAGCCATTGCGTCTGCATGTGCCGGAGCCCACCGGGCGCCCGGGCTGCAAGACGGACTTTTCCTATCTGCATCTATCGCCGGCCGGCGCGGTTCGCCGCCCGCCGATCGACGTTGCCGCGGCGGACACCGCCGATCTCGCCCGCAGCCTCGTGCGCGTGCTCGACGACAGCGGCAAGGCCGTCGGCCCGTGGGCGCCGGATCTCGACGATGCGCGGCTGATCGCCGGCCTGCGCGCGATGCTCAAGACCCGCATTTTCGACGCGCGCATGATGATCGCGCAGCGTCAGAAGAAAATCTCCTTCTACATGTTGAGCCTCGGCGAAGAGGCGATCGGCACCGCGCACACGATGGCGCTGCGCGACGGCGACATGTGCTTCCCGACCTACCGCCAGCAGAGCATCCTGATCGCGCGCGACGTACCGCTCGAACGGATGATCTGCCAGCTGATGTCGAACGAAGGCGACCCGTTGAAAGGCCGCCAGCTCCCCGTGATGTACTCGGACCGCGACGCGGGCTTCTTCTCCATTTCCGGCAACCTCGCGACGCAGTTCATCCAGGCGGTCGGCTGGGCGATGGCGTCGGCGATCAAGGGCGATACGAAGATCGCGTCCGCGTGGATCGGCGACGGCGCGACAGCCGAATCCGACTTCCACACCGCGCTCACGTTCGCACACGTGTATCGCGCGCCGGTCGTGCTGAACGTCGTCAACAACCAGTGGGCGATCTCGACGTTCCAGGCGATCGCGGGCGGCGAAGGCACGACGTTCGCGGGGCGCGGCGTCGGCTGCGGGATCGCGTCGCTGCGCGTCGACGGCAACGACTTCCTCGCGATCTACGCGGCGTCGAGCTGGGCGGCCGAACGCGCGCGCCGCAATCTCGGCCCGACGCTGATCGAGTGGGTGACCTACCGGGCGGGTGCGCATTCGACGTCCGACGATCCGACCAAGTACCGGCCGAGCGACGACTGGTCCCATTTCCCGCTCGGCGATCCGATCGAGCGCTTCAAGCGCCACCTGATCGTCAAGGGCATCTGGTCCGACAGCGCGCACGAAGCGTTGACGGCCGAGCTCGAGGCCGAGGTGATCGCCGCGCAGAAGGAAGCGGAGAAATACGGCACGCTGGCCGATGACAGGATTCCGTCGCCGGCTTCGATGTTCGACGACGTGTACAAGGAGCTGCCCGCGCACCTGCGCCGTCAGCGCCAGGAACTGGGAGCGTGATCATGGCGCAACAAGAGACAGGCACGGCAACGCAGCCGATGACGATGATCCAGGCGCTGCGCTCGGCGATGGACGTGATGCTCGGGCGCGACAGCGACGTGGTCGTGTTCGGGCAGGACGTGGGCTATTTCGGCGGCGTGTTCCGCTGTACCGAAGGATTGCAGAACAAATACGGCAAGTCGCGCGTGTTCGATGCGCCGATCTCCGAAAGCGGGATCGTCGGCGCGGCGGTGGGGATGGGCGCCTACGGGCTGCGCCCGGTGTGCGAGATCCAGTTCGCCGATTATTTCTACCCGGCGTCAGACCAGATCGTGTCGGAAGGCGCGCGGCTGCGCTATCGCTCGGCCGGCCAGTTCATCGCGCCGATGACGATCCGCATGCCCTGCGGCGGCGGCATCTACGGCGGCCAGACGCACAGCCAGAGCCCGGAGGCGATGTTCACGCAGGTGTGCGGGCTGCGCACGGTGATGCCGTCGAACCCGTATGACGCGAAGGGGCTCCTGATCGCATCGATCGAGAACGACGATCCGGTGATCTTCCTCGAGCCGAAACGGCTGTACAACGGGCCGTTCGACGGCCATCACGATCGGCCGGTGACGTCGTGGCTCAAGCATCCGGCAAGCGCGGTGCCCGAGGGCTACTACACGGTGCCGCTCGACACGGCCGCCGTGGTGCGGCCCGGCAACGACGTGACGGTGCTGACCTACGGCACGACGGTGCACGTGTCGCTCGCCGCGGCCGAGGAGACGGGCATCGACGCGGAGGTGATCGACCTGCGCACGCTGTGGCCGCTCGACCTCGACACGATCGTCGCGTCGGTGCGCAAGACCGGGCGCTGCGTCGTGGTGCACGAGGCGACGCGCACCTGCGGTTTCGGTGCGGAACTGGTGTCGCTGGTCCAGGAACATTGCTTCTACCACCTCGAGGCGCCGGTCGAGCGCACGACGGGCTGGGATACGCCGTATCCGCATGCGCAGGAGTGGGCGTACTTTCCGGGCCCGGCCCGGGTCGGTGAAGCGTTGCGACGCGTGATGGAGGCGTGAGATGGGGATTCATGTCATCAAGATGCCGGATATCGGCGAAGGGATTGCCGAGGTCGAGCTGGTGGCCTGGCACGTGGAAGTCGGGCAGACGATCAAGGAAGACCAGCCGCTCGCCGATGTGATGACCGACAAGGCGGCGGTCGAGATTCCGTCGCCCGTGACGGGCAAGGTGATCGAGCTCGGCGGCCGGATCGGCGAGATGATGGCGGTCGGCAGCGAGCTGATCCGCCTCGAGGTCGAAGGGGACGGCAACCTGAAGGCCGGCGCACCGGTGCGGGAATCAAAGGTAGAAACCGTACCGGTCGCGGCGGCGCCGTCGAAGGCCGTGGCCGAGGCGCCGGCGGAATCGTCCGCAAAGCCGGCCGCGAAGCACGCACCGGCGGAACCGCGTCGTGCGAAGCCTGCCGAGCACGCGGCGCACGTGGAACCGCCGCGCGCGGCGCTCGCGCCGGGTGAACGGCCGCTCGCGTCGCCGGCCGTGCGCCAGCGCGCATGGGACATGGGCATCGAGCTGCGCTATGTGCGCGGCAGCGGTGAGGCAGGGCGGATCCTGCATGCGGACCTCGATGCGTATGCGCGCACCGGCAGCGGTGCGGCGCGCGGGTCACGCGCAGCGCAGGCGCATGGCTACGACGAACGCAACGATGAGACGGAAGTACCGGTGATCGGCTTGCGGCGTGCGATCGCGCGCAAGATGCAGGAAGCGAAGCGCCGCATTCCGCACTTCAGCTACGTCGAGGAGATCGACGTCACCGAGCTCGAATCGCTGCGTACGGATCTGAACCGCCGCTACGGCGATACGCGCGGCAAGCTCACGCCGCTGCCGCTGCTGATCCGCGCGATGGTGATCGCGTTGCGCGACTTCCCGCAGATCAACGCGCGTTTCGACGACGAAGCGGGTGTCGTCACGCGCTACGGTGCGGTGCACATGGGTGTTGCGACGCAGACGGACGGTGGCCTCACGGTGCCCGTGCTGCGTCATGCCGAAGCGCGCGACGTGTGGTCGATTTCCGCCGAAATCGCGCGGCTCGCCGAAGCAGTGCGTGCGAACCGCGCGCAGCGCGACGAGCTGAGCGGCTCGACGATCACGATCTCGAGCCTCGGCGCGCTCGGCGGCATCGTGTCGACGCCGGTCATCAATCATCCTGAAGTCGGCATCGTCGGCGTGAACCGCATTGTCGAGCGGCCGATGATCCGCGACGGCGCGATCGTCGCCCGCAAGATGATGAACCTGTCGTCGTCGTTCGACCATCGCGTCGTCGATGGCGCGGACGCGGCCGAATTCATCCAGGCCGTGCGTGCGGTGCTCGAGCGCCCGGCACTGCTGTTCGTGGAGTGAGCGCGATGAAGAATGAACACACCACGCTGCTCGCGATCGGCGGTGGACCGGGTGGCTACGTCGCCGCGATTCGCGCCGGCCAGCTCGGCATTCCGACCGTGCTCGTCGAGCGCGACCGGCTCGGCGGCACGTGCCTGAACATCGGCTGCATTCCTTCGAAGGCGCTGATCCACGTGGCCGACGCATTCGAACAGGCCCGCGGCCACGCGGGCGAGGGCGCGCTCGGGATTCGCGTGCGCACGCCCGAGATCGACATCGCGAAAAGCGTCGCGTGGAAGGACGGTATCGTCGACCGGCTGACGCGCGGCGTCGGCGCGCTGCTCAAGAAGAACGGCGTGCGCGTGCTGCACGGCGATGCGCACGTGGTCGACGGCAAGACCGTCGATGTCGTCGCCGGTGGCCACACGACGCGAATCAGCTGCGAGCACTTGTTGCTTGCGACCGGCTCCGAACCGGTCGCGCTGCCGTCGATGCCGTTCGGCGGCCATGTCGTGTCGTCCACCGAGGCGCTGTCGCCCGAGACGTTGCCGAAGCGGCTGGTCGTCGTCGGGGCCGGTTACATCGGGCTCGAACTCGGGATCGTCTACCGCAAGCTCGGCGTCGACGTCAGTGTCGTCGAAGCGGCGGAGCGCGTGTTGCCTGCATACGATGCCGAACTCGCGCGGCCGGTTGCCGATTCGCTCGCGCGGCTGGGCGTGCGGCTGCTGCTCGGCCACACGGTGCTCGGGCTCGCGGAACACGGCGCGGTGCGCGTGCAGGCCGCCGATGGCGCGGAGCAGACGCTGCAGGCCGATCGCGTGCTGGTCGCGGTCGGCCGCCGGCCGCGGGTCGACGGCTTCGGGCTCGAGTCGCTGCCGCTCGATCGCAACGGCCGCGCACTGTGGATCGACGACGAATGCCGAACCTCGATGCGCAACGTCTGGGCGATCGGCGACGTGGCCGGCGAGCCGATGCTCGCGCATCGCGCGATGGCGCAGGGCGAGATGGTGGCCGAGCTGATCGCCGGCAAGCGCCGCAAGTTCATGCCCGCGTCGATCCCGGCCGTGTGCTTCACCGATCCGGAGATCGTTACGGCGGGCTGGTCGCCGGACGACGCGCGTGCGGCCGATGTCGATTGCGTGAGCGCGTCGTTCCCGTTCGCGGCAAACGGGCGTGCGATGACGCTGCAGGCGACCGACGGCTTCGTGCGCGTCGTCGCGCGGCGCGACAACCACCTGATCGTCGGCTGGCAGGCGGTCGGGCGTGGCGTGTCGGAACTGGCCGCGGCGTTCTCGCAGTCGCTGGAGATGGGCGCGCGGCTGGAGGACATCGGCGGCACGATCCATGCGCACCCGACGCTCGGCGAAGCGCTGCAGGAAGCCGCGCTGCGTGCGCTCGGGCATGCGTTGCACGTCTGACGCGTCCCGCGCACGGCATCGCAGACGTAGCAAAGCCCGTGAGCATCCGGATGCTCACGGGCTTTTTCGTTGCTGTGGCGGGGCGGGCCTGGACCACGTCATGCGCCGGCCCGCATCGCATCACCACGAATGCCCGATGCTGCCGTCGACCATCAGACGAATCAGATGAATCTTACGGAGTGAAATATAGGCGTAATGCAAAGCAGCGAAAAATGAATGCGCTTTCTTTCGTTGGTTGATATTGAGATATCGTGTGAATATCCAAGAAACTTTTGTTTCTAGAGATTAGATGCGATTAAGGATGCTAAATCAATTGTGAAAATGCGACGAATCGAGGCGTGGATGAACTGCGGCCGATGGCGTGCCGCATCAATTTAGCGATCCGGATCGGGCGCGGTCTGTAACTTTTCGAGATGTTGGAAGGTTGTCGGCGCCGGGGCGGCCGACGATCATGTGGGAAGCCGGAAACCGGGCCGTTCCCGGCCCGCCAACGCAGGCTCCACACGGAAGAACCGGACATGAAACTGCTGCTCGTCGGCGCGACCGGACTCGTCGGGCGTCACGTCCTCGAAGTCGCGCTCGCCGATGCGCGGGTCGATCAGGTGATCGTCCTCGCGCGCCGCCCGTTGTCGCCGCATCCGAAGATGCGCGCGCTCGAGGTCGATTTCGACCATCTGCCCGACGCAGCCGACTGGTGGCATGCCGATGCCGTGATCTGCACGCTCGGCACCACGATGCGGGCCGCCGGCTCGCGGGCGGCATTCCGGCGTGTCGACCACGACTATCCGCTCGCGGTCGCGCGGCTCGCACACCGCTACGGCACACCGGTTTACGTGCTGAATTCCGCA
The DNA here is from genome assembly GCF_020420125.1 of Burkholderia sp. AU30280. NCBI lineage: Bacteria > Pseudomonadati > Pseudomonadota > Betaproteobacteria > Burkholderiales > Burkholderiaceae > Burkholderia > Burkholderia sp. AU30280. The sequence continues at coordinate 76,444 of NZ_JAIZRY010000007.1, forward strand.
CTCGGCGCAGATGCGGCGTCGCGCATCTTCTACAACCGCGTGAAGGGCGAGGTCGAGCAGGCGCTCGCCGGCGTCGGGTTCGCGTCGCTCACTTATGTGCGGCCCGGCCTGATCGGCGGCAGCCGCGACGAATTCAGGTTCGGCGAGCGGTTGCTGGTGTCCGTGTTGAACCTGGCCCGCCCCATGTTGCCGGCGAAGTGGCGCGTGAATCACGCGTCGCGGATCGCCCGCGCGATGCTCGATGCGGCAATCGACGCGCGGCCGGGCGTGCAGGTCATCGCGTCGGACCAGCTCGCGTGACGGCACGCGTCGGGCAACGCGCGGCGCGTCATCGCTTCGTAAAACTGTTTCGTCATACCAAGCAATAGCGCGAGCATGGCACCCACGCTGACCTACGATGGAAACATGGCTTCCCATCGTCCGCCGAGCCGTGTGCACTCACTACCGCGCCCCTGACGAAGACCCGGGCATCAGCGAACTGAAGATCGGCATCGGCGATCTGTATCGCCGCGACCCGTGGGCACCCGACGTGTATCCCGACTACGCGGCGCCGGTCGCGCGCGCCAATGGCGACGGCCTGGAAGTCGTCGCGGCCGTGTTCGGCTTCTGGCCGAAATTCATGCAGCCGGAGCGAGTCGACGAGAACGGCCGTCGAAGGAAGAAACTCGACACGATGAACGCGCGCGCGGAAACGGTCGGCTCGTCGCGGCTCTACGGCAATGCGTGGCGCAACGGACAGCGCTGCCTGATTCCGGTGCGCTGGATCGTCGAACCCTGCTACGAAACCGGTCGCAACGTGTGGCAGCGGATCGGCATCGACGGCTGGCAACCATGCTGCGTCGCTGGCATCTGGCGGCGCTACGAAGGCGACGACGGCCGTGAACGCGTGGGCATGGCGATGCTCACGGTCAACGCCGACTCGCACCCGCTGTTCGCGCGGATGCATCGGCCGGGCGAAGAGAAGCGGGGCGTCGTGATGCTGCGTCGCGACGACTACGACGAATGGCTGCATGTGCGTGACGTCGAGGCCGCCCGACGCATGCTGAACCTGCTTCCCGCCGCCGACATGACGGCCGAGCCCGATCAGGCATCGCCCGCACGCAGCTGAGCTTTCATTCATCCGACATTCCGCTTTCGATCAAACCGGTCGAACGTATCCCGATGGTTCGAACAATTTCGAAAATCGGCCGATTTCGGGTAATCACCGATACCTCGCAAGTTGTATATACAAGATCATCCGCTGGCAATGTCGGCACACGTCGTGCCGCTTGCGTGCCCGTGCGCAGACCATGCGTGCGCGGCGCATGCCGGCGATCCACGGCGCCCCGCACCCGCAGAGCCGAAAGGGCGGCTCGCAGATTCCCGTCTCGTTCAAACCATTTGTGATCCTGAGTATTTTGGAGATTTCCCCGTGTCAACGAATCCCAGTGGAAAAGCCGGCGGCCTGATCGAGGTACGTTCGATCGACTTCATTCCCGACGCCGAGCGCCACGGCGGCTTGCTGAGCCAGTTCACGCTGTGGCTGTCGGCCAACATGCAGATCACGGCGATCGTCACGGGCGCACTCGCCGTGGTGCTCGGCGGTGACGTGTTCTGGTCGCTGGTCGCGCTGCTGCTCGGCCAGTTCATCGGCGGCGCGGTGATGGCGCTGCATGGCGCGCAGGGGCCGCAACTCGGGTTGCCGCAGATGATCTCGAGCCGCGTGCAGTTCGGCGTCTATGGCGCGATGATCCCGATCGTGCTCGTGTGCTTGATGTACATCGGCTTTTCCGCGAGCGGCTCGGTGCTGGCCGGGCAGGCCGTCGCGCAGTTGCTGCACGTCGACGACGCGGCCGGCATCCTGCTGTTCGCGGCCGTGATCGTCGTGCTGACCGTGTTCGGCTATCGCGCGATCCATGCCGTCGGCCGGATCGCGAGCGTGGTCGGCATCGCCGCGTTCGTCTACATGTTCACGCAGCTGTTCGCGAACCATGATATCGGCGCGCTGCTGGCGAACAAGCATTTCACGCTCGCAAGCTTCCTGCTGTCGATGTCGCTGTCGGCGTCGTGGCAGATCGCGTTCGGCCCGTACGTCGCCGACTATTCGCGCTACCTGCCGCGCTCGACGTCGTCGGTCGCGACGTTCGTCGCGGTCGGCCTGGGTTCGGTGATCGGCGCGCAGGCGGCGATGGTGTTCGGCGTGTTTGCGGCAGCACTCGCCGGCAGCCAGTTCGCGCACCATGAGGTGTCGTATATCGTCGGCCTCGGTTCGACCGGCGCCGTGGCCGCGCTGCTGTACTTCAGCATCGCGTTCGGCAAGGTGACGGTGACGGCGCTCAACGCATACGGCAGCTTCATGTCGATGGCGACGATCGTCAGCGGCTTCCGCGGCAAGGGTGCCGTGTCGTCGCGCAGCCGCCTCGTCTACATCTTCGGGATGATCTGCGTATCGACGCTCATCGCGCTCGCGGGCCGCCATTCGTTCCTGAAGGAATTCACCGCATTCATCCTGTTCCTGCTCGCGTTCTTCACGCCGTGGAGCGCGATCAATCTGGTCGACTACTACTGCTTCACGCGCTCGCGCTACGACGTGCCGGCGCTGTCCGATCCGGACGGCCGCTACGGCCGATGGAACATGATGGCGATCACGATCTACGTGGTCGGCATCCTCGTGCAGTTGCCGTTCATGTCGACGCACCTCTACACGGGGCCGCTCGTCGACGCACTCGGCGGCACCGACATCTCGTGGATCCTCGGCCTGGTCGTGCCGGCCGTGCTGTATTACATCGGCGCGCGCGCGTCGCGTCGCAGCATTCCCGAACGCCTGATCCTGCCGCTCGAGCGCGGCGAAGTTCACCACTGACGACACGTCGCGCGCATTCGGGCCGGCCGGCGGCCGGCTCGAATGCGGCGCGAGCCGGACGCTGCCTGCGCCGGGCTCCTCCCCAGGTTTCCTTTCCCGCGATGCCGGTGCGGCGCAACTGCCGCGCGCGGTGTCGTTTCATTCTCTGACTATTGAATAGTATGACTAAACAAATGAAAGCCAGCGGGAGCGATTCCCGGGCGCGGAGGGCGCACGCCGGTCTTCGCATGACGGTCGCGGTGGCGTGCGTCGCCGGGCCAGGCGCCGCGTTCGCGCAGGACGGCGTCACGCTGTACGGCGTGATCGACGAGTTCGCGCAGGTCGTGAATACGGGCAACGGCTATACGGCGGCGATCAATTCGGGCGGCCAGTGGGGCAGCCGGTTCGGGCTGAAGGGCGGCGAGGATATCGGCGGCGGGCAGAAGATCGAGTTCGCGCTGGAGAACGGCTTCAACCCGAACGACGGTTCGCTGGCGAGTTCGGGCAGCCTGTTCAACCGGCAGGCGTGGGTTGGCATCGCGGGGCAGTGGGGCAAGGTGCGCGCGGGCCGCCAGAATTCGCCGTTGTTCAACGACCAGGGCGGCCAGGATGCGTTCGGCGGCGTCACGCAGGCGTCCGGCATGGACAACCTGACCGTGTTCGCGTTCCGCACCAGCAACACGCTGTCGTACCAGAGCCCGGAGATCGCGGGCTTCCAGGGCGGGCTGTACTTCGGGTTCGGCGATGCGGGCGGCGTGCGCTCGGCGGGCTCCAGCCAGCAGTTCGACCTGACCTACGAACACGGGCCGTTCGGCGCGTTCGTCGCGGGCCAGTGGCTGAAGAACGCGACGGCGAGCACCACCGATCGCACGATCATGGCCGGCGCGTCGTACGAGATCGGCAAGGCAACCGTGTACGGCGGCTTCTCCGCGGTGAAGTGGGCCGATCTTGGCATCGATTCGCGCGTGTACGGGCTGTCGGTCAAATACCAGTTCAATCCGGCCAACTACGTGGCGCTCGGCTACGCGTATCTGCACGACCAGTCGTCGCAGGGCAACAATGCGGACCAGCTCGGGCTGATGTACGAATACGACCTGTCGAAGCGCACGAGCTTCTACGGCGCGCTGTCGTACCTGCGCAACCGCAACCAGGCCGGCTATACGCTCGCCGGCGCGGCGAACCCCGGCCTGCCGCTCGCGTATCCGGGTGCGAATGCGCGCGGTGTGCAGCTCGGCATCGTGCATCGCTTCTGACGTCGTCGACGCGCCGGGCCGTGTGCGCCCGGCGCTTTCCCCGGGCGCGTTCGCGCCGTCATTTCCCCAGCCGCTCCGCGAGCGAATAGCGCTGCATGCAGCGCTCCATCGCGTCGAGAAACGCCTGCTCGGCCGCGTTCATCTTGCGGTCGCGATGCCACAGCAGGAACACGTCGACATCGACGAGCCCGTCGTCGGGCGGCAGCCGCCACAGCCGCTGCTGCGCGATGTCGTCGCGCACGATGTGCTCGGGCAGGCAGCCGATCCCGTAGCCGGCGAAGATCAGCCGCCGCACTTCCTCGAGGCTCGGCGACGACGCGACGATGCGCCCCGTGAAGCCTCTCTGGTCGCGAAACACGGTGAGCGGCGACAGGCTGTCGCCGATCTGGTCGCTCGTGAACGACACGAAATTCTCGGCGAGCAGATCGTCCATCCGCAGTTGCGTCTGCCCGAACAGCCGGTGGTGGCGGCCGCAGTAGATCGCATAGCGCTGGCGCAGGAAGCAGCGCATCTCCAGCTTGTCGTGCGGCGTGCGGCACAGGCCGAGCCCGGCCGTGGCCGTCTTCTGCAGCAGTGAAGACAGAATGTCCGACGAGCGCATCACCTCGATCTGCAGGTCGATGCGCGGATACGCGCGATGGAATTCCGCGAGGAATTCGTCGTAGACGGGCGACTCGATGCGGCTTACCGTCAGCAGCCGGATCGAACCGGTCAGGTCGGCCGTGCTGTCGTCGATTTCGGTTTCGAGACGCGAGATACCGCCGTAGATGTCGCTCGCGATCCGGTAGACGGCTTCGCCGGCAGGCGTCGGTGCGAAGTGCGTGCCGCGCCGCTCGATCAGCTTGCGTTCGAGGGTGTCCTCGAGCCGCCGCAATGCCTGACTCACGGCCGGCTGCGTCACGTGCAGGCGCGCGGCCGCGCGGCTTACGCTGCGCTCCTGGATGATCACCAGATACGTGCGCAGCAGGTTCCAGTCGAGGCGGTCGTTCAGGAACGGGGCAAGGTCGGGGCGCATCGGGTCTCCGGGCGAGGCGTCCAGATGGACATTAGTTGAATTTATACAGCGAATAATAACTTGAAATTTGACTAATGATTTGCGGTCGCCGATAAAGGAGGGGCGCCGCAGCGTGCGGCGCAAGGCCGCGACAGACGGCCGTCACACGATATTGCGCGCCGCCCCGCGGTGGCGCGCGCCAGGAGCCCCCATGACCCAGTCCCTTCCTTCCGCCCGCCAGCCGGGGCGTGCCGCGACGGCCGCGTTCATCGGCACGATGATCGAGTGGTACGACTTCTACATCTACGCAACCGCCGCCGCGCTCGTGTTCGGCGAACTCTATTTCCCGTCGCATGATCGCTTCGTCAGCACGATGGCGTCGTTCGCGACGTTCGCGGTCGGCTTCTTCGCGCGGCCGCTCGGCGGTGTGATCTTCGGCCATCTCGGCGATCGCATCGGCCGCAAGAAGGCGCTGATGACGACGCTGATGATGATGGGCGTCGCGACCGTCTGCGTCGGGCTGCTGCCTGATTATTCGAAGGTCGGCATGCTCGCGCCGGTGCTGCTCGTCGCGCTGCGCGTGGTGCAGGGGATCGCGGTGGGCGGCGAATGGGGCGGCGCGGTGCTGATGGCGGGCGAGCATGCGCCGCAGGGGCGCCGCACGTTCTTCGCGTCGTTCGCGCAGCTCGGCAGCCCGGCCGGGCTGATCCTGTCGCTGATCGCGTTTCGCGCGGTCACGTCGATGGACAAGGCCGACTTCCTCGCGTGGGGCTGGCGCCTGCCGTTTCTCGCGAGTTCGGTGCTGCTCGTGGTCGGCATCCTGATCCGGCTCGGCGTGAACGAGTCGCCGGAATTCGCGCGCGTGAAGGAAACCAACCGCACGGTGAAGCTGCCGGTCGCGGAAGTGTTCCGCTCCGCGTCGGGGCTCGTGGCGCTCTGCATCGGCGCAAACACGATCGGCATCGCGGGCGTCTATTTCACGAACACCTTCATGATCGCGTATACGACGCAGTACGTCGGCGTCTCGCGATCGCTGATCCTCGACAGCCTGTTCGCGGTCGCGATCATCCAGTTCGTCGCGCAGCCGATCGCCGCATGGATCGCCGAGCGCATCGGCGGCGCACGCTTCCTGAAGCTCGCGGCGCTGTTCGCGATGCTGTCGCCGTATCCGATGTTCATGCTCGTGCAGGGCGGCACGTCCGCCTCGCTGATCGCAGGCATCGCGCTCGCGGTGGTCTGCATGGCCGGCTTCTATTCGGTGATCGCGGGGTTCGTGAGCGACGTGTTCCCCGCGCACGTGCGCTATTCGGCGATCTCGCTCGCTTACCAGATCTGCGGCGCGATCGCGGGCGGGCTGACGCCGCTCGTCGGCACGTGGCTCGCACATCGCTTCGCGGGCCAGTGGTGGCCGCTCGCGGTCTTCTACACGTGTCTCGCCGGCATCTCGCTGCTCTGCATCGTCGCGCTCGACGCACGCCGCGCGGCAAGGCCTGCCGCCGCCGAAGCGCTTGGCTCGCAGTGAACCTCGACGAACGAATTCATCCGGAGTGCACATGAAAGACCTGCTGGAAATCGACGGCGCCCGTTTGTGGCGGAGCCTGGCGGATATGGCGCGCGTCGGCGCGACGCCGCGCGGCGGCGTGCGGCGCCTCGCGCTTACCGAAGACGACCGTCGCGGGCGCGACCTGTTCGCGCAGTGGTGCCGCGACGCCGGGATGACGGTGAGCGTCGACGCAGTCGGCAACCTGTTTGCGCGGCGCGACGGCGCCGATGCGCAGGCCGCTCCGGTGCTGATCGGCAGCCATCTCGACACGCAGCCCGAAGGCGGCCGCTTCGACGGCGTCTATGGCGTGCTCGCCGCGCTCGAACTCGTGCGCACGCTGAACGACGCGGGCATCGCGACCGCCAAGCCGCTGGAGATCGTGTCCTGGACCAACGAGGAGGGCGCGCGCTTCGCGCCGGCGATGCTCGGCTCGGCCGTGTTCACCGGCGCGTTGGCGCTCGACGATGCGCTCGCGAAGCAGGACGCCGACGGCGTCACGCTCGGCGCGGCACTGGACGCATGCGGCTATCGCGGCACGCGTGCGACCGGCGGCCCGGTCGATGCGTACTTCGAAGCCCATATCGAACAGGGCCCCGTGCTCGAGGCGAACGGCACGACGATCGGCATCGTCACGGGCGGGCAGGCGATCCGCTGGCTCGACGTGACGGTGACGGGCGTGGCCGCGCATGCGGGCACGACGCCGATGCCGTATCGCAAGGATGCCTATTTTGCGAGTACGCAGATGGCGCTCGAACTCGAACGGATCGTCACCGGCTATGCACCGCGCGGGCTCGCGACGATCGGGCAGGTCGGCATCCGAAATGCATCGCGCAACACCATTGCCGGCGAGCTGACGTTCACGGTCGACCTCCGCCATCACGACGATGCGCAAGTCGATGCAATGGAGCGCGAATTACGCGATGCATGCACGCGTGTGGCCGCCGCGCGGGGCGTGCGGGTCGCGATCGACACCTGCTGGCGCAGCCCGGCGACGCCGTTCGATCGCGACTGCGTCGAGCAGGTCGCGCAGGCGGCCGCCGCGTTCGGCTATACGCACGAGCGGATCGTCAGCGGTGCCGGGCACGACGCGATCCTGCTCGCGCGCCGGGTCCCGACCGCGATGGTGTTCATTCCGTGCGTCGACGGCCTGTCGCACAACGAAGCCGAGGATGCGCTGCCTGCCGACGTGACGCGCGGCGCGAACGTGCTGCTTCATGCGGTGCTCGCGCGCGCCGGCGTGGCGGCGGGCGTTGCCGCGGCCGCCGCCACGCAGGATGCATGACGCGGCGAATCGATAAACCGACGAGGGCGAACGATGAAAACCTATTTCCATCCCGAGCAGTTGCTGCACCATCCGCGCAGCTACCTGTCGCGTGGCCGGATGCGTGAACCGCAGGAAGTGCCCGAGCGCGCGGCGCGACTCGTCGCGGCTGTCCGGTCACTCGACTTCGACGTGCGCGAGCCGGCGGACCGCGGCACCGCACCGATCGCGGCCGTGCACGACATGAACTACCTGCGCTTTCTGGAAGAAGCGCACCGCGACTGGAAGCAGATGCCCGACGACTGGGGCGACGAAGTGATGTCGAACGTGTTCGTGCGCGACCCGAACCCGCTGCGCGGCGTGCTCGCGAAAGCCGCGCGCTACCTCGCCGACGGCAGCTGCCCGGTTGGTGCGAACACGTGGCGCGCCGCGTACTGGTCCGCGCAGGGCGCGCTTGCGGCCGCGGCCGACGTCAACGACGGCGCACGCGAGGCGTACGCGCTGTGCCGGCCGCCCGGCCATCACGCACGTCGCGACGCGGCCGGCGGCTTCTGCTACCTGAACAATGCGGCGATCGCCGCGCAGTCGCTGCTCGGCCGCCACCGCCGGGTCGCGATCCTCGACACCGACATGCATCACGGGCAGGGTGTGCAGGAGATCTTCTACGGCCGCGACGACGTGCTGTACGTGTCGATCCACGGCGACCCGACCAACTTCTACCCGGTCGTCGCGGGCTATGAGGAAGAGACGGGCACGGGGGCCGGCGACGGATTCAACCTCAATCTGCCGATGCCGCACGGTGCGCCGGAGTCGGCGTTCTTCGAGCGGCTCGACGACGCGTTGCGCGCGCTCGCCCGGTTCCAGCCCGATGCACTCGTGCTCGCGCTCGGCTTCGATATCTACAAGGACGATCCGCAATCGCAGGTGGCCGTCACGACCGACGGCTTCGGGCGGCTCGGCGGCGCGATCGGCGCACTCGGGTTGCCGACGGTGATCGTGCAGGAGGGCGGTTATCACCTCGACAGCCTCGACGCGAACGCGCGTGCATTTTTCGGCGGATTCGCCGCCGCGCGCTGACGCTTCCGGACGGCTGGCAGGTCCGAAGCTCACATTGGTCGCATTGATGTTGCAGTTGTCGACGGCGTTCGCCGTCGCACTGAACGGGAAGGTGCCGCTCGACGTCGTCAGCGACGCGCAGGCCGGCGCGCCGAGCAGGTAGAGCCCGGTGTTGAGCGGCGTCATGGTGCCGCCGACTGTCTGTGAACAGGTGGCGGGCATGCCCCCCGAGCGAACGTCGCACCGTCGCTGAAAACCCTTTTCAGACAAGGCACACGGGCAAAAAAACCCCGATCACAGGGGGACCGTGACCGGGGCGGAAACGCATCCTCTCTTTGGCACGAGGGCTGGATGCGCGCGAAGTATATTTCGAACCATGACAATTCGAACCGGCGTTAAACGGCCGTTTTGGGTGTCAATTTAAAAACACCGGCGCTGCGACGTCCGGCGTCATCGTTTTGAAAGAATTTTCGCGGCAAAGATGCGGCTGTTTAGCGTGTTTCAGCAGCCAAGGCGACGGTTTGACGGAACGGGGTCGCCCGTCGTTCGGGCGCCGCGGATCGTGTCGCTCAAGTACCGGGCGAGGTCGCCGTATCGGCTGCCCGCTCAGCCCGGTTGGCGCGCTTCGCCGGCGGCATCGCGCACGGCTTCGAGAAATCGCGCGACGACGGGCGATGGCGGCATTGCCGCGCCGTCGAACACGAACTCGATGTCGAAGCGGCTGGCGAGCTCGTCGAGCGCGACGAGCCGGACCGTGCGCGGGCAGGTCGGCGACGCGCTTTCCGGCACGAATGCACAGCCCATCCCGGCTGCGACGAGGCCGATCAACGTCGGAATGTCGCTGCCGACCTGCGCGATGCGTGGCGTGAAGCCGGCCTGCCGGCATTGCGCCATCAGGAACCGGTGGTGCGCAGCGGAGCGCTGCGCGTCGAACCAGACGAACGGCTCGTTCGCGACGTCGGCCAGCGTGCGCGGCGCGGTGAAGCGTCCACCCGGCGGCGCGGGCATCGCGAGCACGAAGCGGTCGCTCAGCAGCCGTACGCCCGACAGGTGCGGCGCCTCATCTTGACGCCACGCCATGATCCCGCCGTCGAGCTGGCCGCGCATCAGCGCGTTCGCCTGTTCGGCCGACAGCATCGGCGCGATCGACAGCTTCACGTCCGGGCACGCGTCGCGAAACGCCTTGAGGACGTTCGCGACGACGGGCAACGGCAGGCAGTTCGGCAACGCACCGAGCCGCAACTCGCCCAGCTGACCGGCCGCGCTGCGCAGTGCGCGCTCACGGCTGTCCTGCAGTGTCGCGAGCAGGCCGGTCGCATCCTGCAGGAAGCTGGCGCCGGCCGCCGTGAGCGTGACGCCCGTTGCGCGGCGCACCAGCAGCGGCGTACCGATCGCGTCCTCGAGTTCGCGGATCTGTCGCGACAGCGCGGGCTGGACGATGCCGGCCGCGCGGGCGCCGGCCATCACGCTGCCGGCTTGCGCGACGGCCACGAAGTAGCGCAGGTGACGCAGCTCGATCTTGCGCATGCAGTATTCGTTCCGGTTCGTCGATATACCTGTGGAGCATAGCAAACGCCATCCGATGGTATTGGAAAGCATGGGGGGCGTGCCGTACGATGGCCGTCATTGCCGCTCGCAATTGCGCGTCGCGTGCGTTCCCTCCGTTCCCATTGGTCCCGTCCCATGCCGCTTCATATCCCGACCCCTTATCTCCGCTCGCAAATCGCGTCCCGCCGGCTCGGCAAGGCCATCCGGCTGAAGCTCGATGCGCTGCAGCCGTCGGGCTCGTTCAAGCTGCGCGGCATCGGCGCCGTCTGCGAAGCACGACATGCGGCCGGCGCGCGGCGCTTCGTGTCGTCGTCGGGCGGCAACGCGGGCATCGCGGTCGCGTATTGCGGCCGCGAACTCGGCGTGCCGGTGCTCGTCGTCGTACCCGAAAGCGCGTCGGCCCGTGCGCGCGAGCTGATTCGCGTCGAGGGTGCGGAGCTCATCGTGCACGGCGCGAGCTGGGCCGAGGCGAACGCGTTCGCGCAGTCGGCGCTCGGCGAGCACGATGCGTTCGTGCATCCGTTCGACGATCCCGTGCTGTGGCAGGGCCACGCGACGATGATCGACGAGATGGCGGCGGCCGGCCCCAAGCCCGACGCGATCGTGCTCGCGGTCGGCGGCGGCGGGCTGTTGTGTGGCGTGCTCGAAGGGCTCGCGCGCAACGGCTGGCACGACGTGCCGGTGGTCGCGGCCGAAACGGAAGGCGCCGACTGCTATGCGCGCTCGCTGGCGCAGGGGCATGGGGTCGAATTGCCGGCGATCACGAGCATCGCGACGTCGCTCGGCGCGAAGCGTCCGTGCGATGCGGCGGTCGAATGGGCAGCGCGACACGAGATTCACCCGGTCGTCGTGTCGGATGCCGATGCGGTGGCCGCGTCACTGCGATTTCTCGACGAGCACCGGATCGTCGTCGAACCCGCGTGCGGTGCCGCGCTGGCCGCGCTCGAGCGGCCGGTGCCCGTGCTCGCGTCGGCGAAGGATATCGCCGTGATCGTCTGCGGCGGCGTGACGGCGACCGTCGAGCAACTGCAGACGCTGCGCACAACGTTGCGGTAGGCGGGGCGGTCGGCGCAAGCGGGCTGGTCAGGGGCGGCTGGACGGCGATCGACGATGGGTATCGCCGAGATCGTCTGCGGTGGCGTGATGGCGATCGCCGAGCAACTGCAGACGCTGTGCGCGCCGTTGCGGTATGCGTGGTGGAGGCGCAGGCCGGCCGATGGCCGGACGGCCGTCGATCTCCGTGAATGACGGAATCGGCCGGGCGTGTCCGACGCAAGGCATCGGCACGACCGGCAGCCAGCCGGCGGCGTGGAAATTCCCGTGACGAATGACGGGCAAGGGGGCGTATCGTCGCGCTGCGCCGGTTGCGGCCCGGAGCGACGATACTGGCGGTCGATCAGTTTGTGGCCGGTGCGCTCGCGCCGGACGGGGCGGACGATGCGACGGGGTTGGCGGCGGCAGGCGCGGGCGACGTGCTCGACGGTGCCGATGCCGATACGGGGGGCGAAGCGGTGGACGCGGGCGCAGGCGCGACCGGTGCCGGTGTTGCAGCGGCCGGCGCCGAAGCGGCGGGCGCCGACGCCGCTGCGGCAGGGTGCGACGCCGGGCCGGAAGCGGACGCAGGCGCGGAAGCCGGCACGGGAGCCGAAGCCGGCGTGGATGCCGATCCGGACGCCGGTGCGGGCGTCGACGCGGCGGCCGATGCAGGCGCCACACCCGAAGCCGGTACCGACCCCGAACCAGACGCCGCTAGCGGCGCGGCGGCACGCATCGCCGCCGGCGCGACCACGGCCGAAGCCGCGGCCGGCACGGCGTTCGCGCCCGACTCGGGCGCCACGACCGGCAACGAAAGCGGCACCGGCGCCGCGGGCGGCGTCGGCACGACTGGGGTCGTCATCTTCATCGGCTCGCCCTGCGGCGTCGGCGCGGGTTCGGGCAGCGGCGTGACGGGCTCCTTCTCGGCGGCCTTGACGGTCGCGCGGTCACGGCGGGCCGGGTCGATCTTCAGGAAATGCTCGACGAGATTGAAGAAGCGCTCATAGAACACGCCGGCGGGAATCGTTTCGCTGGCGGTCTTGACGAGCGCGTCGTCGCTCGACCCGATCGGCAGCGACAGCGAGCCGAACACGCTGAGGCCGACGCTGGCCGACGTGTTCGACTTCTTCAGCGTGTAGCGATCCTGCACCGCATTCACGTACGCGATGCTCGACGAGCCGTCCGCGTTCGCGTCCGCGCACACGACGTGAAACTCGATCACGACGTGCATGTCGTTGTTCGGCTGGAAATTCTTGCTGCCGTCGACCGCATCGCTGCGCGACGACGACACCACATAGCCCTGGCTCAGCAGCGCGCGCCGCGCGGCCTCGCAGGCCGCGTCGGATTTCGAGTGGAACGTATGCGCGTACGGGCTGCTGGTCGCGTCGAACTGTTCCTGCTGGTAGATCGGCTTGGGCGGCGACGAGCACGCCGCCAGCACGGTCGCGGCCGCGAGCGCGCACGAAACGGAAAACAGGCGAAATCGGTTGTGCATGGCGTCTTTCAGAAGGCTTGGCGAGAGGTCGCGCAACGGCGGTGCCTGGAAGAAGCGCGCGGCAATCTCGTAAGGCCGGGGCGCCATTATAGTTTCGTTTGATGTCGCGCTCGCTTCAGTCGGCCGGGGTGCCGCGTGCGGCGGCCAGCAATCGCGACGTCAGCGGATGGTGTTCGCCGCGCCGCGAGCGGATCGCGTGGATCTCCTCGGTCACGTCGCCCGCGCGCCCGAGCCGCCGCAAGCCGCGCAGCAGCGACGCGTCGTTCGCGCCGAGTTCGCTCAGCGGAAACACGCCGAGGCCGCGCGCCGCGAACACGGCCATCAGCGCGCTGTCCTCGAATTCCCCGGCCACGCGCGGCACGATCCGTTCGCCTTCCAGCCACACGTCGAGGCGCGCGCGCAGCGCCGAATGCGCGGTCGGCAGCAGTACGGGCAGGTCGGCAAGGCACTGCGGAAAGTGCTGCCGCGCGGCCGGCGTGACGAGCGCGGCGGGGCCATACCAGTCGACCGGCGACGCGACGAGCCGCTCGCTCGTCACGCGCAGGTTCGAGCCGGACGGCGCGCCCTGGCCGGCCAGCACCAGATCGAGATGATGCAGCGCCAGCTCCGCGAGTAGCGCATCGTGCTCGCCCTCGTGGCACAGCAGCCGCAGCGTGGGTGTATCCAGCACGGGCGCGAGGGTCGCGTGCGCGGCGAGCTTGGAGATGCCGTCCGCGAGGCCGACCGCGAGCCGCACGGTCGGCTGGCTGGCCGCCGCGCGCACTTCGTCGGGAATCAGCCGCCCCATCTCGAAGATCACCTCCGCGCGCGCAAACGCGGCCTGGCCGGCGTCGGTCATCGTGACGCCGCGCCCGGCCGGGCGCAGCAACTGGTGCCCGAGCGCTTTCTCGAGCTCGCGCACCTGCGCACTGATGGTCTGCACGGCCATGTCGAGCCGCGCGGCCGCGCGCGCAAAGCCGCCTTCCTTCACGACGACCCAGAAATAGTACAGATGTCGGAAATTGAGCATCGGAGCGTAATTTCGTAAAAACCGAACTTAAAGTCAGATTCTCTCTGATTTTTCCGAAGTTCGGGGCGGCATATCATCTGGCTTTCCACTTTCGTATCGGCCCATTTCATGGACTACCTGCTGACGCTTGCCGTCGACCCCGCCGTCTGGGCTGCACTTCTGACGCTCGTCGTGATGGAAGTCGTGCTCGGCATCGACAACCTGATCTTCATCTCGATCCTCAGCAACAAGCTGCCCGAGGCGCAGCGCGCCCGCACGCAGCGCCTCGGCATCGCGCTCGCGCTGGTGATGCGCCTCGCGCTGCTCGGCAGCGTCGCGTGGATCGCGAGCCTCACAGAACCCGTGTTCACGCTGTTCGACCATGCATTCTCGTGGCGCGACATGATCCTGCTGTCGGGCGGCCTGTTCCTCGTGTGGAAGGCGACCACCGAGATCCATCACCACGTGTCGCACGACGGTGAAGGCGAGGGCGGTGCCGGCGGCGCGGCCGGCCTGACGATGTGGGCCGCGATCGGCCAGATCGTGATGCTCGACATCGTGTTCTCGATCGACAGCATCGTGACCGCGATCGGCATGACCGAGCACGTGCCGATCATGTTCGTCGCGGTGATCGTCGCCGTCGCCGTGATGCTGTTTGCCGCGCAGCCGCTCGCACGCTTCATCGACCGCAACCCGACCATCGTGATGCTCGCGCTGTCGTTCCTGGTCGTGATCGGCATGACGCTGATCGCCGAAGGGTTCGGTTCGCACGTGCCGAAGGGCTATATCTACGCGGCCATGGCGTTCTCGGCTTTCGTCGAGGGCATGAACATGCTGGCGCGGCGCGCGAAGGCGAAGCGCTCGGCACCGACGGAAGGCCGCTGAGCCATCGCGTGTGGCGCCGGCCGCTGCGGCGACCGGCGTCACGCGCCTCATAGGGAATCCAGACGACATTCGCACGGAAAGGAGAGACGCGATGAAATGCCCAGTCTGCAAGACGCCCGACCTGCTGATGGCCGAGCGCCAGTCGATCGAGATCGACTATTGTCCGACCTGCCGCGGCGTGTGGCTCGATCGCGGCGAACTCGACAAGCTGATCGCACGCGAGACCGGCGACGCGCCGCTGCGTCGCGACGAGACACCCGTGCGGCACGATGCGCAGGCGCCGCGCAGCCACGACGGCGGGTGGGGGCGCGACGGTCGTTCGCATGACAGCCGCAGCAGACCCGATGGCCGCTCGCACGACGAGCGCTACAAGCACGACGGCCAGCGTCGCCGGAAGTCGGTGTTCGACCTGTTCGACTTCGACTGATTGCACCGCATGTCGTAAAAAAGCCCCGCCGGGAGCGTACCCGGCGGGGCTTTTTCATGCGTGCGGGTGATCGCCCGCGTTGGTGCTTATGCGTGACCGGCCGTCACGTTGATGCGGCGCGGACGCGTTTCCTCGCGGCGCGGAATCGTCAGCGTCAACACGCCGTCGCGCAGGTTCGCATCGATCCTCGACGTGTCGAGGTCCGGGCTCAGCACGAAGCTGCGCGCATAGCGCGTCGCGCGGATTTCGGCATGCCGCACGCGCAGGTCGGCCGGCGTATCCAGGTGCGTGTCGGCTTCAATCGTCAGCGTGTTGTCGTGCACCTTCACGTCGAGGTTTTCGCGCGGCACGCCGGGCAGATCGGCCCGCAGCGTGACGCCGAGATGATTCTCGACGACGTCGACGGCCGGCGTGATTGCAGGCCGGCGGGCTGCGTCGGCGGCAGCGGCAGCGGGGTGAACGGTGTTCGTCTGGCGCTCGGCCAGGGTCGGGTTCGCATTCATGTCGGTATCCTGACTATTATTGAACGGTGATCGCACGCGGCTTCGATGCCTCGCGCCGGCCGACGCGAATCAGCAGGCAGCCGTTTTCGTAGCGGGCGCTGACCTGCTCGGGATCCGCGTCCCGCGGCAGTTCGACGACGCGGCGGAATGCGCCGTGAAAGCGTTCCTGCGCATAAGTGCGCAGATCGTCGCCTTCGCCGCGCGGCGCAGGCTTGCGCTCGCCGCTGATCGTCAGCAGGTCCTTGTCGATCGATACGTCGAAGTCGGCCGCGGCCATGCCGGGCGCGAACGCGACGATCTCGATGGCGCCGTCGGTGGCGCCGACGTTGAGCGCGGGAAAGGCACCGGGCCGCACCGCGCGAATGCCGGCTGGACGTTCGCCCAGCAGATTCGCTACTTGCCGCTGCACGCGGGCAAATTCGTCGAACAGGTCGCTGCCGAAATGAATACCGCTCATGTTGGTCCTCCTGAACAGGGAACACGGGAGACGTGACGGCGCGACGCCTGCGGCGGGCGCGACGCGGGAGCTCCACTGGGTGAAACGGGGGCGGTGCGTTGAACGGTGCACTGCCCGACGACGCGTAATTAGTGGCAGCCGAAGCGCATTTCAAGAGGGAATCTGCAATTTGCGTCAACGCAGGCCCGCGCGATTCGGTGCGACAATCGCCGCGATCTATTGGCAGGCCAACGACACGGGACAATCATGGACATTCGACGCATCGCGATCGTCGGCGCCGGCGTGATCGGCGCGAGCTGGACCGCTTTCTATCTGACGCAGGGCTTCGACGTCGTGGCGACCGATCCGGCGCCGCAAGCCGACACGCGGCTGCGCGACGCGCTGGCCGCGTTTCTCGGCGACCGGGCCGCCGAACTTTCCGCGCGGCTGTCGTTCGACGCCGATCTCGTGCGCGCGCTCGACGGCGCCGATTTCGTGCAGGAGAACGGCCCGGAACGGCTCGACCTGAAGCGTGCGCTGTACCGGCAGATGGACGACGTGCTGCCCGCGCACGTGCCGATCGCGTCGAGTTCGTCGGGCCTGAAGATGTCGGACATCCAGACCGCATGCGACAAGCATCCGGAACGCTGCCTGATCGCGCATCCGTTCAATCCGCCGCACCTGATTCCGCTCGTCGAGCTGGTCGGCGGCGCTGCCACCAGCCAGGACGTGATCGCGCGCGCGAAGGCGTTCTACGATGCGCTCGGCAAGCAGACTATCGTCCTCAACAAGGAGATGACCGGCCACGTCGCGAACCGGCTCGCGGCCGCGCTGTTCCGCGAGGTGTATCACCTCGTCGGCGAAGGCGTCGTGAGCGTTGCCGACGCGGACAAGGCCGTCGCATGGGGGCCCGGCCTGCGCTGGGGGCTGATGGGACAGTGCCTGACCTATCATCTCGGCGGCGGCGCGGGTGGAATCGCGCACTTTCTCGAACACCTGTCGGGGCCGATCACGAGCTGGTGGGACGACCTCGGCACGCCTTCGTTCGATCCGGACGTCGATCGCCGGCTGAACGACGAATTGCGCGCGATCCAGGGCGAGCGCTCGATGCAGGAACTGGCGGCCGAACGTGACCGCCTGCTCGTCGAGCTGATCGACGCGCGGCGCCGCAGCTTCCTGCCGTGATCGCGCCGCAGTCTGCTACTGCTGCGCGGCGGTTTGTGAGGACGGCGGCGTCTGCGCGAGCCATGCCGGGTTCGCGGCCTGCACGAGTTCGCGGTTGCGCGCGCGTGTCGCGGCGTTCGGCGGGTAGTTGCTGTCGTTCGTCGGCAGTTGACCGTCGAGATAGGCCTGCTTGAGTTGCGCGATGACTTCCGCGCGGGTCAGCCCCTGCGCGGGCGCCGCGGCGTCGGACGTCTGGGCAAAGGCGGGGGACAGCAGGGCGGCGGCGGCGGTCGCGACGGCGAATCGCAAGACATTCATGGCGTGCTCCGATCAAGGGGATGGGACACCGGATGCGCGCGGCGGGTGGCCGTGCGTTCCGATGGGTCCCATTGTCGCGAGCGGGTGCTGCGCGGACGATGACGCGTTCCGGGCAAAGCTGTCAGTTGGGGGCGCGGCCCCCCGTGTGCGTGTCGCGCCCGGTGCGGTTACAACCCCGACGCGGCGGCAATCAGCGTCGCTTCGAGCGCGAGCGTCGAACGTGACGCGGCTGCCGGCCGGTCGATCACGTATTCGAGTTCGCCGAGTTCGGGCAGCCCCGCGTCGAGCCGCGCAAGCCCGGTCGGGATCACGTAGCCGGCGAACGCGCTGACGCCGAGCCCCGCGCTCGCAGCGGCGCGCAATACCGCGACGCTGCTGCTCACTACCGCGATCCGGTACGGCCGCCCGACGGCTTCGAGCGATTCGAGCACGCGGCGGCGCGACACGCTAGGCTCCGGATGCATCGCGAGCGGCAGCACGGCCTCGTGACCGGTGATCCGCGAATCGGGGCCCGTGCACCAGTACAGCGGCTCGCTGCGGATCACGCGGCCGCGCCGGCTGCCGGCGATGCGCTTCGCGAACACGAGATCGTGCCGTCCTTCGTCGAGCGCGTCGAACAGGTCGCCCGACAGCCCGGTCGAGATCGCAAGCTCGACTTCCGGATTGCGCTGCACGAAGCTCGCGAGCGCGGCGGTCAGGTGCGCCGACGCGAAATCCTCCGACATCGCGAGCCGCACCTTGCCCGACAGCGGCGGCCCGCATACCGACGTGACGGCTTCGTCCATCAGCTCGAGGATGCGCACCGCGTAGCGGAACAGCGCGTCGCCGTGCTGCGACAGGTGCACGTTGCGCGTGTCGCGCTCGAACAGCGGCCGGTCGAGCAGCTCCTCGAGGCGGCGGATGTGCTGGCTGACGGTCGACTGCGACAGGTTCACGCGCTCGGACGCGGCGGTGAAGCTGCCGGACTGGGCGACGGCGACGAAGCTGCGCAGCAGCTCGGGCGGTAACGGACGCATTGCTAAATCCACTGAATCGGTTTCGACAACTTCATAAATGGCCGGGTATTGCGGCGCTAGTATCGGATCACGCCCCGGTGCGGCCCGCGCAAACGGGGCGAACCGGATGCGTAGCCCGTGTCGGGCCGGCGGCTGCGTCAGTCAGTCTACGGCATCCGGTGTCCGGCCCGAAACCGCATCATCCCATCGACCGCCCGAGAACGCGCCCGCACGACGGGCCGCCGGGCCGCGGCGCACCGCCGCAGGAGACAGTCCGCGCACGGGATCGACGTGCGGGCCCGCTTTCTGCACGCGTCAGGCGCCCGTCACGAAGAGACTGGAGACGACTCATGATCATCTACGGAACCGCGCTGCTGGCGTTCTGCCACCTGGCCGGACTGTTCCTCGGCGACCTGCTCGGCAGCGCGATCGGCGTGAAGACCAACGTCGGCGGGGTCGGCATTGCGATGCTGCTGCTGATCTGCCTGCGCCTCTGGCTGCACCGGCGCGGCTGGCTGCCGAAGGAGACCGAGGCCGGCGTCGGCTTCTGGGGCGCGATGTACATCCCGGTCGTCGTCGCGATGGCCGCGAACCAGAACGTCGTCGCCGCGCTGAAGGGCGGCCCGGTCGCGCTGCTGGCCGCCGTCGGCGCGGTCGCGATCTGCGCATGCTGCATCGCGGTACTCGTGCGCACCGGGCGCGACGACACGGCCTTCGCGGGCGTGCCGCAATTCGAAGAACAGTGACGGAGGCCGCCATGCTGCAGATGCTCGAAAAAACCGTCGCCCACAACGGGCTCGTCGCGTCGTTCGCGCTGGTCGGCCTGATCATGTGGCTGTCGTCGATCGCGTCGCGCAAGCTCACGTTCGGCCGCGTGCACGGCTCCGCGATCGCGATCGTGATCGGCCTCGCGCTGGCTTACGTCGGCGGCGCATTCACCGGCGGCGAGAAGGGGATCGCCGACGTGCCGCTGTTCGCGGGCGTCGGCCTGATGGGCGGCGCGATGCTGCGCGATTTCGCGATCGTCGCGACCGCGTTCGAAGTGCAGCCCGCCGAGGCGCGCAAGGCCGGGCTCGTCGGCGTCGTGTCGCTGCTGCTCGGCACCGTGCTGCCTTTCATCGTCGGCGCGTGCATCGCGCGCGCATTCGGCTACACCGACGCGGTCAGCATGACGACCATCGGCGCGGGCGCCGTCACCTACATCGTCGGCCCCGTCACGGGCGCGGCGATCGGCGCAAGCTCCGACGTGATCGCGCTCAGCATCGCGACGGGGCTCGTGAAGGCGATCATCGTGATGGTCGGCACGCCGGTTGCGGCCAGCTTCATGGGCCTGAAGACGCCGCGTTCCGCGATGATCTTCGGCGGCCTCGCCGGCACCGTCAGCGGCGTGAGCGCGGGGCTCGCGGCGACCGACCGCCGGCTCGTCCCGTACGGCGCGCTGGTCGCGACGTTCCATACGGGCGTCGGCTGCCTGCTCGGCCCGTCGGTGCTGTTCTTCACGACGCGCGCGCTGGTCGGTGCATAGGTCCGCGCGACGCGGCCCGCGTGCGGGCCGCATCCATCGCGGCGTCCTCTGAGTCGCATTCGTCAACATCATCAATCGGCGGCGGCGCCAGGCTTAGAATGCCGCTGAACCATCGAAGCGGGAGAACAGTTCATGACGGGATGGAATCACGCGCGGCAGGCGCGCGATGCACGGCTCGCGGCCGGCGCGGCTTACGCGCAGGGCAAGCGGGTCGACGCGCGCGACACCGTGGCGTTGCTCGAAGCGGTGCTGCGGCCCGGCGACCGCGTCTGCCTCGAAGGCGACAACCAGAAGCAGGCCGACCTGCTCGCGACGGCGCTCGCCGACGTCGACAGCGCGAAGATCCACGACCTGCACATGGTGCAGTCGGGCGTCGTGCTGCCCGAGCATCTCGACGTGTTCGAGCGCGGCATCGCGAAGCGTCTCGACTTCGCCTACTCGGGCCCGCAGTCGCAGCGGATCGCGAAGCTGCTGTTCGGCGGCAAGATCGCGCTCGGCGCGGTGCACACCTATCTCGAACTGTTCGCACGCTACTTCATCGACCTCACGCCGCAGGTCGCGCTGATCGCCGCGGTCAGCGCCGATCGCGACGGCAACCTGTACACGGGCCCGAACACCGAGGACACGCCGACCGTCGTCGAGGCCACCGCGTTCAAGGACGGCATCGTGATCGCGCAGGTCGACCGCATCGTCGACAAGGTGCCGCGCGTCGACATCCCGGGCGACCGCGTGCATTTCGTCGTCGAGGCCGGCCGGCCGTTCTACGTCGAGCCGCTGTTCACGCGCGATCCGGCCGCGATCACCGAAACGCAGATCCTCACCGCGATGCTCGCGATCAAGGGCATCTACGAGCCGTACGGCATCAAGCGCCTGAACCACGGGATCGGCTTCAACACGGCCGCGATCGAGCTGCTGCTGCCGACCTACGGCGAGAAGCTCGGGTTGAAGGGCAAGGTCTGTTCGCACTGGGCGCTCAATCCGCACCCGACGCTGATTCCCGCGATCGAGTCGGGCTGGGTCGAGCAGATCCACTGCTTCGGCTCGGAAGTCGGGATGGACGACTACATCCGCGCGCGCTCCGACATCTGGTTCACGGGCCCCGACGGGGCGCTGCGCTCGAACCGCGCGTTCTGCCAGACCGCCGGCCTCTATGCGTGCGACATGTTCATCGGCTCGACGCTGCAGATCGACCTGTCCGGCCATTCGTCGACGGTCACGGCCGAACGCATTGCCGGTTTCGGCGGCGCGCCGA
The DNA here is from genome assembly GCF_020420125.1 of Burkholderia sp. AU30280. Lineage (NCBI taxonomy): Bacteria > Pseudomonadati > Pseudomonadota > Betaproteobacteria > Burkholderiales > Burkholderiaceae > Burkholderia > Burkholderia sp. AU30280. The sequence goes on from NZ_JAIZRY010000007.1 coordinate 97,943, forward strand.
ACATGGGCAGCGACGCGCGCGGCCGGCGCCATCCGAGCGAGCCGTGGCTGAAGGCCGGCGCGGAAGCCGACCCCGACACGCCGGCGGCGCTCAGGCGCGGCCGCAAGCTCGTCGTGCAGATCGGCGAGACGTTCGGCGACAAGAACGTGCCGATGTTCGTCGAGAAGCTCGACGCGCTGAAGCTCGCCGACAAGCTGCAGCTCGACCTCGCGCCGATCATGGTCTACGGCGACGACGTCACGCACATCGTCACCGAGGAGGGGATCGCGAACCTGCTGATGTGCCGCGACAAGGACGAACGCGAGCACGCGATCCGCGGCGTCGCCGGCTATACGGAGATCGGCCGCGGCCGCGACCGCAAGATGGTCGAGCGGCTGCGCGAGCGCGGCGTGATCCGTCGCCCGGAAGATCTCGGCATCGATCCGCTCGACGCCGATCGCCGCTGGCTCGCCGCGCGTTCGATCAAGGATCTCGTGCACTGGTCGGGCGGGCTCTATGCGCCGCCGGCCCGGTTCCGCAACTGGTGAGGAAGAGGGCATGGAACAGTTGAACTATCGCTTCACCGCGCGCGAGCGCGCGAAGGGCGAGCAGGCCGCGGCGCTCGTCGGCGTGGTCGCATCGGGCAATCTCGAAGTGCTCGTCGAGCGCGTGTTGCCGGGCAACGAATGCGAGATCGACATCCGCACGGCGGCGGTCGGTTTCGGCGCGGTGTGGCAGGCGGTCGTGACGGATTTCGTCGAGCGGCGCACGCCGGGCGGCCTGAAGCTGTCGATCAACGACGGCGGCGCGCGGCCCGACATGGTGTCGCTGCGGCTCGCGCAGGCCGTGCGAGCGATCGAGGGAGATGCATGATGAACGACGCGATCCACGACGCGCCCGCGTTCGTCGCGAATGGCGCGAGCTGGTACGAGGCGTCGGCGCGGCAGCGCATCGACGGCCTGCTTGACGCGGGCAGCTTCGGCGAATTCCTCGGCCCGGCCGAGCGCGTGACGAGTCCGCACCTGCCGCTGTTCGACCTGCCGCAGCAGTTCGACGACGGGATGGTGGTCGGCCACGGCCGGCTCGACGGCCGGCCGGTGTTCGTTGCCGCGCAGGAAGGCCGCTTCATGGGCGGTGCGTTCGGCGAAGTGCACGGCGCGAAGCTCACCGGGCTGCTGCGTGCCGCGCGCGAAACCGGCAAGCCGGTGTTGATCCTGTTCGATACGGGTGGCGTGCGGCTGCAGGAAGCGAACGCGGGCGAACTCGCGATCGCCGAGATCATGCGTGCGCTCGTCGAAGCGCGCGCGGCCGGTGTGCCGGTGATCGGGCTGATCGGCGGACGCGCGGGCTGCTATGGCGGCGGCGGGTTGCTCGCCGCGTGCTGCTCGGCGCTCGCGGTGTCGGAGCAGGGCCGCATCAGCGTGTCCGGCCCCGAGGTGATCGAGACCAATCGCGGCGTCGAGGAATTCGATGCAAAGGACCGCGCGCTGATCTGGCGCACGATGGGCGGCAAGCACCGGCGGCTGATCGGCGGCGCGGACCGCTACGTGGCCGACACGCCCGACGCGTTCCGTGCGGCGGCGCTCGAGCTGATCGGCCGTGCGCCGAAGTTCGATGCGGCGATGCTGCGCGCGGAACAGGCGCGCCTCGAAGCGCGCGTCGAACGGTTCGGCGCATGCGCGGATGCGCTCGACGTGTGGCGCGCGCTCGGTGCGGACGCGCCGGAAGCGATTCCCGGGATGCCCGACGATGCGTTCGCGAAACTCGCCGACCAACTGCAGGAGCCGCAGCATGACGCTCGATGAAGTCCTGAACTCACTGTTTCCAAAGGGCCATTCGATCGCCCTTGACGGCGGCCTGCTGGCCGGCCACGCGGAACTCGCCGGCACGCGCGTCGACGTGATCGGCGTCGCCGAGCGTTTGCCGTTCGGCATCGACGAGGCGCTGACGCTTGCATCGTGCGTGCTCGACACGATTGCGCGCGGCGGCGACACACCGATCCTCGTGCTCGTCGACAGCGACAGCCAGCGGATGAGCAAGCGCGACGAACTGCTCGGCCTGAACGAAGGGCTGTCGCATCTCGCGAAGTGCCTGATGCACGCGGATCTCGCCGGGCACCGGACGATCGGCGTGCTGTACGGCCACACGGCCGCGGGCGCGTTCATCGCGACCGCGCTCGCGACCCGCACGCTGCTGGCGGTGCCGGGCGCCGAGCCGGAGGTGATGGACCTGCCGTCGATGTCGCGCGTGACCAAGCTGCCGATCGACGTGCTGAAGGAGATGGCGCGCTCGACGCCGGTGTTCGCGCCGGGGCTCGACAATCTCGTGAAGATGGGCGCCGTCGACGCCGTGCTCGATCCGGCCCGTGCGCTCGACGCACAGGTCGGCGAATGGCTCGGCAAGCCGGCCGACCGCGTCGACCGGCGCGCCGCGCGCGGCCGCCCGGTTGCCGCCGATGTGGCCCAGCGCGTCGAGGCGCTCGCGCGTGCCGCACGCTGAGCTGCCGCTGCGCCGCCACACGCTCGTCACGCTGACGGCGGCGGGGTGGGGCGCGGCATTCGCGCGTGATCCCGCGCTCGCGGCCGATCCGCTCGTGCGTGCGTGGGCCGAACGCGGCTGGCCGCTGATCGTGCGCCGCGCGTCGCCCGACGAGGCCGATGCCGGCTGCGTGCCGCTCGGCCTGCCGCTGCCGCCTTCCGCGGGCAAGCGGCGCCTCGCGCTGAACGCGGCTGCCGACGCGCTTGCGACGGTCGGGCCGCTACCCGCGTTGTCCGACGTGCTCGCCGCCGCGCCCGACGCATGGCGCTCGGCGTTGCGCGAACTCGATACGCTTGGCGCGCGTTGCGGCGTGCAGGGCCGCGTGTTTGGCAGCCTTGCATGGCAGGCGTTGACGGGCGAGCCCTATCTGGGGGCGTCGTCCGATCTCGACATCGTGTTCCCGCTGCCGGATCCCACATCGCTCGCGTCGCTGCTCGACGGCCTCGCGGCGATCGACGCGCGCGCGCCGATGCGCATCGACGGCGAATTGCTGCGCGACGACGGCGCGGGCGTCAACTGGCGCGAACTGCAGGCGCGGCAGCCTGAAGTCGCGGTCAAGACCGCGATCGCCGTCGAACTGATGCCGGCCGACGCATTCACCGGAGGGGCGCGATGAGCGCATGGGCTGCCTGCCGCGTACCGGCGCCGTCCGAAGCCGAGCGCATCGCCGAACTGGCCGAGCGCAGCCTCGTGTTCGAAATCGAGACCTATCCGAAGCCGGGGCTCGTCAGTCACGTCGACACCGGCAGTCACACCGACATGGATGCCGCGACGTTCGCGCGCAGCGCCGCCGCGTTGCGGCCGTACTTCGCCGAGTTGGCCGACGCGGGCGCACGCGATGCGGACATGGCCGTGCTGCGCAAGATCGGCCTGCGTGCCGAGCACGCGATGCTCGCCGCGACCGGCGGCGTCAATACGCATCGCGGCGCGATCTTCGGGCTCGGACTGCTGTGTGCGGCGGCGGGCCGGCGCGCGGTGCCGGGAACCATGCCGGCCGGGATGACGCTCGGCGCATTCGTCTCCCGCCGCTGGGGCGCCGATATCCTCGGCGGCCCGCGCTGGCCGGACAGCCACGGCGAACGCGCGAGTCGCCGCTACGGCGTCGGCGGCGCGCGTCGCGAGGCGGCCGGTGGTTTCACGACCGTCTACGCGGTCGGGCTGCCCGCGCTGCGCCGCGCGCAGCGCGACCTGCCTGGTGATCCGGAAGCCGCGCGCGTCGATGCGTGCTTCTCGCTGATCGCCGCGCTCGACGATACGAACCTGCTGCACCGGGGCGGGCAGGCCGGTCTCGACTTCGCGCGGGCGACCGCACGCGCATTCGTGGCGCGCGGCGGCGTGCGCGCGCGCGATTGGCGGCTGCGGGCGGCTGCCGCGCATCGTGCGTTCGTTGCACGGCGGTTGAGCCCGGGCGGCGCGGCCGACCTGCTCGCGATGAGCGTCTTCGTCGATGCGCTCGAAGTCGACGAAGGTGCGCGATGACGCTGGCCATCCTCTGTTCGGGACAGGGCGCGCAGCGCGCCGACATGTTCGAGCTGACCGGCACCGCGCCGCAGGCCGACGCGTTGTTCGCGCACGCCGGCCGGCTCCTCGGCGACGATCCGCGCGCCTGGGTCCGGCAGGCCGGGCCGGATGCGCTGCGCGAGAACCGTGCCGCGCAGATTCTCTGTACGGTCCAGGCGCTCGCCGCCGCCGCGCTGCTCGACGCTCTGTGGCCGCGCCGACGGTGCGTCGCCGGCTACAGCGTCGGCGAAGTCGCGTCGTGGAGCGTCGCGGGGATGATCGAGCCGGACGCCGCGCTCGACCTGGCCGATGCGCGTGCGCGCGCCATGGACGCCGCGAGCGGCGGCGACGAGCGGATGGTGTTCGTACGCGGCCTGACGCGCGCGCAGCTCGCGTGGCTGTGCGACGGCCGCGACGCGGCGATCGCGATTGCGAACCCGGGCGACGCGTTCGTGGTCGCGGGGCGGCAGGCCGATGTCGATGCGGTGGCCGACGATGCGTCGCGTGCCGGCGCACTGCGTGTCGCGCCCGTCTGCGTGCGGATCGCGTCGCACACGCGCCGGCTCGCCGCGGCCGTGCCGGTGTTTCGCGCGTCGCTCGCCGCGACGCACGTGCGGCGGCCGCTGCCCGGCACGCGGCTGGTTTCGGGGATCGATGGTGCATCGGTGCTCGACGTCGACGCGGGCCTCGACAAGCTTGCGCGGCAGATCGCGGAGCCGGTCGAGTGGGCGGCCTGTCTTGCCGCCTGCGTGGAGGCGGGGGCGACCGCGTTCCTCGAGCTGGGGCCCGGCCGCGCGCTGGCCGAGATGGCCGGCGGCGCCTATCCGGCGCTGCCGGCGCGCAGCCTCGCGGATTTCCGTTCCGTCGACGGCGTGGCGAGCTGGCTCGCACGCGTCGCGGCGGGCTGACCGACGGCGTGATAACGGGCCTGTAACCCGTTCGTCGGGGGCGGGTTTTGCGCTGTGTGTTGCGCCGGCGCAGCAGCCTCGCAGCCGGTGCTTGCCACGCGGTCTGGCGTCGCTAAAATGGCGCCCGCCATGAGACCAGCCGCCTTCCTTCTCGCCGCGCTTTGCTGCGCGGCGAGCGCCCACGCCAGCCAGATTCCGTCCGATGCCGCATCGGTCGGCACATACTTTTCGTATGACAATGCAGCGGCCGACGCAACCGTCGACCTGATCGGGCAGGCGCATCGCCGTGTGTTGCTGGCCGGCTATGCGCACGTGCCGCCGGCGGTCGCGAGCGCGCTGCGCGCGGCCCGCGCGCGCGGGGTCGAGGTGCGTGTCGTGCTCGTGCGTTCGCCGCGCGCGGGCCGGTACAGCGGCGCGGGCTATCTGAAATCCTCGGGTATCGACGTGGCGATCGATTCGCGGCATGGCGATCCTGCGCCGCGCTTCGTGATCGTCGACGACAGCGTCGCGCTGACGACGCTGTCCGAAGGCGCGGCCGCGCATGCGGAAACGGTGAACGTGTTCCAGCGTGCCCCCGAGCTCGCGCAATCCTATGCGCAGTCGTTCTGGCGGCTGTACCGGCAGGCCGGCGGCCTCTGACCCATACCCTCGGCGCCGCGCGCGCCGGTGTGACCCTGCTTGCATCGGCGCGGCCGATGAATCATGCTCGCTGACAGGCGCCGGCGCGGGTTTCGCGCATCCGGCGCAACGGCAGGGAGCCGATCGTGTTCGAGTGTTTTGCCGATCGCGCCGATGCCGGCCGCCAGCTGGCCGGCGCATTGCGCGATTACGCGGGGCGTAGCGATGTCGTCGTGCTGGCGTTGCCGCGCGGCGGCGTGCCCGTCGCGTATCCGGTCGCGTGTGCGCTGCATGCGCCGCTCGACGTGCTGGTCGTGCGCAAGCTCGGCGTGCCGTACGATCCCGAGCTCGCGATGGGCGCGATCGCGACGGGCGGTGCGATTCATCTGCAGCGTTCGGTGCTCCGTTCGATGCACGTGTCCGACGAACAGCTCGCCGACGTGATCGCGCGCGAGACAGCCGAACTGCATCGGCGCGAAGCGCTGTATCGCGGTGCCGCGCCGCCCCTGCCGGTCGAAGGGCGTATCGCGATCGTCGTCGACGACGGTGTCGCGACCGGCGCGTCGATGCGCGTCGCGCTGCAGACGTTGCGCGAGCGTCACCCGGCGCGGATCGTGGCGGCTGTCCCGGTCGCGCCGGCGGGCGCGCGCCATGTGTTCGACGATCTGGCCGATGCGTTCGTCACGGTGTCGCTGCCGCAGCCGTTCTTCGGGATCAGCCAGTTCTATGCGCGCTTCGAGCAGACGAGCGACGACGAGGTACGGGCTTTGCTCGACGCGGCGCGGCCCTGACGCGGCATCACGTCCGCCTGATGCGGCGCGGGCGAGGGCGGCGGGTTTCGGCCCATACGAACACGCGCTGCAGCATCGGATGCACGTCGCCGTGCCAGCGCGCCCCCGTAAACAGCCCGTAGTGATCGCAGTCGTCGATGTCGATCCGGTAGCGTTCGTCGTCGGCGAGGCCGCTACACAGGTCGAGCGCCGCGTGGGTCTGGCCGGCGCCCGTCACCTTGTCGCATGCGCCTTCGACGGTCAGCAGCACGACGCCGCGCAACGCCGCCGGCTCGACGCGCCGGCCGCCCACGTCCCAGGTGCCGAGCGCGAGGCTCATGCGCTGGAACACGATGTCGACCATATCGAGGAAATACTCGGCCGGCATGTCGAGCAGCGCCGTGTATTCGAGCAGCGCACGCCGCGCGCCGGCGAGTCCGCTCATGTCGAAGCGCGACGCGGCCAGCGCGTACGCTTCGATCAGCGACAGGAAGTGTTGCGGGTACACGAGCGCGATCTCGCCCTGTTGCAGATAGGTCGGAAATACGTGGCGACCATGCCCCGCGAAACCGGGTGGCACGATGTCGATCAGGTGACGGCGGCACCAGTCGAGCGAATGAGCGGCAGCGGCGGTGCCGAGCGCACTCGGATTCCGGCGTGCGTCGAGCGGGCCGCCGATCAGCGTGACGCTCGCGGGCGGCGGGAGGCCGCGCGCCGCGCGCAGCGCGAGCGCGCCGAGCACCGGCACGGTCGCCTGGCACACGGCGACGACATGCAGCGGCCGGTCGTCGTGCGCGAGCCCGTCGACGAAGCCGTCGAGCGTCGCGACATACTCGTCGAGCCCGAAGCGGCCCGACGCGAGCGGCACGTCGCGCGCATTGCGCCAGTCCGTCACGCAGACGTCGCCGTCCGCGAGCAGCGTCTCGACGGTTTCCCGCATCATCACGGCCGCATGCCCGGCCAGCGGCGCGCACAGCAGCACCGTGCGCCGTGCATCGGCGTGCGTGAAGCGCCGCAGGTCACAAAACGGCGTGCGTGCGACGACGCGCTCGCCGACGCCCGGCCATCCGATGTCGAAGTGCGGGGGCCCGTCCGGCGGCCCGAGCAGCGGCTCGAACAGGTCGTCGTAGCACGACGACGCGGCGTGCGGCAGCGTGGCCGCGGGCCACGCGTCGAACGCGTGCCGCGTCGCCGTGCGCCAGGCGCGCATCCATTCCCGCTGCTGCTCGACGAGGGCATACCACATGGCGAACCTTGGGGCGGAAGGGGCGTGAACTTGCATTATGGTCACTGTGGCCGGACAACGTGAGTCCCGCGCGTGTCCGGCTGATGCGCATCAAGCGCGGGGGCGCCAGGGCTGGCCGCGTTCGTTCCGTCATTTCGGCAAACTCGCTCGTGGCGCCGGTACCCGCCCGTTGCTCCCGGGAACGGGCCCTAGTCGATGCCGCGCGACGCTGCTACAGTCGTCGCTCCCATTCCCCTTAAGCGGAGCGTTCGCGATGAAGCTGATCGGCATGCTGGATTCCCCGTTCGTGCGTCGGGTCGCCATTTCGGCGAAGCTGCTCGACCTGCCGTTCGAACACGAGTCGATCTCGGTGTTCCGTCATTTCGAGCAGTTCAGGGCGATCAACCCGGTCGTCAAGGCGCCGACGCTCGTGACCGGCGACGGCGCGACGCTGCTCGATTCGTCGCTGATCGTCGACTATCTCGATCACCTGGTCGCGCCCGAGCGGCGCTTGCTGCCCGATACCGCCGATGCACGGTTGCGCGCACTCGTGCCGGTCGGCTTCGCGCTGGCGGCCGCCGAGAAGACCGTGCAGGTCGTCTACGAGCAGGCGCTGCGTCCGGCCGACAAGCAGCATGCGCCGTGGCTCGAGCGCGTGCTGAGCCAGATCGAGGGCGCGTACGGCGCACTGGAGCCGCTCGTCGCGGCCGCGAACGGCTGGTTCGGCGGCGCGCGCCTGCTGCAGTCCGACGTGACGGTCGCGGTCGCGTGGCGCTTCACGCAGTTCATGGCGGCCGACTACCCCGTGCTCGCGCGGATCGATCCGACCCGTTATCCGGCACTGGCCGCGCATTCGGCGCGGGCGGAAGCGCTGCCGGCGTTCGTCGAAACGCCGCTCGTCTAAGCCCGGCGACCCGTGGCGGCGCGAGGCCGCCCCGCGCCGTTGCCTGCCGCCAGCTCGGCCCCGCCCGGCCAGCCTTTGCCGATTGTTCTCGGCGGCTGACAAGTGACTTCGCATTCGCGCCGTTTATCCGGAAGCGGCCGGTCCCTAGAATCCACTCCATCGAATCACGCATTGCCAGATGGAGCAGATGATGAAAGCCCTGATCGAATCGAGCCTGTACCACCCGTCCGTCGTGTTGCCGCTTGCCGCGCTGACGCAGTTGATGGTCGAGCGCGATTTCAATCTCGGCCAGATCGGGCTGATCGTCGCGGCACGCGGTGCGCAGGCGGCGGTGTCACGCTCGCGTGCGCTGTTGTTCTGCCGTCACTGCGAAGCTCAAGCGTGAGGGTGCTCGCGGCTGAAGGATGAAAAAAAGCCCGGCCGGCGCAAGCCGGTCGGGCGGATCGGATTCGATCGGGCCCCGGCTTCGGCCGGGGCTTTTTCATGGGCGACGCTCAGGCGCGTGCGGGCGACACGACGCCGTAGATCTCCGATTCCTCGTCCTCGCGCATCTGGCGCACGAGCTGTTGGGCTTCTCGGCGCGACGCGACGGCCGGCGGCGAGCCCTTGAGCGGCTGGCGCGCGGTTTCGGCAAGCGCGACCACCGACACGATGCCGATCACGGCGGCGCCCATCATGTAGTACGCGGGCATCATCAGGTTGTGCGTGACATCGACCAGCCACGCGGTCACGAGCGGGGTCGTGCCGCCGAACAGCGACACCGACACGTTGAAGCCGATCGCGAGCGCACCGTAGCGGATCTCGGTCGGGAACAGCGCCGGCAGCGCCGACGGCATCACGCCGGTGAAGCACGACAGCAGCACGCCGAGGATCAGCAGGCCGCCGAACACCGACACCGTGGTGCCCGCATGGATCAGCATCATCGACGGGATCGACAGCGCGAGCAGGCCGACGCAGCCGGCGAGCATCACGGGCTTGCGGCCGATCCGGTCGGACAGGCGGCCGGCGGCGAGCGTCAGCGGCATCATCAGCACCATCACGATCAGCACGAGCACGAGGCTGTGCGATTCGTCGAAGTGCAGCGTCGACGACATGAAGCTCGGCAGGTACGACAGCACCATGTAGTCGGTCACGTTGAAGATCAGCACGAGGCCGACGCACAGCAGCAGTGCGCGCCAGTTGCGCATCAGCGTTTCGCGGAAGCGCGCCTTCGGCACGGCCTTGTCCTGCGCTTCGCGCTCTTCTGCCTGGCGCTTGAACGCGGGCGTTTCCTCGAGCCTCATCCGGATGTAGAGACCGATCAGGCCGAGCGGGCCGGCGATCAGGAACGGCACGCGCCAGCCCCACGACAGCAGCGCTTCCTGCGACAGCGACGCGGTGAGCAGCGCGACGACGCCCGCACCCATCACGTAACCGATCAGCGTGCCGAACTCGAGGAAGCTGCCCATGAAGCCGCGGCGCTTGTCGGTCGAGAATTCGGCGATGAAGGTGGCCGCGCCGCCGTACTCGCCGCCGGTCGAGAAGCCCTGGACGAGGCGGGCGACGAGCAGCAGCACGGGCGCCATGATGCCGATCGATGCGTAGCTGGGGATCAGGCCGATTGCGAACGTGCCGACGGCCATCATGATCATCGTGGCGGCGAGCACGCGCTGGCGGCCGATGCGGTCGCCGAGCGGGCCGAACACCATGCCGCCGAGCGGGCGCACGAGGAACGCGGCCGCGAACGTGCCGAAGGTTGCAAGCAGCTGCGCGGACGGGCTGCTGGACGGGAAGAACACCTTGCCGAGCGTGACGGCGATGTAGCTGTAGACGCCGAAGTCGAACCATTCCATCGCATTGCCGATGGCCATCGCGCTGACGGCGCGCTTGAGGAGGCTCTGGTCGACGACGGTGATGTCGTCCGCGACGAGCGGGGCTTCGCCGGACGACGAAGCGGAGGAAGAGGCAGCGGTCGGGCTGACGTGTGTTGCGGTCAAGGTCATGCACTCCTTTGACTGCGCCGAACGGACGGGCCGTCCGACACGGTTTGCCGGCGAGCGCGGTGTCGCGTGCGTCGCGTCGGGGCAGGCCATTAAGCACTTACAGCACAAAAGGCGGTAAAGGGCCGTAAGGGGCTGCTTCGACGCGGGCCTGATGGGCCGTCGCGACAGTGCGCTCATGAAGAATGGGCCGCGTGATGCAGGCGGCAGATGCCGGTGCGGACGATGTCCGGCGTTCCGGCAAGCGCCCCGGAGGGGCAACGAAACGAGAAAAGCGGGCCTGTCGGGCGGGCTTTCCTGTGGGTGCAATTTCGGTCGAAGGGCCGATCCACCACGCGCGGACGGACTTCTCTCGAAATCGAGTAGACAGAGATTGAATGTTGAAACAGGCGACATGATAGCACGATGGCGGATGATCGTGCAAATTGCCGGGAAACGTCCGTCTGGCGGGGCGTCCGGCGAGGGTGGCTCGGGTATGATCGGCGGCGCGCGGCGGGGCCGTGCCGTCCCTGGTGACGGGGGCCGAATTCACGAGGAACCGGATGACCGAACTGATGAGGATCGCGGCCCTGTTTGCCGCCACCGCGCTGGCCGAAATCGTCGGCTGTTACCTGCCGTGGCTCGTGCTGAAGGAGGGCCGGCCGGTGGGGTTGCTGGTGCCGGCCGCGCTGTCGCTCGCGCTGTTCGCGTGGCTGCTGACGCTGCATCCGAGTGCGGCGGGGCGCACTTATGCCGCGTACGGCGGCGTGTATATCGCGGTGGCGCTGGTGTGGCTGCGGGTGGTCGACGGCGTCGCGCTGACCCGCTGGGACGTGGCCGGCGCGGCGCTCGCGCTCGGCGGGATGGCGGTCATCGCGCTGCAGCCGCGCGCGTGAGCGCGGCCGCGGCGCGTGCCGTCTGCCGTCTGCTTCAAGCCGTTTCGGCGGCGTCCGCGTCGGCGGACCGGCGCCACACGCAGGTGCCCTTGACCGACTTGTCGAGCTCGTCGAGTTGCGCCAGGTGCGCGGCCAGTTCGTCGTCGCTCGCGGCCACCACGGCCAGGTCGAGCGCGGCGAGCGACACGCGCTGGCCGTTCGCTGCGCCGCCGTCGGCGCCTGCGTCGTCGAGCATGTCGATCACGAGGCTGTCCTGGCCGCGCGTCATCGCGAGATACACCTCGGCGAGCAGCTCCGAGTCGAGCAGCGCGCCGTGCAGCGTGCGGTGCGCGTTGCTGATGCCGAAGCGGTCGCACAGCGCGTCGAGCGAGTTGCGCTTGCCGGGGAACATCTGCTTGGCCTGCACCAGCGTGTCGATCACGCCGCCGCAATGTTCGGTGAACGGCGGCAGGCCGAGCCGCGCGAATTCGGCGTCGAGGAAGCCGAGGTCGAACGGCGCGTTGTGGATGATCAGCTCGGCGTCCTTCACGAAGTCGAGGATCTGGCTCGCGACTTCCGCGAATTTCGGCTTGTCGCTCAGGAATTCGGTCGTGAGCCCGTGCACCGCCAGTGCGCCCGGATCGCTGTCGCGCTCGGGGTTCACGTAGAAGTGCAGGTTGTTGCCGGTAAGCCGCCGGTTCAGCAGCTCGACGCAGCCGATTTCGATGAGGCGGTCGCCCGTGCGGGCGTTCAGGCCGGTGGTTTCGGTATCGAGGATGATCTGGCGCATGTCGGGGAAAGCAAAGGAAACAGGGGAGTGGCCGGCGTTCAGGCCGTGAGCGATTCGACGCCGCGATTCGCGAGTGCGTCCGCGCGCTCGTTTTCGGGATGGCCCGCGTGGCCCTTGACCCAGCGCCACTCGACCTCGTGCTGCGCGACGAGCGCGTCGAGCCGCTTCCACAGGTCGGCGTTCTTCACGGGTGTCTTGGCCGCGGTGACCCAGCCTTTCTTCTTCCAGCCGTGGATCCACTCGCTGATGCCTTTCTGCACATATTGCGAGTCGGTATGCACGATCACCTGGCAAGGCCGCTTCAGCGCCTCGAGTGCGGCGATCACGCCCATCAGCTCCATGCGGTTGTTGGTCGTGTTGGGCTCGCCGCCGAACAGCTCCTTCTCCTTGTCGCCGTAGCGCATCAGTGCGCCCCAGCCGCCGGGGCCGGGGTTGCCCTTGCAGGCGCCGTCGGTATAGATGTCGATCGTATCGGTTGTCATGAATGTTCTTGGTGGGTAGTCGGGGAGGCCGCCGGCGTCAGGCCTGGTGCGAGCACGGGCTTCTTCATCTTGATCTGGCCGACGAGGCGCATGCCGCGCACGCGCTTGACGGCCGTCACCATGTAGACGGCGCCGAAGATCGGCCACCAGCGGTCGCCGGCGGCCTCCATGAAGCCGTAGCGCGCCAGCCACTGGTCGGTGACGAGCGGCGGCCGGTAACAGCCGAAGCGGCCGCGTTCGAGGTCGAAGCCGAGCAGCTTGATCCAGTCCTTGAGCCGGATGAACGCGATCTGGTCGCGCGTGGCCGGCACGAACGGACGGTTTGCCATGCGCCCGAACGATTGCCGCATGCCCCACAGGCTGAGCGAATTGAAGCCGGTGATCACGAGCTGGCCTTCCGGCATCAGCACGCGCTCGGCCTCGCGCAGCAGGCGGTGCGGATCGGACGTGAATTCGAGCGTGTGCGGCATCACGATCAGGTCGACGCTCTGCGACTCGAACGGCAGGTCGAGCAGGTCGCACCAGGTCGTGCTGCGGCCGTCGGGCGCGTGCTCGGGCGCATGCGCTTCGCGGGCCCATGGATACTGATAGGGCGCGCTCGCGCCGCTCGCCGGATCGAGCACGAGGCCGCGATACGGCATGCGGTTCTCGCGCAGCGCGTCGAGCTGCGGCAGGCCGAGCTGCAGTGCGTGGAACCCGAAGACGTCGGACACGATCCGGTCGAGCTGCGCCTGCTCCCAGCCCAGCACGTAGCGGCCGGGCGGTGAGTCGGTCCAGGCGGGCCAGTCTATAATTTGACGGTCAGACATAACGATGATTGCGCGCCCATGAACGAGCTGGAATACGTGCCGGTTCCGGCATTCGAAGACAACTATATCTGGCTCGTCTCGGACGGCCGCGATGCGATCGCCGTCGATCCGGGTGAAGCCGCGCCGGTGCGCCGGGTTCTAGCCGAGCGAGGCTGGCGGTTGACCGCTATTTTACTCACGCACCATCACGCCGACCACGTCGGCGGTGTCGCGGCACTGCGCGATGGCCAACCGGACGATGTTCCGCTCGCCGTTTACGGCCCCGCTGCCGAGGCGATCGGCGTGGTCACGCGACCGCTTTCGGGCGGCGCGCGCGTGACGCTCGACGCGCCGGCCGTCGCGTTCGACGTGCTCGACGTGCCGGGCCATACGCGCGGCCACATCGCCTATTTCCAGGCGGCCGGGCAGGGCAACGCGGCGCCGCACGTGTTCTGCGGCGACACGCTGTTCTCGTGCGGTTGCGGGCGCCTGTTCGAAGGCACGCCCGCGCAGATGCTCGCATCGCTCGACGCGCTCGCGGCACTGCCGGGCGACACGCACGTGCATTGCGCGCACGAATACACGCTGTCCAACATCCGCTTCGCGCTCGCGTGCGAACCCGGCAATGCGGCGCTCGCCACGTGGCGCGACGACGCGCAGGCGCTGCGCGCGCGCGGCGTGCCGACACTCCCCACTACGATCGCGCACGAGCGTGCCGTTAACCCGTTCATGCGTGCGGACAGCGATGCGATCCGCGCGACGCTCGAGGCCGAGTTGCACGAAACAGTGCCGGATCGTCTGACGGCGTTCACGCTGATGCGCGAGTGGAAAAACCGGTTCCGATGATGATTTCCGGAGGACTCCAAAGCTCATGCGGTGCCTGTAAAAATTGCTCCAAATGTAGGATTTCGCTGAGTTTTCGGTGTTTTTATTGACGTGAAGCACGCACTTCCGTAGTATCGCCTGCAATTTCCAGCCGTCGGAAGCAGAGAATTTCATGCGACTTATATTGAGTGCGATGGTGGTTCTGCTGCTCGCCGCTTGTGCGAGCCAGGCCCCTGTCGCCAACAACGCCGCCGATCCGCAGGCGACGTCCACCTACCTCCGTAAATCAGCCACCGCCAAAGAAACTGTCGACGTCGACAAGCAATCCGTCGGCGATCTGACCAGTGCGGATTCCGATCTCTGGGGTCGCATCCGCCGCGGTTTCCAGATGCCCGACCTGCAGACCGACCTCGTCGACATGCAGACCACGTGGTATACGCAGCGCCCGGATTACGTGCAGCGCATGACCGAGCGCTCGCAGAAGTACCTGTACCACATCGTCGAGGAACTCGAGGCGCGTCACATGCCGACCGAGCTCGCGCTGTTGCCGTTCATCGAGTCCGCGTACAACCCGCAGGCGCTGTCGGTCGCGAAGGCGGCCGGCATGTGGCAGTTCATGCCCGGCACGGGTCGCACGTACAACCTGAAGCGCAACATGTGGCAGGACGAGCGCCGTGACGTGCTCGCGTCGACGAGCGCCGCGCTCGACTACCTGTCGCGCCTGCATGACATGTTCGGCGACTGGTATCTCGCGCTGGCCGCATACAACTGGGGCGAGGGCAACGTGCAGCGCGCGATCGCGCGCAACCAGGCGGCCGGCCTGCCGACTGACTACCTGAGCCTGCGCATGCCGAACGAGACGCGCAACTACGTGCCGAAGCTGCAGGCGGTGAAGAACATCATCGCGAATCCGCAGCAGTATGGCCTGGCCCTGCCGGACATCCCGAACCACCCGTATTTCGTGACGGTCACGACGTCGCGCGACATCGACGTGGCGGTGGCGGCGAAGCTCGCGAACCTGTCGCTCGACGAATTCCGCTCGCTGAACCCGTCGTTCTCGAAGCCGGTGATCCTCGGCGCGACCGAGCCGCAGATCCTGCTGCCGTTCGACAACGCGTCGGCGTTCGAGAAGAACCTGAAGGCGTACAACGGCCAGCTCTCGTCGTGGACCACCTATACGGTCAGCGAACGTGCGCGGCCGGCCGCGATTGCGGAGAAGATCGGCGTGGACGCCGATACGCTGATGTCGATCAACAAGATTCCGGCCGGCATGCGCCTGAAGCCCGGCTCGACGATCGTCGTGCCGCGCGGCAATGACGACGACGAGGACATCAGCGCCGACGTCGCCGAAAACGGCGTGCTCGCGATGGAACCCGATGTGCCCGACACGCGGAAGATGCTGATCCGCGTGCGCCGCAAGCAGTCGATGGCCGCGATCGCCGGCCGCTACGGCGTGTCGGTCGGCCAGCTCAAGGCGTGGAACCGCACGCACCGCGATCTCGTGATGCCGGGCCAGGCGCTCGTGCTGCACGTGCCGGTCGGCCGTTCGGTGCCGGCGGAACCCGGTCCGGAGCGGATCGCGACGTCGGCCGGCGGTGCGCACATCGAGCGCGCGAGCCTGGCGGTGGGCGGCAAGTCGCACGGCGCGAAGCGCGGCGCGGCAAAGCCGGCAGCCAGGCCGGCGAAGGCGGCGCCTGCGAAAGCGGCGCCGGCCAAGGCGGCAGCGCACAAGGGCAAGAAGAAGTAACGCACTCGCGAGCGCATCGTGCGGCCGGCCCGGTTCGCGCGATTGCGCTATCATCCGACGAAATGCGACGAAACGCCGTCACCGAGGTGACGGCGTTTTTGTTTGTGCGCGGCGCGGGGGCGCCGCCGTGAATGTCTACGTATAACAAGGGGAAGTGATGTCGTCGGTGCAGGTGAGGGTGCTCGCGCTGTTTTCGGTCGGGTATTTCGTGTCGTATGTGTTTCGCGGCGTCAATCTGGGCTTCGCGCCGTTCGTCACGCACGAGCTCGGGTTGTCGGCCGCCGATCTCGGTCTGCTCACCAGTCTTTATTTCCTCGGCTTCGCAGGCGCGCAGATCCCGGCCGGCGTGATGCTCGACCACTTCGGCCCGCGGCGTGTGACGGCCGGCATGCTGCTGTTTGCGGCCGCCGGTGCGGCCGTGTTCGGCGCCGCGCACAGTCTCGGCACCATGATGGTCGGCCGGCTGCTGATCGGTGTCGGCGTATCGGTGTGTCTCGGCGCGGCGTTCAAGGCGCTCGCGCAGCATTTCCCGGTCGGCCGGCTGCCGCTCGTCAACGGCCTCGTGATGGCCGTGGGCGGCCTCGGCGGCGTGATGGTCGGCTCGCCGCTGACCTGGCTGCTCGGCTGGACGAGCTGGCGCGCGATCTGTTTCGGCCTCGCGGTGCTGACGGTGAGCGTCGCGGCGTCGATCGGGCTGGGCGCGCCGGAAGCGAAGCAGGTGCGGCACCAGGGTGGGATCGTCAGCCAGTTCAAGGGCACGTGGCATATCCTGAGCAGCCCCGCCTTCTGGAAGATCTCGTCGTTCTCCGTCGTCACGCAGGGCGTGTTCTACGCGATGCAGTCGCTATGGGTCGGGCCGTACCTGCGCGACGTCGCGGGGTTCGATGCGCCGCATGCCGCGCGCCTCGTGTCGGTGCTCGGCTTCGCGATGATGGCCGGCTGCGTCGGCTTCGGCGCCGCCGCGCGCGTGCTCGAGCGGCGCGGCGTGTCCGTATACGCGTTCTGCGGGGTCGGCATGGCGCTGTTCGTCGCGACGCAGGCCGCGATCGTCGCGCGCGTGCCGTTGCCGCCCGCCGTGCTGTGGGCCGCATACGGGATGTTCGGCGGCGTCGGCATCCTGACCTACGCGGTGATGGCCGGGCATTTTCCCGCTCACCTGATCGGTCGCGCGAACACGACGCTCACGCTCGTGATCTTCCTGCTGATCTTTGCGTTCCAGATCGGTGTCGGCGCGGTGCTGTCGCGCTGGCCCGCGATCGACGGCCACTATCCGGCCGCCGCACACTTCACCGCATGGGGCGTGCTGCTCGCGCTGCAGCTCGCGAGTGCAGTCTGGTACGTCTGGCCTGCGCGCGGCGCTGGTCAAGCACACTGATCCGGCGGTACGCTGGGGGCAGGGCGGCCGCGTAAATGGGGCCGCAGCGCATGCGTCGCGTCGCCGGGCGCGGCATGCGCACGATCGGACGGCCATATCAATTGAAGATAGGGCCATTTTCAGGCTATAATTTGAAAGTTTGTGCTGATCAACCTCGCACCCTAGCGCCTACCTCATTCATCCCGTTCATCCGCCGCACGCCGCCTGCCGGGCGATGCCGCGAAGCCTCGTGCGCCACGCGCCGGGTTCGCGTCTCGACAGCGCAGGCCGCGTCCAGCAAGCGACCACGCGCGCTCACGCAGCGCGGCGCTCGCGCGGCAGGGTAAACAGGTCGGCAGCAGGGTGTTCCCCAAGGAGCCTCCCGTGTTGCCGTCTTTTACTCCCGCCTTGCTTGCACTCGCCGACGGCACGGTCTTTCGTGGTTATTCGATCGGGGCCGAAGGCCACACGATCGGCGAAGTCGTGTTTAATACCGCGATCACCGGCTATCAGGAAATCCTGACTGATCCGAGCTACTCGCGCCAGATCGTCACGCTCACCTATCCGCATATCGGCAACGTCGGCGTCAATGCCGAAGACGTCGAAGCCACGAAAGTCCATGCCGCCGGCCTGATCATCCGTGATCTGCCCTCGCTCGCATCGAACTTCCGCATGGACCGCACGCTCGGCGATTACCTGCGCGACGAAGGCGTCGTCGCGATCGCCGGTATCGACACCCGCAAGCTGACCCGCATCCTGCGCGACAAGGGCGCGCAGAACGGCTGCATCCTGACGGGCTCGGACGACGAAGCGAAGGCAATCGAGCTCGCGCGTTCGTTCCCGGGTCTCGCGGGCATGGATCTCGCGAAGGTCGTGTCGACCACGAAGCCGTTTGAGTGGAAGCAGACCGAATGGCGCCTCGAAGGCGGCTACGGCATGCAGGAAGCGCCGAAGTACCGCGTCGTCGCCTACGATTTCGGCGTCAAGTACAACATCCTGCGCATGCTCGCCGAGCGCGGCTGTCACGTCACGGTGCTGCCGGCCCAGGCGAGCGCGGAAGATGCGCTCGCGCTGAATCCGGATGGTGTCTTCCTGTCGAACGGCCCCGGCGATCCGGAACCGTGCGACTACGCGATCGCGGCCACGAAGCAATTCATCGAGCGCGGCGTGCCGACCTTCGGCATCTGCCTGGGTCACCAGATCATGGGCCTCGCGGTCGGCGCGAAGACGCTGAAGATGAAGACGGGCCACCACGGCGCGAACCACCCGGTGAAGGATCTCGGCGACGGCCGTGTCGTGATCACGTCGCAGAACCACGGCTTCGCGGTCGATGCGGATTCGCTGCCGGCGAATGCGCGTGTGACGCACGTGTCGCTGTTCGACGGCACGCTGCAGGGTTTCGAGCTGACCGACAAGCCGGCATTCTGCTTCCAGGGCCACCCGGAAGCGTCGCCCGGCCCGCACGACATCGGCTATCTGTTCGACCGTTTCACCGCGCTGATGGACGCGGCGAAGCAGCGCAACGCCTAACGTCAACGACGCAACTGAAGCTCGGGAGATTCGCATCATGTTCGGCCACGCACTCGGCATCACGGATATCTGGACCTACGTGTTCGGCGTGATCTTCATCATCCTGCTGCCGGGGCCGAACTCGATGTACGTGCTGTCGCTCGCGGCGCAGCGCGGCGTGAAGGCCGGCTATCGGGCGGCGTGCGGCGTGTTCGTCGGCGATACGGTGCTGATGGTGCTGTCCGCCGCCGGCGTCGCGTCGCTGCTGAAGGCGAATCCGCTGCTGTTCTCCGTCGTCAAGTACGGCGGCGCCGCGTATCTGCTGTACATCGGCACCGGGATGCTGCGCAGCGCGTGGAGCAAGCTACGCGCGCGTGGCGATGTGCCGGTCGATGCACCGCCGGCCGTCGACGGCGAGCGGCCTTTCCGCAAGGCGCTGATCGTGAGCCTGCTGAATCCGAAGGCGATCCTGTTCTTCATCTCGTTCTTCATCCAGTTCGTCGACCCGGCATTCCCGCATCCCGCGCTGTCGTTCGGCGTGCTCGGGGCGATCGCGCAATGCGCGAGCTTCCTGTACCTGAGCACGCTGATCTTCGCGGGTGCGCGGCTCGCCGAGCACTTCCGCCGCCGCCGCAAGCTTGCAGCAGGCGCGGCGAGCAGCGTGGGCGGCCTGTTCATCGGATTCTCGGTGAAGCTCGCGCTCGCCACGATGAGCTGAGCGCAGCCGGCCGACCCACGACAACGATTACTTATTGAATTCACAAGCCATGCCAAAACGCACAGACATCAAGAGCATCCTCATCATCGGCGCCGGCCCGATCATCATCGGCCAGGCGTGCGAGTTCGACTATTCGGGCGCGCAGGCTTGCAAGGCGTTGCGTGAGGAGGGCTACAAGGTCGTTCTCGTCAACAGCAACCCGGCGACGATCATGACCGACCCGAACACGGCCGACGTGACCTACATCGAGCCGATCACGTGGGAAGTCGTCGCGCGCATCATCGAGAAGGAGCGCCCGGACGCGATCCTGCCGACGATGGGCGGCCAGACCGCGCTGAACTGCGCGCTCGACCTGCACCACCACGGCGTGCTCGAGAAGTTCGGCGTCGAGCTGATCGGCGCGTCGCCAGAAGCGATCGACAAGGCGGAAGACCGCCAGAAGTTCAAAGAAGCGATGACCAAGATCGGTCTCGGTTCCGCGAAGTCGGGCATCGCGCACTCGATGGAAGAGGCGACCAAGGTGCACGCCGAGATCATGGCGGAGACGGGCGGCAGCGGCTACCCGGTCGTGATCCGTCCGTCGTTCACGCTCGGCGGTTCGGGCGGCGGCATCGCCTACAACCGCGAAGAGTTCGAGGAAATCTGCAAGCGCGGCCTGGATCTCTCGCCCACGCGCGAGCTGCTGATCGAAGAGTCGCTGCTCGGCTGGAAGGAATACGAGATGGAAGTCGTGCGCGACCGCGCCGACAACTGCATCATCGTCTGCTCGATCGAGAACCTCGACCCGATGGGCGTGCACACCGGCGACTCGATCACGGTCGCGCCGGCGCAGACGCTCACCGACAAGGAATACCAGATCCTGCGTAACGCGTCGCTCGCGGTGCTGCGCGAGATCGGCGTCGACACGGGCGGCTCGAACGTGCAGTTCTCGATCAACCCGAAGGACGGCCGCATGGTCGTCATCGAGATGAACCCGCGCGTGTCGCGTTCGTCGGCGCTCGCATCGAAGGCAACGGGCTTCCCGATCGCGAAGGTCGCGGCGAAGCTGGCGGTCGGCTACACGCTCGACGAGCTGAAGAACGAAATCACCGGCGGCCAGACCCCGGCGTCGTTCGAGCCGACGATCGACTACGTCGTCACGAAGATCCCGCGCTTCGCGTTCGAGAAATTCCGCGAAGCCGATTCGCGCCTGACGACGCAGATGAAGTCGGTCGGCGAAGTGATGGCGATCGGTCGCACGTTCCAGGAATCGTTCCAGAAGGCGCTGCGCGGCCTCGAAGTCGGTGTCGACGGTCTCGACGAGAAGTCGACCAACCGCGACGAGATCGCGATCGAGATCCACGAGCCGGGCCCGGACCGCATCTGGTACGTCGGTGATGCATTCCGCATCGGCATGACGGCCCAGGAAATCTTCGCGGAAACCGCGATCGACCCGTGGTTCCTCGAGCAGATCGAGCAGATCATCCTGAAGGAAAAGGCGCTCGGCGGCCGCACGCTCGCGTCGCTGTCGTTCGACGAACTGCGCTACCTGAAGCAGAGCGGCTTCTCCGACCGCCGCCTCGCGAAGCTGCTCGGCGCGACGCCGGAAGACGTCCGCAAGCGCCGCGTCGAACTCAACGTGCGCCCGGTCTACAAGCGCGTCGACACCTGTGCGGCCGAATTCGCGACGAAAACCGCGTACATGTACTCGACCTATGAGGAAGAGTGCGAGGCGCAGCCGACCACCAACAAGAAGATCATGGTGCTGGGCGGCGGCCCGAACCGGATCGGCCAGGGCATCGAGTTCGACTACTGCTGCGTGCACGCGGCGCTCGCGATGCGCGAGGACGGCTACGAAACGATCATGGTCAACTGCAACCCGGAAACGGTGTCGACCGACTATGACACGTCCGACCGCCTGTACTTCGAGCCGCTGACGCTCGAGGACGTGCTCGAGATCGTCGACAAGGAAAAGCCGGTCGGCGTGATCGTCCAGTACGGCGGCCAGACGCCGCTGAAGCTTGCGCTCGACCTCGAGGCGCACGGCGTGCCGATCGTCGGCACGTCGCCGGACATGATCGACGCGGCCGAAGACCGCGAACGCTTCCAGAAGCTGCTGCAGGACCTCGGCCTGCGCCAGCCGCCGAACCGCACCGCGCGCGCGGAAGACGAAGCGCTCAAGCTCGCCGAGGAAATCGGCTACCCGCTGGTCGTGCGCCCGTCTTACGTGCTCGGCGGCCGCGCGATGGAAATCGTCCACGAGCCGCGCGACCTCGAGCGCTACATGCGCGAGGCCGTGAAGGTGTCGAACGATTCGCCGGTGCTGCTCGACCGCTTCCTCAACGACGCGATCGAGTGCGACGTCGACTGCATCTGCGACGGCGAAGCCGTGTTCATCGGGGGCGTGATGGAGCACATCGAGCAGGCGGGCGTCCACTCGGGCGACTCGGCATGCTCGCTGCCGCCGTACTCGCTGTCGAAGGAAACCGTGGCCGAGCTGAAGCGCCAGACGGGCGCGATGGCAAAGGCGCTGAACGTGGTCGGCCTGATGAACGTGCAGTTCGCGATCCAGCAGGTGCCGCAGGCGGACGGTTCGAAGCTGGACATCATCTACGTGCTGGAAGTGAACCCGCGCGCATCGCGCACGGTGCCGTACGTGTCGAAGGCGACCAGCCTGCCGCTCGCGAAGATCGCGGCGCGCGCCATGGTCGGCCAGAAGCTCGCGCAGCAGGGCGTGACGAAGGAAGTCGAGCCGCCGTACTTCAGCGTGAAGGAGGCGGTGTTCCCGTTCGTCAAGTTCCCGACCGTCGATCCGGTCCTCGGGCCTGAAATGCGTTCGACCGGCGAAGTGATGGGCGTCGGCCAGACGTTCGGCGAAGCGCTGTTCAAGTCGCAGCTCGCGGCCGGCTCGCGCCTGCCGGAGTCGGGCACGGTGCTGCTGACCGTGATGGACGCCGACAAGCCGAAGGCAGTCGAAGTCGCGCGCATGCTGCACGACCTCGGCTACCCGATCGTCGCGACCAAGGGCACGGCTGCCGCGATCGAAGCGGCCGGCGTGCCGGTGAAGGTCGTGAACAAGGTGAAGGACGGCCGTCCGCACATCGTCGACATGATCAAGAACGGCGAGATCGCACTTGTGTTCACGACGGTCGACGAAACGCGCCAGGCGATCGCCGATTCGCGTTCGATCCGCATGAGCGCGCAGGCGCACAAGGTCACGTACTACACGACGATGTCGGGCGCGCGCGCGGCGGTTGAAGGCTTGCGCTACCTGAAGGATCTGGAAGTCTATGATTTACAAGGTCTTCACGCTCGCCTAAACTAAGCGGTCAGTTTCCTGTCGAAGCAATACGTGCCGCGGTTAAGCGGTGTTTCCGGTTCATCGGAAACGCGCTTAATCGCGGTGATTTTTTTTAAAGCCGTTTTTAGCGATTGAGCCGTTTATGAGCACCATTCCGTTGACAAAGCGTGGCGCGGAACTCCTGCGCGATGAATTGCAGCGCCTCAAGTCCGTCGAGCGGCCGGCCGTGATCAACGCGATCGCGGAGGCCCGCGCACAGGGCGACCTGTCCGAAAACGCCGAATACGATGCCGCGAAGGAAAAGCAGGGCTTCATCGAGGGTCGTATCGCGGAACTCGAATCGAAGCTGTCGGCCGCGCAGGTCATCGATCCCACCGTGCTCGATGCCGAAGGCCGTGTGGTCTTCGCATCGACCGTCGAACTCGAGGATCTCGAGTCGGGCGACACCGTCAAGTACCAGATCGTCGGTGACGACGAAGCCGATATCGATCACGGCCTGATCTCGGTCAGCTCGCCGATCGCGCGCGCGCTGATCGGCAAGTCCGAAGGCGACGTCGCTGCCGTGCAGGCGCCGAGCGGCGTGCGCGAGTACGAAATCATCTCGGTCAGCTACATCTGAAGCGGGGCGACGTGATGCCGCATCGCGTGTTCCGTCTGCTGTCGGCCGTGTGGGTCGGCAGCCTGCTGACGATCGGGTATGCGGTCGCGCCCGTGCTGTTCAAGACGCTGGAGCGGATGCCGGCCGGTTCGGTCGCCGCCCAGCTGTTCCGTATCGAGGCAATCCTCGGCGTCGTGTGCGGCGTGCTGCTGCTCGCATTGTCGAACCAGCAGGTGCGGCGCGGCAGCAGCGATTATCGCCGCGTGCGCTGGATCGTCGCCGCGATGGTCGTGTGCGTGCTGGTCGGGTATTTCGCGCTGCAGCCGTTCATGAACGCGCTGCGGGTGGCTGCGATGGATGCGGGCACCGATATCGCGAATTCGCCGTATGCGAGCCGCTTCGGGATGCTGCACGGCGTCTCGAGCGTGTTCTACCTCGTCGAGAGCGTGCTGGGGCTGATGCTGATCTGGCGTTTGCCGGCGCGCGACGCCTGAAGCGAGTGCCGCGCAGGCCCGGTCGATGCCGGGCCCGCGGGCAGGGTGGCGGTACGGCGTAGCCGTGCCGCCCCGGTGCTTACTTGTCCTGGAACGGACGCTTGGTGCTGGCCTGGCGCTTCTTGGCGCGCTTCACGTTACCGCCTGCCGTCACGCGCTCGTTGCCGCGCACGACGACCTTCGTCGGCTTCGGACGGCGCACGGGGCTCGCGTTCGGCGACACCTTGACGACCTTGACGGTGCGCGGTGCACGGCCTTTCTTGTCGTCGACGGCTTCAGCCGCGCTCGGCACGGTGCCGGCACGACGGCCGCGGGCCGGGGCCGCTGCGGCGGCTTCGGGCTTCCAGATCACCAGCAGCTTGCCGATGTGCTGGATCGGCGCCGCGCTCAGGCGATCGCAGATCTCGTCGTAGATTGCGATGCGCTCGTCGCGCTCGTCGCCGAACACGCGGATCTTGATCAGTTGGTGCGCGTCGAGGTGCACCTTGATTTCCTTCAGCACGGCGTCGGTCAGCCCTTCGGCGCCGATCAGCACGACGGGCTTGAGCGCATGGGCCTGGGAGCGCAGCGCGGAGCGCTCGGCGGGAGAAAGCGAAAGGGCGGGCATGGAAATGTCGAAATCTAAATAAGGGCGCGCTGACTGGAAAGCAATCGCGGGAAGTTACCGCGTCAGCCGTGCGCCGAAACCACGTAAAATCGCGGCTTGGGCCTGAAAAGGGGCCGCAGCCGCGCGAAGAAGACGCGTATTATCCGCTAAAAGCGCGGCTTCACGAAGCAATTGGCAGCAATCTCTCTCTCGAATGGCAAAAAACCGCTTCAACCAGCACTGGCTGCACGACCACATCAACGACCCCTACGTCAAAATGGCGCAGCGGGAGGGCTATCGCGCGCGCGCCGCGTACAAGCTGAAGGAAATCGACGAGCAGGACAAGCTGATCCGTCCGGGCCAGGTGATCGTCGACCTCGGCGCGACGCCGGGCAGCTGGAGCCAGTATGCCCGCAACAAGCTCGCGCAGGGCAAGAAGCGTGACGCGGAGCGCGAAGGCGGCATCGACGGCACGATCGTTGCGCTCGACATCCTGCCGATGGAGCCGATCGCCGACGTCCACTTCCTCCAGGGTGACTTCCGCGAGGATGAAGTGCTCCACCAGCTCGAGGAAGTGCTCGAAGGGCGCGCGGTGGACCTTGTTATTTCCGACATGGCCCCCAACCTCTCCGGCGTGGCCTCGGCGGACGCGGCGCGCATCGAGCATCTCTGCGATCTGGCGCTCGAATTCGCGCAGAATCATCTGAAGCCGGACGGTGCGCTGCTCGTGAAATGCTTTCACGGCAGCGGCTACAGCCAGATCGTCGAGAAATTCAAACAGCAGTTTAAGACCGTCGCGCCGCGCAAGCCGAAGGCGTCCCGCGACAAATCGTCCGAAACGTTCATTTTGGGTCGGCATCTGAAACGTCCGCGCTGATGCGCGACGGGGTGCCGCAAACGGGCTCCGGCCCTTGCCAGGCAAGCGAAGCGCTATCGCGGCGGTTGTCAATGCTTATGGCGAGGGTGGTCGGACTGGATTAGAATGACCGAGGGGCGCCGCAAGGAAAATGTAGGCGCTCGTCTACGAGTGAAGGAGTGGTGCTTTGAACAACAATATGTTTTCGAAGGCAGCGGTGTGGCTAGTGATCGCACTGGTGCTGTTTACGGTGTTCAAGCAGTTCGACAAGCCCCGCGTCCAGGAAGGCGTGTCCTATTCGCAGTTCATGGACGACGCCAAGAACGGCAAGGTCAAGAACGTCATCGTTCAGGGGCGCAACCTCACCGTCACTCCGGCTGATGGCCAGAAATACCAGATCGTGTCGCCCGGCGACATCTGGATGGTCGGCGATCTGATGAAGTACGGCGTGCAGGTCAGCGGCAAGGCCGATGACGAGCCGAACGCGCTGATGTCCGCGCTGTACTACCTCGGGCCGACGATCCTGATCATCGTGTTCTGGTTCTACATGATGAGGCAGATGCAGGGGGGCGGCAAAGGCGGTGCCTTTTCGTTCGGCAAGTCGCGAGCGCGGCTGATCGACGAGAACAACAACGCAGTGAACTTCTCCGACGTCGCGGGCTGCGACGAAGCGAAGGAAGAAGTGTCCGAGCTCGTCGACTTCCTGCGCGATCCGCAGAAATTCCAGAAGCTGGGCGGCCGCATTCCGCGCGGCGTGCTCCTCGTCGGCCCGCCGGGTACCGGCAAGACGCTGCTCGCTCGCGCGATCGCCGGTGAAGCGAAGGTGCCGTTCTTCAGCATCTCGGGTTCGGACTTCGTCGAAATGTTCGTCGGCGTCGGCGCGGCCCGCGTGCGCGACATGTTCGAGCAGGCGAAGAAGCATGCGCCGTGCATCGTGTTCATCGACGAAATCGACGCGGTCGGTCGTCATCGCGGCGCCGGCATGGGCGGCGGCAACGACGAACGCGAACAGACGCTGAACCAGATGCTGGTCGAGATGGACGGCTTCGAGGCGAACTCGGGCGTGATCGTGATCGCTGCGACCAACCGTTCCGACGTGCTCGACAAGGCGCTGCTGCGTCCGGGCCGTTTCGACCGCCAGGTCTACGTCGGCCTGCCGGACATCCGCGGCCGCGAGCAGATCATGCGTGTGCACCTGCGCAAGGTGCCGATTGCGAACGACGTCGATGCGGCAGTCATTGCACGCGGCACGCCGGGTTTCTCGGGCGCTGATCTCGCGAACCTCGTGAACGAGGCTGCGCTGTTCGCGGCACGCCGCGGCAAGCGCATCGTCGAGATGCAGGATTTCGAGGACGCGAAGGACAAGATCTTCATGGGTCCGGAGCGCAAGTCGGCCGTGATCCGCGAGGAAGCGAAGCGCGCAACCGCTTACCACGAGTCGGGCCACGCGGTGGTCGCGAAGCTGCTGCCGAAGGCAGACCCCGTGCACAAGGTCACGATCATCCCGCGCGGCCGTGCACTGGGTGTCACGTGGCAGTTGCCGGAGCATGACAACGAAACGTACTCGAAGGACTACCTGCTGGACCGCCTCGCGATCCTGTTCGGTGGCCGGGTGGCGGAAGAGCTGTTCATGAACCTCGTCAGCACCGGCGCATCGGACGACTTCAACAAGGCGACCCAGACAGCGCGTGCGATGGTGGCCCGTTTCGGCATGACCGACGCGCTCGGGCCGATGGTCTATGTCGACGACGAGAACGATGCATCGCCGTTCGGCCGCGGCTTCACGCGCACGATCTCGGAAGCGACGCAGCAGAAGGTCGACTCGGAAATCCGCCGCGTGCTCGACGAACAGTACGGCCTTGCGCGCCGCCTGCTCGAAGAGAACCGCGACAAGGTCGAGGCGATGACTGCCGCGCTGATGGAGTGGGAGACGATCGACGCCGATCAGATCAACGACATCATGGACGGCCGTCCGCCGCGTTCCCCGAAGAGCTCGCCGGCTGTCGGCGGCGATTCGTCGGGTGGTGGCAGCAGCGCCGAGGTGAAGCCCGGCACCGCGCCGGCGCCTGCTACGCCGGCGGCATAATCTCCGCTTTAGTGCCTTTCACGGGCTGGTGTGGCTTCACACCGGCCCGTTTTGCATTCATTCACGCCAGTTGCTCGTGTCCGACTCCGCTGTTTTCCCATTCATTCCCGCGCCACTCCAGTGCGGCCGCTTCGAACTGACGTTCGAACGCCCGCTCGTGATGGGCATCCTCAACGCCACGCCCGATTCGTTCTCCGACGGCGGCCGCTTCCTCGCGCGCGACGATGCGCTGCGCCAGGCGGAGCGGATGATTGCCGAAGGCGTGGACCTCCTCGATATCGGTGGCGAATCGACGCGTCCCGGCGCGCCGCCCGTGCCGCTCGACGAGGAGCTCGCGCGCGTGATCCCGCTCGTCGAAGCGCTGCGGCCGCTGAACGTGCCGCTGTCGATCGATACCTACAAGCCGGCCGTGATGCGTGCGGCGCTGGCCGCAGGCGCCGACCTGATCAACGACATCTGGGGGTTCCGCCAGCCGGGCGCGATCGACGCGGTGCGAGACGGCAATTGCGGACTGTGTGCGATGCACATGCTGGGTGAGCCGCAAACGATGCAGGTCGGCGAACCCGATTACGGCGATGTCGTGGCCGACGTGCGCGATTTTCTCGCCGAGCGCGCGCAGGCGCTGCGCGATGCCGGGATTGCACCGGAGCGGATCTGCGTCGATCCCGGCTTCGGATTCGGCAAGGCGGTCGTCGACGACAATTATGCGCTCTTGGCCGCGTTGCCGGACACGGCGCCCGCACGGCCCGACGGGCGCGCGTATCCGATACTCGCGGGCATGTCGCGCAAGTCGATGCTCGGCGCGGTGATCGGCGGCAAGCCGCCGATGGAGCGCGTCGCGGCGAGCGTGGCGGCTGCATTGTGCGCGGTCGAGCGCGGGGCGGCGATCGTGCGCGTGCACGACGTTGCGGCAACGGTCGATGCGCTGAAAATCTGGAATGCCGTGCGCGAAGCCGCGCGGCAACGATAAGTCAGAAGACGAAGGAGGAAGATTCGCTATGGGACGTCGATATTTCGGCACGGACGGCATTCGCGGCACGGTGGGCGAGGCGCCCATCACGCCGGATTTCGTGTTGCGTCTCGGCTACGCGGCCGGCAAGGTACTGGCCAGCTCGGCCGACGTCGCGGCGGGCTCGCGTCCGACCGTGCTGATCGGCAAGGACACGCGCGTGTCGGGCTATATGCTCGAAGCCGCGCTCGAGGCCGGATTCTCGGCGGCGGGCGTCGACGTGATGCTGGCCGGCCCGATGCCGACGCCGGGCGTCGCGTACCTGACGCGCGCGCTGCGCCTGTCGGCGGGCGTCGTGATCAGTGCATCGCACAACCCGTATCACGACAACGGGATCAAGTTTTTCTCGGCTGACGGCAACAAGCTGCCGGACGACACCGAAGCCGCGATCGAAGCGTGGCTCGACAAGCCGCTCGAATGCGCATCGTCCGACGGTCTCGGCAAGGCGCGTCGCCTCGACGATGCGGCCGGCCGCTACATCGAGTTCTGCAAGAGCACGTTCCCGGCCGCGTTCAACCTCCGCGGGCTGAAGCTCGTGATCGACTGTGCGCACGGTGCCGCGTACCAGATCGCGCCGCACGTGTTCCACGAACTCGGCGCGGACGTGATCCCGATCGGCGTCGCGCCGAACGGCTTCAACATCAACGACGGTGTCGGTGCGACCGCGCCCGACGCGCTGGTGCGCGCGGTGCGTGCGAACCACGCCGATCTCGGCATCGCGCTCGACGGCGATGCGGACCGCCTGCAGGTCGTCGACGCGACCGGTCGCCTGTACAACGGCGACGAGCTGCTCTACGTGCTCGTGAAGGACCGGATCGCGACCGACGGCAAGGTCGAAGGCGCGGTCGGCACGCTGATGACGAACCTCGCGGTCGAAGTCGCGCTGCAGCGCGAGGGCGTGAAATTCGTCCGGGCGGCGGTCGGCGATCGCTACGTGCTCGAACAGTTGCGCGAGCACGGCTGGCAGCTCGGCGCGGAAGGCTCGGGCCACATCCTGTCGCTCGACCGCCACTCGACCGGCGACGGCATCGTGTCGGCGCTGCTCGTGCTCGCCGCGTTGAAGCGCAGCGGCCGGACCCTTGCGCAGATGCTCGACGGCGTCACGCTGTTCCCGCAGAAGCTGATCAACGTGCGGATGAAGCCGGGCGCCGACTGGAAGGGCAGCACGTCGATCCGCGCAGCGATCGCCGCAGCCGAAGCCGCGCTCGCCGGCAGCGGCCGCGTGCTGATCCGCGCTTCGGGCACGGAGCCCGTGCTGCGCGTGATGGTCGAGGCACAGCAGGCGGCCGACGCGGTCCGCCACGCGGAGACGATTGCCGGCGCAGTGCGCGCGGCGACGACCTGATGCGCGGGCCCGGCGCGGGGCGGTCAAACGCCTGCGCGTCGGCGCGCCTGTGAACTGGCATGCGGCGCCTTCGGGCGCCGCGATTTCATCAGACGCAAAGGTTTGCGATACCGATGAGAAGGGCGCGTCGCCCACCGTATTCCACAGTTGAAAAATCGTCTGACCCCTGATGGCGGACCCGCCTCGAGCGGGGGCTTTCCGTGACGCGGGCACTGCGCTACGATCCGCTCGCACTCAGGTGAAACGGGTTAGTCTCCCGTCCCTTCCAGGCAGGCAGTTCTTGCCGCCGCCGTTCCGGCGCCGTCCGGGCGCCGCGCGCACCGCCCCCGGTACTCCCTTTCAACCAGTCATGTTACTGTCACGCCAGTTTCATCGATTGTCACATTACCGTCATGAGGAGCCCCTAACCTTCGCGGTGCCGTAGTCATCCGCTCACACACTGGAGGTCTCATGAAATTGATGCAAACCGCGATTGCCGGCCTGGCTGGCGCGCTTTTCGCCGTCGCCGCTCACGCTGCCGACATCACGGGCGCAGGCAGCACATTCGCGATGCCGATCTATACGAAATGGGCTGCTGACTACCAGCAGACCGGCGGCGCGAAGGTCAACTACCAAGGTATCGGTTCGTCGGGCGGCCTGAAGCAGATCGTCGCGAAGACGGTCGATTTTGCCGGTTCGGACGCTCCGCTGAAGGATGACGAGCTCGCGAAGGAAGGCCTGTTCCAGTTCCCGACGGTGGTCGGCGGCGTGGTGCCGGTCGTCAACGTGCCGGGCGTGAAGGCCGGTGAACTGACGCTGTCGGGCCCGGTGCTCGGCGACATCTACCTCGGCAAGATCAAGAAGTGGAACGACCCGGCAATCGCCGCGCTGAACCCGAAGGTCAAGCTGCCGGACACGGACATCGCCGTGGTTCGCCGTGCTGACGGCTCGGGCACCAGCTTCATCTGGACGAACTACCTGTCGAAGGTCAACGACGAGTGGAAGTCGAAGGTCGGCGAAGGCACGACGGTCAACTGGCCGACGGGCACGGGCGGCAAGGGCAACGACGGCGTCGCGGCCTTCGTGCAGCGCCTGCCGGGCGCAGTCGGCTACGTCGAATGGGCGTACGCGAAGAAGAACAACATGGTCTACACGGCCCTGAAGAACTCGACGGGCACCGTGGTCGAGCCGAAGACGGAAACGTTCAAGGCCGCTGCCGCCGGTGCGAACTGGTCGAAGTCGTTCTACCAGATCCTGACGAACCAGCCGGGCAAGGAAGCATGGCCGGTCGTCGGCGCGACGTTCGTGCTGCTGCACGCGAAGCAGGACAAGCCGGAGCAGGGCGCGGAAACGCTGAAGTTCTTCAGCTGGGCGTTCAAGAACGGCGAGAAGGCTGCCGACAGCCTCGACTACATCTCGCTGCCGCCGGCAGTCGAAGCGGAAATCCGCAAGCAGTGGAAGGTGAAGGTGACGGACGCTTCGGGCAAGTCGGTCGCCGCCGAGTAAGCATTGCAGCGGTTCGCTGCCCGGCCGCACCGGTCGGGCAGTGTGTGCGGTAAAGCCGGGCGTTACGGCGTCCGGCAATCAAAAGCAGGCACCCATGTCTGATATTTCCTATACGTCCTCACGGTCCGCCGACGTTGCGCAGCAACGCGCGCCGAGCCGCCTCGGGGATGTCGTATTCGGCGGCCTTGCACGGCTCGCCGCCATCGTGACCCTGCTGCTGCTCGGCGGGATCATCGTTTCCCTGATCGTTGCGTCGCTGCCGACCATCCAGAAGTTCGGCCTCGGCTTCCTGTGGCAATCCGAGTGGGATCCCAACTCGGACATCTACGGCGCGCTCGTGCCGATCTACGGCACGATCGTGACGTCGGTCATCGCGCTCGTCATCGCCGTGCCGGTCAGCTTCGGCATCGCGCTGTTCCTCACCGAGCTGTCGCCCGTGTGGCTGCGCCGCCCGCTCGGCATCGCGATCGAGCTGCTCGCCGCGATTCCGTCGATCGTGTACGGCATGTGGGGCCTGCTCGTGTTCGCCCCGATCTTCGCGGAATATTTCCAGAAGCCGCTCGGCCGCCTGTTCAAGGACGTGTGGGTGCTCGGGCCGCTGACGTCCGGCCCGCCGATCGGCATCGGCATCCTGGCAGCCGGCGTGATCCTCGCGATCATGATCATCCCGTACATCGCATCGGTGATGCGCGACGTGTTCGAAGTCACGCCCGTGCTGCTGAAGGAATCGGCGTACGGGATCGGCTGCACGACCTGGGAAGTGATGTGGAAGGTCGTGCTGCCCTATACGAAGACCGGCGTGATCGGCGGCGTGATGCTCGGCCTCGGCCGCGCGCTCGGCGAGACGATGGCCGTGACCTTCGTGATCGGCAACACGAACCTGCTCGACAGCGTGTCGCTGTTCGCACCGGGCAACAGCATCACGTCGGCGCTGGCAAACGAATTCGCGGAAGCGCAACCGGGCCTGCATACGTCCGCGCTGATGGAACTGGGCCTGATCCTGTTCGTGATCACGTTCATCGTGCTGTCCATCTCCAAACTGCTGTTGCTTCGTCTCGAGAAGGGAGAGGGCAAGAAATGAGCGAGCCCATCATGAATTTCCCGGGGCCGGACGGCGCCGTGCTCGACGCGATGCGCAATCGCCTGCAGCGCAAGCGCAAGGCCATCAACGCGATCGCGCTGGCCGCATCGCTCGGCGCGATGGCCTTCGGCCTGCTGTGGCTCGTGTGGATTCTCTACACGACGGTGCATCTCGGCATCAGCGGCCTGTCGCTGCAACTGTTCACGGAATCGACGCCGGCACCGAACACGGAAGGCGGCGGTCTCGCGAACGCGATCGTCGGCAGCTTGCTGCTGTGCGGTTTCGGCACGCTGGTCGGCACGCCGATCGGCATTCTCGCGGGCGTCTATCTTGCCGAATACGGCCAGAAGAACCTGCTGGCGGGCACGATCCGCTTCATCAACGACATCCTGCTTTCCGCGCCGTCGATCGTCATCGGCCTGTTCGTGTACGCGATCGTCGTCGCGAAGTCGGGGCGCTTCTCGGGCTGGGCCGGCGTGGTCGCGCTTGCCCTGCTGCAGATTCCGATCGTGATCCGCACGACCGAGAACATGCTGAAGCTCGTGCCGAACGCGCTGCGCGAAGCGGCTTTCGCGCTCGGCACGCCGAAGTGGCGCATGGTGATGAAGATCACGCTGCGCGCATCGGTCGGCGGGATCGTGACGGGCGTGCTGCTCGCCGTCGCGCGGATCGCCGGCGAAACGGCGCCGCTGCTGTTCACCGCGCTGTCGAACCAGTTCTTCTCGTGGGACATGAGCCAGCCGATGGCGAACCTGCCCGTCACGATCTACAAGTTCGCGATGAGCCCGTTCGCGGAATGGCAGTCGCTCGCATGGGCGGGCGTGTTCCTGATTACGCTCGGGGTGCTCGGACTCAACATCCTGGCGCGCTCGATCTTCTCGAAAAAGTAACGGCGGAGCAATCCGATGAATATGGCAGAAAGCCACCTGAATCCTGTCGAGCGCACTGCAGCGCCGGCCGGCGTGCAAGAAGCGGCGCACGGCCGTCCGCTCGAGCCGCTGAACGCGAAGATCGAGGTCAACAACCTCAACTTCTTCTACAACAAGTTCCATGCGCTGAAGAACATCAACCTGAGCATTCCCGAAGGGAAGGTGACGGCGTTCATCGGCCCGTCGGGCTGCGGCAAGTCGACGCTGCTGCGCACGTTCAACAAGATGTTCGCGCTCTATCCGGAGCAGCGCGCCGAAGGCGAAATCCTGATGGACGGCGAGAACCTGCTGACGACGAAGCGCGACATCTCGCTGCTGCGCGCGCGTATCGGCATGGTGTTCCAGAAGCCGACCCCGTTCCCGATGTCGATCTACGACAACATCGCGTTCGGCGTGAAGATGTTCGAAAAGCTCACGCGCTCGGAAATGGACGACCGCGTCGAGTGGGCGCTCACGAAGGCCGCGCTGTGGAACGAAGTGAAGGACAAGCTGAACCAGAGCGGCTACGGCCTCTCGGGCGGCCAGCAGCAGCGTCTGTGCATCGCGCGCGGCATCGCGATCCGTCCGGAAGTGCTGCTGCTCGACGAACCGTGCTCGGCGCTCGACCCGATCTCGACGGGCCGCATCGAAGAGCTGATCGCCGAGCTGAAGAGCGACTACACGGTCGTGATCGTCACGCACAACATGCAGCAGGCCGCACGCTGCTCGGATTTCACGGCCTACATGTACCTGGGCGAGCTGATCGAATTCGGCGAGACCGAAAAGATCTTCATCAAGCCGGTGCGCAAGGAAACGGAAGACTACATCACCGGCCGCTTCGGCTGATGACGGAGAACAACAGCCATGTCGGATAAACATCTGTCGAGCCAGTTCGACGCGGACCTGAATGCCGTGTCGTCGAAAGTGCTGGAAATGGGCGGACTCGTCGAGTCGCAGATCGTCGGCGCGATGCACGCGCTGAACGAATTCGATCGCGATGCGGCCGAGAAGGTCATCACGGCCGAGGAAACGCTGAACGCGATGGAAGTCGACATCGACCAGGAGTGCGGCAACATCATCGCGCGGAGGCAGCCTGCCGCGCGTGACCTGCGCCTTTTGATGTCGATTTCGAAAACGATTACGAACCTCGAGCGCGCAGGCGACGAGGCGGAGAAGATCGCGAAGCGCGTGCGCCGCCTGGTCGACGAGCCGGCCGCGCGCGCGGTCAACATCGCCGAGATCAAGGTGTCGGGCGAAATGGCCGTGACGATCCTGCGCCGCGCGCTCGACGCGTTTGCGCGTCTCGATACGGTGGCCGCCGCGCAGATCGTCAAGGACGACAAGGAGATCGACCAGGAATTCCGTGCGTTCGTGCGCAAGCTCGTGTCGTACATGCAGGAGGATCCGCGCACGATCTCGGTCGGCCTCGAATACCTGTTCATCGCGAAGGCGATCGAACGGATCGGCGATCATGCGAAGAACATCGCCGAATTCATCATCTATATCGTGAAGGGCACGGACGTGCGGCACCAGCCGCGCGACACGCTCGATCGCGAAGCCAACAGTTAATCGACTCCATACAGGAAAAAAAGAGGTGCCGATGCCCAGCAACATTCTCGTCGTTGAAGATGAGCCCGCGATTTCCGAACTGATCTCGGTGAATCTCCAGCACGCCGGTCACTGCCCGATTCGCGCGTACAACGCCGAACAGGCGCAGAACCTGATCAGCGACGTGCTGCCCGATCTCGTGCTGCTCGACTGGATGCTGCCGGGCAAGTCCGGTATCGCGTTCGCGCGCGACCTGCGCAACAACGAACGGACCAAGCACATCCCGATCATCATGCTGACTGCGCGCGGTGACGAGCAGGACAAGGTGCTCGGCCTCGAAATCGGCGCGGACGACTACGTGACGAAGCCGTTCTCGCCGAAGGAGCTGATGGCGCGGATCAAGGCCGTGCTGCGCCGCCGCGCGCCGCAGCTGACCGAGGACGTCGTGTCGATCAACGGGCTGCGCCTCGACCCGGCCACGCATCGTGTCGCAGCGCACGCGGAAGGCAGCGAGATCAAGCTCGATCTCGGCCCGACCGAGTTCCGCCTGCTGCATTTCTTCATGACGCATCCGGAGCGCGTGCACAGCCGCACGCAACTGCTCGACCAGGTGTGGGGCGACCATGTATTCGTCGAGGAGCGCACCGTCGACGTACACATCAAACGATTGCGCGCGGCCTTGAAACCGGCCGGCTGCGATGCGATGATCGAGACCGTGCGCGGCAGCGGCTACCGGCTCGCCAAGCACGCGTAACGTATTCACGCATGCCGTGTGCCGCGGCATGCCGTTCATTCTTTCGGGCGCTGAATCATGAACATCATCTGGGCGCGCTTTCTGGTGTCGCTCGTGCTGCTCGTGCTGATCGGCGTATTGGTCGGCGTCTTCGCCGGCCCGATCGCGGGCCTCGTGTTCGTGGTCGTGATGCTGGTCGCGCAGGGCTTTTTCAGCACCTTTCATACGCAGCGTCTGTGGCGGCTGCTCGATGCGCCGGTCTACGGCGAAGTGCCGAGCGCGCCGGGCATCTGGGGCGAGATCTACTATCGTCTGCACAAGCTCGCGAAGCAGTGGCATGCACAGGTGCGTCAGGTCGAGCAGCAGCACTCGCGCTTCATCCAGGCGATCCAGGCGTCGCCGAACGGCGTCGCGATGCTCGACGACCACGACCAGATCGAGTGGTGCAATGCGATCGCCGAGGTCCACTTCGGCCTCGACGCGAAGCGCGATCTGCGCCAGCACATCACCAATCTGGTTCGCCATCCCGAGTTCGTACGCTATCTGAACGCGCAGCATTACGACGAAACCCTGGTGATGCGCGGCATGGGCGACTCGCGGCAGAACGTGCTGGAAGTGCAGGTGTTTCCGTACGGCGAGAACCGCAAGCTGCTGCTCACGCAGGACATCACCGAGCTCGAGCGGACCGACGCGATGCGGCGCGACTTCGTCGCGAACGTGTCGCACGAATTGAAGACGCCGCTCACCGTGCTGTCGGGTTTCCTCGAGACGATGCGCGAGCTGCCGCTGAACGAGGAAGACCGCGCGCGCTATCTCGAGATGATGGAGCAGCAGGCCTCTCGGATGCGCCACATCGTGACCGACCTGCTGGTGCTCGCGAAGCTGGAGGGCGAGAGCAAGCCGCCGGTCGATCGTGCGATCGACATGCGTGCCGTGTTCGACCATCTGAAGGAGGACGCGCAGACACTGTCGAACGGGCATCACGACATCGCGTTCTCGATCGACGAGACGCTCGGCGTCACCGGCGCGCAGACGGAGCTGTTCAGCGCGTTTGCGAATCTCGTCACCAACGCGATCCGCTATACGCCGGAAGGCGGCAAGATCGTCGTGACGTGGCGGCGCGAAGGCGCGCAGGGCGTGTTTTCCGTCACGGACAGCGGCTTCGGCATCCCGGCCGCCGACCTGCCGCGGCTCACCGAACGCTTCTATCGCGTCGATCGCAGCCGTTCGCGCGACACGGGCGGCACGGGGCTCGGCCTTGCGATCGTCAAGCACGTGCTGCAGCGGCATGACGCGCACCTGTATGTGCAGAGCGAGGAAGGGCGCGGCAGCACGTTCACCGCGCGGTTCCCGGGCTCGCGCATCATCGCGATCCGGCCGGCCGCATACGAGGCATGATCGCGTCACCGCATCCGTCGCTCGTTCGGCGAGCGGCGGCATGCCGGATCCGCAACAAAAAAGCGCAGCCCGCGGGCTGCGCTTTTTATGGGTGGCGCGGAGCGCGATTCGCGCCGCGCCACCGGTTCAAGAACAGAACTTCGCGAGCAGCCCGAGTTGCGCGTTGCGGATCGTCTTGCCTGCGCGACGGCGGCGGTAGTGGCCGTCGCTGTGCATCTGCCATGCCGACTGGTTGTCGCCGAGGCACACCGACAGGCCTTCGGCGATCACGCGCCGCTTGAGCTTGCGATCGCGGATCGGGAACGCGACTTCGACGCGGCGGAACAGATTGCGGTCCATCCAGTCGGCGCTCGACAGATAGACGTCTTCGGCACCGTTCGCGTGGAAATAGTAGATCCGGTGGTGCTCGAGGAAGCGGCCGACGATCGAGCGCACGGTGATGTTTTCCGACAACCCCGGCACGCCGGGTTTCAGCGCGCAGACACCGCGCACGATCAGGTCGACCTTGACGCCGGCCTGCGACGCTTCGTACAGCGCGGCGATCACCGTCGGCTCCAGCAACGCATTCATCTTCGCGACGACGCGTGCGCGCTTGCCGGCACGCGCATTGTCGATCTCCGCGCGGATTGCGTCGATGATGCGCGGATGCAGCGTGAACGGCGACTGCCACAGCTCGTGCAGCGTGAGTTCGCCGCCGATGCCGGTCAGTTGCTGGAACACGTGATGGACGTCCTCGCAGATCTTCTGGTCGGCCGTCATCAGCCCGAAGTCGGTGTAGAGGCGTGCCGTGCGCGGGTGGTAGTTGCCGGTGCCGAGGTGCACATAGCGGCGCAGCGACGCCTTGCCGGCCTGCACGACGCGTCGCACGATCAGCATCATCTTCGCGTGGCACTTGTGGCCGACCACGCCGTACACGACATGCGCGCCGACGGCTTCGAGCTGCGACGCCCAGTTGATGTTGGTTTCCTCGTCGAAGCGCGCGAGCAGCTCGACGACGACGGTCACTTCCTTGCCATTGCGCGCGGCTTCCATCAGCGCGTCCATCAGCGGCGAATCGGTGCCGGTGCGGTAGATCGTCTGCTTGATCGCGACGACGCTCGGATCCTTCGCGGCCTGCTGCAGCAGTTCGAGCACCGGCTGGAAGCTCTCGTACGGGTGGTGCAGCAGGATGTCGCCGTTGTCGATCGCGTCGAACATCGTCGGCGCGTTCGTGATCACTGCCGGGGTCGACGCGGCGAACGGCGCGAACTTCAGGTCGGGACGATCGACGAGATCGGGAATCTGCATCAGCCGCACGAGGTTCACCGATCCGGTCACGCGATAGCAGTCCTTCTCGCCGAGTTCGCTTTCCTCGAGCAGGCGTCGCACGATGTGCGACGGCGTGTCGGCCGACACCTCGAGACGCACGGCATTGCCGAGGTGGCGCGCGGGCAGTTCGCCCTGCAGCGCGACGCGCAGGTTCGTGATTTCGTCCTCGTCGACGAACAGCTCGCTGTTGCGCGTGATGCGGAACTGGTTGCAGCTCTTCACGACGAGTTGCGGGAAGAGTTCGCCGACAAAGCGCTGCATGAACGAGCTCAGCAGCACGAAGCCGTGCTCGAAGCCGGACAGCGCGTGCGGCATGCGCACGACGCGCGGCAGCGCGCGCGGGGCCTGCACGATGCCCATCACGGCCTGGCGGCCGAACGCGTCGCGGCCCTCGAGCTCGACGACGAAATTCAGGCTCTTGTTCAGCACGCGCGGGAACGGGTGGGCCGGATCGAGGCCGATCGGCGTCAGCACGGGCAGCAGTTCGTCGAGGAAGTACTGTCGCGCCCATTCGAGCTGCTCGTCGTTCCACATGTCGCTCGCGTGGAAGTAGATGCCTTCCTGTTCGAGCGCGGGCAGCACGGTTTCGTGCAGCATCGTGTACTGTCGATGGACGAGCCGTTGTGCGCGTTCGACGACGAGGTCGTAAGCATGCTGTAACGACATGCCGTCGGGCGTCAGTGCGCCGGGGTTGTCGCGGATCTGCTCCTGCAGCCCGGCCATCCGGACTTCGAAGAATTCGTCGAGATTGCTGCTGGTGATGCAGATGAAGCGGAGGCGCTCGAGCAACGGCACTTGAGGGTCGGCTGCCTGAGCCAGCACGCGCTCGTTGAAACCGAGGATGCCGAGTTCACGATTGAGAAGCGGATAACGGACGGACATCGGCAGAGTAGGGGGTGATTCGGGCGATGATTCGAAAGGACGCTCGGAAACTCTCACGGTACGATGACGTGCTGATGACAATAATGTATTTATATCGGGAAATTCTACGCCGCAACCGTTTCGTCTCATAAATGTTTCGGCTATATGCAATCGAGCAGTATGCATGCCCGTGAAGCGTGGCAATGGCAAGCGTTCCACGCTTAAAATGTCGCCTTTGATTGATCGCCCAGGGTGGCCGACCGGCCGCCGCGGGCGAACGCGCACGGAGCCCCATTCGATGGTTACAACCCCCCACTTGCTGGCTGCCGTGGATCTCGGCTCGAACAGCTTCAGGCTGATCGTCGGGCGTGTCGAGGAAACGTCGGCGGGCAGCCAGATCTATCCCGTCGATGCGTTGCGCGAGCCCGTCCGGCTGGCCGCGGGCCTGTCGAGCGACAAGATGCTCGATCGCGCGTCGCAGGAGCGTGGCTGGGAGGCGCTCAAGCGGTTCGGCGAGCGCCTGCGCGATTTCCATCCCGATCATGTGCGCGCGGTGGCGACCAACACGCTGCGCGTCGCGAAGAACGCGGCCGAATTTCTCGGCGAGGCCGAAGCGGCGCTCGGTTTCCCGATCGAAGTGATCGCGGGCCGCGAAGAAGCGCGGCTGATCTATGCGGGCGCCGCGCACTCGGTGCCGGCGAGCGCCGGCAAGCGGCTCGTCGTCGACATCGGCGGCGGCTCCACCGAATTCATCATCGGCTCGCACTACACGCCGATCGTGATGGAGAGCCTCTATATCGGCTGCGTGAGCCACAGCCGCACCTTCTTCCCGGCCGGCAACGTCGACGAATACACGATGCGGCAGGCCGAACTCGCTGCCAAGCGCGAGATCCAGATCATTTCAAGCGAGTACAAGAAGGCCGGCTGGGACCAGGCGATCGGCTCGTCGGGCACCGCGCGTGCGCTTGCAGAACTTGTCGAGGCAAACGGCTTCAACGATCCGGGCATCACGCACGGCATTTCGCGCGGCGGCCTCGAGCGGCTGAAGCGTGCGCTGATCAAGTCGGAGAACGTCAACCGTCTGAAGCTGATCGCGCTGAAGCCCGATCGCGTGCCGGTGCTCGCGGGCGGCCTCGCGATCATGCTCGCGGTGTTCGAGGAACTCGGTGTCGACTACGTCGATACGACCGACGGCGCGCTGCGCCTCGGTGTGCTGTACGACCTGCTCGGCCGGACGCAGCACGAGGACATGCGCGCGGTGACCGTCGAGGGCTTCACGCGCCGCTACGGCGTCGATCGTGCGCAGGCCGAGCGGATCGGCGCGCTGGCGGGGCGCTTCTACGATGAACTCGAAGAAGCGGACGAAGAAGCGCGCGAGGAAGGGCGGATGTTCCTCGGCTGGGCGGCCGCGTTGCACGAGATCGGTTTGTCGATCTCGCACAGCGCGTATCACAAGCACTCGGCTTATATCGCGAGCAACGCGGACATGCCGGGTTTTTCGCGCACCGACCAGGCGCGCCTCGCCGCGCTCGTGCTCGGTCACGCGGGCAAGCTCGGCAAGCTGTCGCAGGCGCGCGACGTCGAGTGGCCGCTGCTGTTCTGCCTGCGGCTCGCGGCGCTGCTGTGCCGGCGCCGGACCGATGCGGGGCTACCGGACATTTCCGTCTCGCAGATGAAGAAGGGCGGGTATGAAGTGCGCCTGCCGAGCGCGTGGGTCGAGCAGAACCCGCTCACCGACTACAGCCTCAGCCAGGAAGCGGCGGAGTGGGAGAAGGTCGGTATTCCGTATCGCGTGGTGTATACCGGCGCGTAAAAGGTCGAAAGCGGGGCTGGGAGGGGCTGGCAGCAGGGTGGCCTGGCCCGCCCCCCTCATGTATGCCGCATGATCGTCCTGACGGCTGCTCAGTCCGACGAGCAGACGATCGCGGTCAGGAACGGAAACGCCTGCTTGACGGTCGCGTCGCTGCCGGCCTTGCGCACGGCTTCCTCCACCGCGCTTTTCGTGCCGCGCACCACGACGCCATAGGCCCAGTCGCCGATCGGCGTGCCGTCGCCCGTGCGGAAGATCGGGTCGTTCGCCTGGTATCCGAGTACGACATAGACGCCGAAGCCGTATGCCGTCAACGCGTGGCTCGTGCGGAATGCATTGACCGAGTTCGATTCGACGTGCATCGGCTCCGACTGGATGTCGCCGGCGGCGAGCAGCGGCGCGACGAACTTGTGGCCGGTCGAATGGCAGTCGAGTGCGTCGTCGAGCGCCTTGGCCGATGCGGTGCCAGAGGTCGCGAGCGCGAGCAGCGATGCGCAGAGGGCGGTGTTCAGAATGTTGTTTTTCATGCGCGGATGCGGGTTGTTCATACGTATTATCGCGTGTTCCGGCAAGTGCCGTATGCGGGCCGCGGGTGGCACGTTGGCACGTATGCTGTCGGCATTCCGACGTGCCGGCGAGGCGGGGCCTTGATCCTCTCCAGTCAGTCTTTCCTGCATCGAGAGCGAAAGGCCATGAGCCATTTGCTTCGTGTTGACTGTTGAAAAATGGCCGCCGAGGGCGGTGTGGATCGTTTGGCGTCGATGCCCCGCAATTGATCCCCCGCAATGAACCGAGGCGCTGCGAACCGGGAATCCCGGCTGACGCTCAAAGGGCCCAGAAACGGAAAAGGGGCTACGGTGTTCAACCGTAACCCCTTGATTCCTTTGGTCGGAGCGATAGGATTCGAACCTACGACCCTCTGATCCCAAATCACTTCTCGTATGGTCCGGATTGGTTCCGTAACGTCCGCAACGAACAAAAAATCCGTTTAATTTCAATGTGATGTGCGGTTTTGATGTTCGATTTGGTCCCGTTAAGCGCGATGGAATTCGAGCGAAATCCGGTAACATGGCGGTAACGCAACGACGATAGATCACCGGGGCATGGGTAAGCTTACAGTTAGGGCAATAGAGTCGGCAAAAGGAAAGGATAGGGCGTACTGTCTTTCGGACGGCGATGGTCTACGGGTTCGCGTCGCAACGGACGGTACGAAGAGTTGGCAGGTCAAGTACACGGTCGACGGCAAGGAAACAACTGTAACGCTGCCCCGTCGCTACGGGTCAAATACTGACGCCGCTTACCTGTCACTTGCTGATGCAAGGCATGAAGCCGCTGCCATTCGCGCTCTGGCGCGGAGTGGCGTCGATCATCAGCAGAAAGTTAGAGACGATCTCGAAGCGCACCGCCTCCAACGCGAGCAAGAGCAGTCGGAAGCCAAAACCGTGCAAGATTTGTACGACGCATGGTTTCCAACAATCGCCACGAAACGCGGCAAGCGCGGACGAAAAGACGGTGGCAGTGAGATTGTCCGAACGTTCGAAAAATTCGTCCTCGGCGAAATTGGCGGTAGACCACTAGCCCAGTTGTACGCGACAGACGTGCGGCCGATCCTTACGCGAATCTCGGATCGCGGCGCGAACAGACAGGCCACGGCTTTACTTGTTGACCTGAAGCAGATGTTTCGCTGGGGCGATCAGAATCAGCCGTGGAAGCGCCTCCTTGCAAGTAGCGACATTTTGGCTATCCGCGCCGAAAACATCGTGAGCGGTGGCTACGACCCGGTGCGCGACAACGAGCGTGACCGAGTGTTGAGCGAGGCCGAAATCCGTAAGCTCGCCCAGATCATTCCGAACGCCGAACTATCGCTCGTGATCCGGGCAGCGATCTGGATAATGTTGTCTACAGGGACACGTGTGGGAGAAACCGTTGCCGCCTGCTGGAAGCACGTCGACCTCGATAACAAATCGTGGTTCATCCCTGCCGAAAACGCGAAGTCTGGCGTTGCGCACAATGTGCGAATGTCCGACTTCACGCATTCACATTTTGCTGCGTTGTGGAATTGGCGGGGAAGGCTTTCGGAAGAACTGCGCAGCGAATTTGTATTTCCGTCCAGCCGGAACCACTGTGCTGCACTGAACAACCAGACTGTCGGGAAAGCGTTAGCAGATCGGCAGCGCCCGAATCGTAAGCCGTTGCCTGGCCGAACCGAGCAGACGAATGCATTGCTGCTTGAAGGCGGGCAATGGAAGTGCCACGATTTGCGGCGAACCTGCGGAACGTTGATGCAGAGTCTCGGCATCGCGGAGAGCATCGTGCATCGATGCCTCAACCACGCCCGGGCGGACAAACTTGATCGTGTCTACCTGCAGCACGACTATGCCGATGAAATGGCGCACGCGTGGGACGTCTTGGGACAGCACCTTCAAGCGCTAACTGAGCGCGCCACGGCTTCGGCATAGTGCCCCAATTCTAATTCGAATCCTGATCAACACAACATATGGCGGTCGGGTTCTGGCAGGATTGCCCGTACCCGAAAAATGATACAGTCTTAACTCTGCCTAACGCGGTCGTCCGTGGATACGACCGATGTTGAGAACCCTGCAGTTTGGGAATCGGGTCGGGCAAAGTATTCCAGGCCTCGGAAGCCCTTTATCACCACCTGTCTTTGCGAAGTCACGCTCGCAGGTGTGCAGCACCATAAGCGCCCAGACGCGCTCACATGTCAGCCTTGTATTTGCGCGGCTTGGTGTGTGATGGTCGATAAAGGACTTCTCCGCGTCTGGAGTATTTTCGAGCCGAACCTCCAACTCAGACTGTTTGCCAT
This sequence comes from Burkholderia sp. AU30280, assembly GCF_020420125.1. Classification (NCBI taxonomy): domain Bacteria; kingdom Pseudomonadati; phylum Pseudomonadota; class Betaproteobacteria; order Burkholderiales; family Burkholderiaceae; genus Burkholderia; species Burkholderia sp. AU30280. The sequence continues at coordinate 141,641 of NZ_JAIZRY010000007.1, forward strand.
GGGTTCCAAACACACTATCGAAGGGCCGCCGGCCAGTGCGGCGCCTCTTTACCTTGATTCTTCCTGCTCCGCAGATGACGCGCTGTCGTCTGACGGTGAGGCGACCAAGCGTGAAGTAATGCTTAGCGACTTCTCGCGCAACGTGCGCCGTCAGCTTGACGTAAGTACGTTGCCTCCTGCTTGCGCGATTGAAACTATGTCGGTTAATCGGACTCGCGAGCCGACGACATCCGACCGTATCGTTCGGCTCCCCGAACTGCTCGTCATCCTCCAGATCAGCCGCACGACAGCATATGCATGGCAAAAGGCAGGTCTCTTGCCGCATTCCGTTGCGCTCGGCCCGCGAGCGCGCGGCTGGAAGCTGTCGGACATCGAGCGTTTCCTTGCGTCGCTCGGCACGGAGGCGAAATGAGCGAACAGGTGAAAACCGACGCGCTCGAGGCAGCATTGCCGAGCGATCTCGATTCGGCACTGGAGCCGCGCACCGGCGATTACTCGGAACAGCCGGAAAGCGCTGGTGTAGCTCAAGTTGCCCAGGCGCCTGCTTTCGCAGTGATCGCGACTGCGTACGATCTGCACGGCCGCGAACCGCGCCGTGTGATTGAGTTCGAGCACGCGGCCGGCCGCCGCGTCCGCCGCTTGCTGCCGGAAGGCGTTTTCACGTCGGCAACCCGGGCACGAACGGCACTAATCAAGGCCGGTGTGTCGCTCGGCAGCGCTACCTCCGATTCGTCAACAGTCTTTGATGTTGCTATGACGCGCCCGGACGGGATTGGAATGTACGGGATTCCGTACGGCTGGTCGCACGGTCAGGATGCCGGGCCGATCTGTCGCTTCGGTGATATAGCCTACTCGTCGTCTGGCCCGATCCCCGTTTACGTCGAAGGACCCGTACCTGTCGGTATGCAAACCGACGATCTTGCGTTGCTGAAGGAGGTGTTGACGACCGATCTTTCGTCGTGCTCGGTCATTCTTGTGGCTGCACACCTCGCAAGTCCGCTTGTGCCGCTACTCGGTTGTGATCCGATTGCGATTGTTGCGTCGGGCGTCTCCGAGTCGGACGAGGCGCATATCCGTTCGCTCGCGGATTCCGCGTTCGGTACAAAAATGGCCACTTGGCCTGCGCGCTTGCATGCGAGTGATAGCACGCTTGTTCAGCTCTCTACAGCCAAGTCGCGCAAGCAGGCGTTCCAACAGGTCTGCCAGTTTTCCGATGTGGCCTCGCGCACTGAGCGTCGCATCGAGAAATTCGAATTGACGCCGGCACCGGTCACTCTCGTTGTGACTGGCGAACTGGATATTCCGCGGAGTCTCGCCTTGCCTTCTCCGCCGACCGGCAGTATTGAGATTCCCTTTGATAAACCGCAGATAACTGTCATCGAGCGTGTGACGCAATCGGCTCCGGTCGCGATCCAACACTTCGGCGCCGTTGTTGCCAAGACGTTCATCGATGCAGTTCTGCGCGATCCGGGGACAGTTATTCGTCACGCCGACAGTAAGATGCCGAAATTCGCTAGCCGCTATCTCGGGACGATGAAGGGCGACCCCAGTGAAGACGCCGTTCGTATTGCTGCGTCTACCTTCGCCTTGCTTCGTTACGCGCTTACGTGCGGGCGTCAGTTCGGCGTCGTTCCGTGGGAGGGCGAAGCGGTCGATGCGGTGATGGACGCCTGTGTGACGCGTTGGTCTGAACGTCATCGTGATCGAAAGCTGGCGTTCGAACGTCACGTGATCAATGCTGTAAAGAAGCTGACCGATACGGGCATGGAGAATCGGCGCGCCAAGCCGATCGATCGCGAGGTCACTTTCGAGACCGTGAAGGGGCGAGAGCTGATGCTGATCGAGTCCCGAACGTTCGACACGCATATCGTCTCGCGTTTCGACAAAACCCGTGTCCTCGATGCGCTTCGTAAGCGTCATCTGCTCGTGACCAACGGCGACGGCGCGCAGTACCAAAAGCGCATCGACGGAGGGCGAGCGCGCTTCTACGCCATCGACTTCGCCCGCCTGCGAACGTTGTAGGAGAAGTCGCGAGCGGCTTTGCGGCCGCGCGTGCTTCTTGGTCGATCTTAAATCCATACCGCAACAGCGCTGCGCATTCGACGCGATGCTGCCTCGATTCTTCTTGCATCATGAAATCTACGTATACGAAGCAGCCAGTCGAGGTGCAACGCGCACGAGACGCTATCACGAGAACAGTGGAAGGATTCGACCGGTTGACGTTCTGGATAGACCATCCCGCGCCTGACATTCCGGTCTCGCTCGTGCGGCGGCACTGCGAAAAGGTGACGATCACGAACTGCTATTCGTTGCCGTTTCATCCGGTCTGGCAAGCGCAGGTCATGCTTTTCCAGCCGGGCCGCCAGGCACTGATCGAGTTGCAACGTGCGTTTAAGTCGCGTCACCGTATCCGTATGGGCTACGCCGAGCTGGCGCTCGATTGGTTGGTTGCTGATCGCAAGGCCGGCAACATGCTCTATCGCTTCATTTTGAAGCATATGCGCGTGCCATACCTCCGTCACGCAGTCACGTTCGAAGACGGGACTGCCTATTTCGCGCCGCGCGCTGCGGATGACTTGTCGAAGAATTTGCGTAACGTCGTGCTATATGCCGATCGCCCCAGCAAGTTGTGGGCTGCGCGTCAGGACCGCTCCCCGTGCTGCCATCTTGAGCATCGCTTTCAAGGTGTCGATGCGCTGGCGCAGCGCGGGCTGCTGAGCCTGGAAGACTGCATCCGTTTCGACCATCGGGCGTATTGGACCGAACATTTGAGGCTGTTCCGGCTGCCGTCGAAAGTCGAGCTCGGCCGCTGGCTCAACCCGGACAGCATCGACGTGTCGGGCACGGCACTCGCAAACCGCGCAGATCGGTTCCTCGATCGCTATCGCCACGGCGATACCTTCGTGCTGCAGGATTGCTGGCGTGGCAATCCGAGCATCGCGAGTGTGTTGACGCCGATCGACAATGCGCCGTTTCTCGTAGCGTGACGCCATGACTGTGTGACGGGAAGAAGGGGGGGGGGAGGCAATGATACATATCCCCAATCTTCATCCCCTTATCCTTCCCTCGCTTCCGTATTCCAATCCATCTCTATGGATACGTCATGGCGTTTTTCGCATCTGCGTGCCTGCTTTCCCGTGGTTTTCGAAGAGAAAATTCACAACCTCCGGACCAAAATCAGCGTACCGATGCATGTCACGCTGTCACGTGTCACAGGTAAATGATCGTGAAAAATTTCCAATTCACTGCCGAGCAACTTGCGATCATCAATACGACGATTCCGCGCGTGTACGTGTCTGCCTGCGCCGGTAGCGGCAAAACGCACACGTTGAATGCGCGCGTGCGTCGTCAGCTTGATCGTGGCGTGCTCGCCAAGAAAATTCTCGTGCTGTGCTTCTCGAACACGGCTGTCAACGAGTTGAAGAAGCGCCTGCCTGATGCCATTACGGTGCGGACGTTCCACTCGTTTTCGTTGGACCTCGTGCGCCGAACTGGCGGCAGTAACGCCAAGCGCTCCGTGCTGCTGTCGCCGCAACGTAGCATAGCGTTGCTTGAGAAAACGCTGTTGACCTGCCCGAATGCATGCCGTGCGGTGCGGGAACGAACCGGCGTTGCGCTGCGTACGGATATTGAAATAAGGCGTCTGGCCGAGTTCTTCAAACGATGCAACGGAAGCGATGACGTGACGCGACGCCTCGTGCACGACGTGGAATCAGGTTTCTCGGATTATGGGGATGTGCTTGCGGAGTTGCGCCTGATCCGGATCGCGTATGAGAAGCGTGTCGAGCTTGCTGGCGGGATTGACTATCCAGCCATGCTGCGGCGTGCTTGTTCGGTCATCGAGAGCACGCCGCTTCCGTACACACATATTCTCGTCGATGAGGCGCAGGACATGGACGCTGCTCAAACGCAGCTTCTCGTTGGTCTGGCAAGACGTGTACGAAACCTGATGGTCTTTGGCGACCCGAATCAGGCCGTGTTTGGCTTCATCGGTGGTCAAGCGAGAGATTTGCGCGAAGTGATGCGTGACGTTGTGACACTGCCGCTCTCTCGCTCATTCCGGCTCACGCATGAAAATGCTGCGCTGGCAAACGCGATACTGAGTAACGGCAAGGATCGTACCGTTGGCAACCGTCACGGTGTCACGCCGTCGCTGACGCAGTGCGGCTCTGTGATCGAGCAGGAAGACGAAGTGGTCGAATTGATCAGAAGGCTGAAGGAAGATGGTGTGCCTGGTAATCAGGTTGCCATCCTCAGTCGAACAAAAGCGCCGCTGCGAGCGGTCGAGCAGGCACTGCTTGCCGCTGGTTACGAAACGGATTCGACGTATAGCCCGCGGTTACCCGAGCACGTCGATCGTGCTCTGGATATGCTGTCGTTGGTTCAGGCATGCGTTGGTACGGCGAAGGTTGGTCGTAAACCACAACGGCTTTGGAGAGCTCGCCGTCTTCGCGAAATCAGCGGGAGGGACGTACGGCAGGCCCTTATCAACGACTGCCTGCGCATGTTGATAAAGGCAGCGCGCATCCCATCGTTCGAAGGCCGCTACGTCATGGCGACGCGAATTTATCTGCGTCTCGCGAGAGCCGCAGGCGACATGCCGAAAAATCTCGCGAGTGAACTAGGGCGCTGGCAAGCCACCAGCCGGAAGTTCAGGACGGTCCGAGCGTTTCGTGAGCATATCGCGACACTTCGCATGCAGGCGCCAGTCGTTACGTCGTCTATTCACGGAGCAAAGGGGGGCGAATGGGACTACGTCATCGTGCTCGGCGTGAATGATGGTTCGATTCCGTTCTATCGGGAGATCAAGAGGGGCGAAATCGAGGAGGAGCGTAGGCTGTTCTACGTCGCGGTTACTCGGGCGCGCAAGCAGTTGCATTTGCTCCACGCGCCTTTCTATCATGCGCCGTCGCGACAGAAATTTGTCGAGCCGTCTCGTTTTCTCGATAGCCGTGTAAGAGCGACGTTGTCTTGCAGTGAGACGTTGGTTGCGACTGCAACGGGCGGTAGCCGCCTGGTTCGGGCTTGATTCGGTTTTCGCCTGGGCGTGCCCACTCGATGTTCGTGAGCACGTCCAAGCTAAGCGATCGGCATTGAACTGGCTGATCTGTTCAAGCCTTCAGGCGGTCTGATGAAGCAATTGATAGACATCCCCGTGCGCGAGAAAAACGCCGAATATGAACAGGAAGGCTACGAAAAACGCGCTGCCGATTCCACCGAATTTTTCCGTCCGCAGAGCCAGCCACACCCAGACACCGCGGTTACTTTCTCTAGCATTTGAAAGTGAAACGTAAAAAACGAATCGCAGGAAGGCGAAGATCGCGCAGGTGATGACGCATACAAATGCAAGCATATCGAACAACATCCACTGGACATAATCGTTGCGCAGCGAAGTAAAGAACTTCACCGCGGCATTCAAGACCGTGCCGACATTCAATGGCTTATCTGCAAGAAGGCTCTGCGCATACACGATTACATCCGGGCTAATTGCTGCCCGCGCCTTAATCGTAAGCCAGAAGCACCCAGTCGAAACGACCGCCGGAAAAACGGCCTGCAACCACCAGTCGCTCGTGTTGAATCTTCCAGTCAAGCATGCCAGCAGCGCGGCGGTGATGCAGCACATTGCAACTGTCGTATTAAAGAAATACAACGTTCCCGCGATCTGAGGAAGGAAGGCCGCAAACAGAAACAGCACGACCACCATTGCGAGACCGGCAAGAAATATCACCGCACCTCCGTCATCGCTCGACGATGAGCGAGCTCCGTGATAATGGTGATGGTGGTGAACGCTTTGCTTTTCGGACGAGCGTTGGCGAAATTCATCGATCTCGCGCTTGACATCTCGAGGCGTACTGTCGGCGTTATCCGGTCCCGGACGTTTCCCGAGCGCATTGAAAATCACGCCGAAGAGCACGCCAAGCAAGGGGCCAACTAAATAGGCCTCGAAATGAGAATTCCCCAAGACTTCCAGCAGTTTGTCGAGCATGCAGTGGTTCCTTGTGTCGAGATGCGTCATCGCTAGGCCAGAGAGAAAGCCCAGTTCAAATCCGTATGTCGGCATTCATCAGAGGAAACTTTAGCCGGAGCTCGAGATATCGGTTGCAGGTAGCGAAGCGCAACCTGGCTTCGCTACCTTCGGTCCGTGTGAGCGCCCCGTAGACTCGTCTGACTGGCTCAGCTAATCCAGCCAGCCAAGATGCTGGTGCCAGTAACTGCGCCCAAGAACAGTCCGACGCATTGTGGGCCAATCGCCCAGCACATCCTCGCCCAAATCGCATCGGAGATTCCACCGGTCGTGACAATGATGTCCGGCCGGAAGATTTTCCGTACGCCGTCGCCCAGCCTCACGCCGATGTAGCCAAGCCATGCACCACCGAACCAAAGAAAGAGAAACTTGAGAGCGGGGTGGCTTGGATGCTGAGGCATGTACACACCCGTCGCCAAGAGCGCGACGAACAGAGCAACGATGATCCATGCCGCTGTTCCCAATTTGCTTCTTCGAGTCGGTGTGGCGGTTTGGGCTTGAGTGGTCGTGGCGCTGCCCGTCTGGTCTCCAGAAGTATTCATTGAAAGCCCCTTTGCAGTTTTGGATTGATGCCCGCAGTCAACGCGACGCAGGGCGACTGTTTCGTGAAGTTCCACTTCGTTTATGCTGGTCTACCGTCAGCCAGCGGCCGGAAGTGTATCGTAAACATGTTGCTTATAAGATTCATTTAATAGTGGTTTGTAAGACGTGGTTCTAAAGGCGTCAGAGCAGCATGCTGAACGCCATGAGTACGAAACCGAGAACCCGTGATCGGCGTAACGCCGTGGCGACTGCTATCGGCAAGCGAGTGAAGGCGTGCCGGATCGAGGCCGAGAAGTCTCAAGAAGAGTTGGCATACGAGGCATGTCTCGATCGGACCCGCGTCAGTGCCATCGAACGTGGTATTGGTAATCCCACTGTGGAGACGTTGGCGACCATCTGCTACGTGCTTGGGATTACCCTCGCAGACCTATTCGAGCCGCTGAAAATGGCGCTTAAACCGACAGGCGAACACCGTGGCGAAGCACCGCAGCCGAGACGCCGGCCTCTGCGGTAATGGCTGCGGTTTTTTCCGTCGCCTCTGTTGATCGAGGCTCGTCATGACGCACCATCGCATTCGTCTCGTTCGGCCGCGATCACGGTGACGCGTACCGTCTCTCCGAGTCGATCGTCGTAATGCGCGGCAAGAACGGAAGCGGCATCGCCCGTGGTCATCTCGCAAACGGCGTAGGCAGCCGCCGCGACTTCCCGCAATCGAAGGGTTGCCGCACCTGAAACCATCAAGAGCAACCCAGCCGCCATTGAGAGTTGGGCAGAGCCGATGTCGTCTATCGCCTGTTGCGCTGCGCCCTTGATGCGATCGGGGCCACTTCCTTCGCCGACACCGATCACTGCGCCGGTCGCGCCACTGAACGCTTCGCGCACGTCGAGAAAATCGCTGCCTGTCGGCATCTTCCATTTCTGCGACGGCGACCGTGCCCCATGCATCGCCATCAGGTAGACGTCGACCAGACAATGCAGAACGGAAGGGTGAGGAGATTCGGGAACAAACACGACAGCGTCGGCGTAGCGCGTGAGTTCAGTCGTGACGGTTCGAACGAGATTTCCCGGAGGCATTGGCGGTTGAGCCAGCAGCGCAACGGCGAGTGCACCGGCCGCTCTTGCGGCTGCGCTGACGACCGCCGAGACCCGCAGCGCATCCGGTTCGCCGGTGGCTGTAATGACGATTACTGCGCTTGCCCCCTCGAACGGTACGTGACCGGCAACGAGTTGCCCGTCGTCGGACAAAACCCCGTTCGTTGCTGCGACCTGCTGGAATGTGATGCCGTCATCGACGCCGAGTCGGTAGTAGAGGCCGGCGGCCAATCCGCCCCCAACTTCTCCTACACCAACAATATGGACCGGCGAATGACCGTGCCCGTGGTCGATTGAACGCCGCGCCGGCCATCTCTCGAATTGGATTCCGTCCGTTGTAATGCACTTCTGTATGGTGGTTGCAGACATTTTTCTGTTTCCCCGGATGGCCGCAGGCACGTGCCCTTGGTCTGTTTGTACGGTTAACATATCAAATAATGAATGGTTTGAGCGATGGTATTTGCTGCGTTGAGGCGGCATCCTCTTGGTCATGAAAGCACCCGCCCCGCCCACTGAAGAACGCAACCCCATCACCGTCGCCGTCGGAAAGAGGCTCAAGGAAGTCCGTCGCCAGGCTGGGAAGAGCCAGGAAGACCTTGCCCATGAGGCGTCGGTCGGCCGAGCCGCGATCAGTTCGATAGAGTCGGGTGTGACGAACCCGACAGTGCTGACTCTCGCTGCGTTGTGTGGGCCGCTCGGGATTTCGCTCGCAGAGTTGTTTGCGCCGCTGACGATGACGTTGGAAGACAAGGACACACGGCGCGTCAATGCCGCCAAGCCGCCCAAGATCGAACGCTCGCGATTGCGCTGACGCTGCACTACGGCGGCCGAGCCTTCCTCTCTGCCGCTGTTGCAGATGACCTGATCGACATTGCGCCGGTGAGCACGACTTTCCGTTGATCAAACCCGGTGACGTATTGGGCATTTCCACTCAACCTGCCGCGGTCGGCTGCTGTCCGTGTCAACCGCGCGTTGTAGGCCGCGAGTACAGGCTCGGCTTCGGCAGAATCGACTACCAGCAACGTATGTCCGTCGAAGGTCGCCCCGATCTTTCGCCCCTCAATACCGACGGCCAACACTGCATGCAGGGTCGCGCGGCGTGATTGTCGAAATGTCAGGATCACCGGCCGACCGCGCATCACTTCTCGTTTGCTGAACCGGAAAACGTCTGTGTGCGTTCCCTCGAAGCAGGCTGGGCGTAATCCCCAGTCGAGTTCTCGAATCAGCGCTTGCAACTCTTCGAGCGACACGCCGGAGAGATAGAGCGGCTGTGCACGACGCCAGAATTCCGCTTCCGGGAAGCTACGACGCGACGACACATGCAAGGGATCGGACAAGAACCCAAGCATGGCAAGCGCCATTGCTGCCGCATGCCACGCGCAGCCGCCGTCCCAGCAACCCTGAAACGAAAATGCTGGAGCATTCGAATTCGCGAGAGTGAGACGTCGGCCGGACTGAAGAGCCGGATGGAGTTGCTGCACGGTGGTCTCCATCGGGTCAGTATTCGAACGGCAACAAGAGGGTTGTCGCCCGCCGATCGGCTTCCGTGATGACCCACAGCCGTTCGCGACGATCGCCCAGCTCATACGCAGACAGCAGACGTGTTCCATGTGTCACCGCGAGATCGTTCGAGCAAGCATCGGCCGCGCAGACGACACCCCAATCACCTCTGCTGTGCCGCCGAAGTAGGCCATTGGCGTTGGTGCCGGTTCGATCGAGAAGATCGAGCGCACCCGGTGTGGCAACAATCAAGCCAAGAGGGAACAAAGGTTCACGACGATGCGCATCCATAATTAGGTATCCATAATAATTAAGGCGAGCGAAGGCACCGAACTGATGTTCGGAAACAATCTCAAGGGTGGAAAAGACTGAAACGCGAGGCGATATAGGGGCGTTTCAGGAAAGCGAGGTGCGATGAATGGGACCGCGAGAGCCGTTGAAGACGCGATGCCCAGGCGGAGCCGTAAAACGTGCAGGCAACCACGAGGCAGAGAGGTAGAACTAGGGATTTTCGCTAAAAATCGACCAAAAACACCCAAGAACGACTCTTCGGCACGGAAAATGTAGCACAACCCGACCAAAATAGATAAAGGGGATCGATCAATCACCCTCAAATCGGTAATTTTTACTTTTTAGTGTTTTCTGGCCGGTCTCGAACACTCCGGTGGTACCGGAAATGACCCTCTGACTTATTTTCCGGCCCGTCAGGGGCTCCGATTCACCCCAGATAGGGCCAAATATGGGCGCAGCCATGCGGCGGCCCTATGGGCCGAATTTTCTCGGCGAAAGAATTTTGTAATGTTTGCGCGGTGCGGCAACCGCCAGATGGGACCGTTGCGGGGTGAAAAACGGGTGACGGTGCTCATTTTTTGAGCAAAACAGGATGCCTCGTGTATTTGGTGGTCCGAAATATTGGCTAACGCCTTTATTACCTGCCCGAATCAGACGCTGGAATGCCAAAACGAGGCTCGACATTGTTTTCCAGCTCCATCAGATTCATTCATGCGACGCCAAATCAACGTTCCGACGACGTAACTGCCTCATAACGACGCTTTCGCCTCGTTTTTTCGAGGGTAATCTGCGACAGGTACTGACATTGAGCGCACCAGTTGCCCGCTGACGAAACCTGCCGAGGTCTCGCCCACCATCGATGGCCACGCGCACACTCCCATTGGAGCTTCGTGTTGTTGTCGACATAGTGCTCAGATACGCACATGCCGCCCCGGTCCGCAGCAATCGATCGCATCAATTCCATACCCAGCCGCTGTCTGTCTTCAGTGCGACATGTCGGACACCAGTGCCCCTTTAGGATTTCCGTACCCCATGCCATCCACTCGTGCCCCCGTTCGCACTGAAATGGGTAACGAGCCTGAATACGTTGATACAGGGATGCAAGACATCTGCCACCATGCTCTGCCGCCTTCTCTTGTAACTTCGCAAGTCCGTCCGGCATCCGCTTACGATCTGAAGAGCATTCTTGGCACCACGCCTTACGCAAGACGTCGTAGCCCGCAGCCTCCCATTCGTGCCCCGAAGCGCATCTGAATCGATATTTCGCCATCCGGCCATCGTAGACGGTCGACAAGCACTCGCCACCACGCGATCCTGTATTGGCTTCAGCCCAGCTTGATATCGACGACGCTCAGCTCGTCGTTCGGTTGAACACTTTGCACACCAATGATCGGCCAAGACCGAAGCGGCAGTGGCCTCCAACTTATGGCCGGCAGCACAGACGAAGCGGTGGCGCGCGTTTTTTCCACGATATCGCTTACTCAGGCATTGGCCTCCAGCCGAGCCAGTAGTCTCATGGATTCGAGTCAGCGTCCGCTCAACCCAACATTGATGACATACCAGCGGGCCGCGCGCTCCACGGATGAGGCGCCCAAGGCTTGCTCCCGACTGGGAGGAAACATGACCGATCTCGCAACGAAACCGATACCGACTCGATACACCGCGCCACTCGCGGGCCATCAGCGCGAATCCTGTCGCCGCGAGGTAGGCACGAATTCTTGCGAGACGATCATCACCGGTTGCCATAAAGACTGCACCCGTTACCAATAACAAACCACGTGCCACCCCACAACCCGGCCCGGCAAAGGTGTCAGGCGCGGGGCGCTAAACATCTGCGAGCGCTGATTTCGATACACAACCAACGACATTTGTCGACACGTTGGCACCTTGTTTGATCTCAGGATCAAACGAGACTCGAGATCAGGTGACAGCCGCACGTGGCGCGATGGCCGTGCCGTGCGATCGGAATGCCGTCGTCCGTCATTGACGGATCGCCTTCGACGATGATGTTGGACGACACTTCGGGATGCTGTGGGCACGACACGCGATCGCCCTTACGGGCGACATAGCGGCCAGCGAAACGCATGGTCGTGGAGCCGGTTTCAACCTTGCCACCGTGATCTGTCGCGTCACCGATACGAATCAAATTGATCATCTGCCGTCTGTTCAGCGGAAGTAAAAATCGAGGTCACCAATTTTTAAAGAAATTAAGCCTGGCCGTACAAGCGTTGTGGTCCTCCTGTAACTTTGCAGCAGTCATCTTGCAATTCAGATCCACATATTTAATCCAGCTCGGATTGTTTCCGTCGGGGGTGTTTTTTATTAGCTTCGATATTACCTTGGTGGCATCCCCGTTTTCGTAAAGATTTGCCATCACGGTCAACGACCGCCTGTAATCATCCATGCCGATCGATGATCCTAAGTAGCGAATCTCGTTCGTGCGCGCCTCCGTAACAGACGCCAAGCAAGCCCATTTATCGATAGACGCTTCTGCCCCAGGCGCAGTAGCATCAAAAGCAGCGTTGCAATATTTTTCCTTATATGCAACCCAAGCCCTTTGGGTTGCAATAAGATTTTGCTTCTCTGGTGCAGTAATTTTCCCAAGAAGTTCGCTGTAGCTTTTGTTTAATATTTTGTCTTCGGCATCGTAATTTGCTTGTGCGCAACTGGCCAGCTCCACATTATTTTGGCCATTGCAGGCCACCTTCGAGAAGGCGGCACTCGAAACAAGCATCAGCATACAAGCAGCAACATTCTTCATCACACTCTATCTCCAACAATCACAAACCATACCTTTTTCGAACAGAACCGCCTCCTTCTCTCGTCGTTTGAGTAGGCCGTCGTTCCCGGTTCCTTCCCACAGTACTTTCATGGCACGTAATTGTGCCGCGACTTCTGGAAGGTTGTTGTTCTGAATAGCCGCCCTAATGTTTCTCATGTGGACTCGTGTCTTCTGTCCAGGTTTGTCTTCAAGCTGAGACCCACGATTATAGACCAAGCTGAGCAGCGCTCCCTGACAATGCGGGTGTAGCTTTGTAACGCCTGGGAATGCATCAACGGTAAACTGAGCGTAACGACGCTTAACCCTCTTCGACATCTCGAGGGCTTTGGGTTCGGAGATTTTTATATCATGAAGAGATGGAATAAATGCGCGCGCTGCATCCCCTCGCTTTCCGAGCGCAGTTAATAGCCGAGAAATCTCTGCCTCCGTAAAAAAGCCGTTAAAATCGCTTCGGACCATTGCTTCAGTTTGTTGCCCCAAATCATAGCCATAACCAATCGTCACGCCACTAGATTGACTATTTTTTGGAACGTACGGAATTTCACCAAACCCCTCCGTGTCGAGAATAAGATGAAATCCCTCTATAGAAGCATAGTACATTCCCTCCGTCGTAGGAAAATCCAGTACGTCAGTTTTGCATTTTTCGCTGCAACTAGCCATGAAATTCCCAATCAACCCAATCGGATGAAAATGCCATGGCTTCGGCTCTTTCGGAAGAATCTTCGAATCAATACACTGAACATCCTCCCACCACTGAAGCTTCTTGATCCGCTCCATCTCGTTCTGCCATTTCCATGGCACGAGCTTCATATGAGGCGTGATGTCCTCCCACTTCCCCATATTGCCGCCCCATTCGCTTTCACTTTTCACGACCATGTGCGAAATCGCTTCGGCTAACCATGGCGTCTTCTGCGCATCCGCCAATTCCGCGGCAGTAACTTTGCCATCGTGATTGACATCAATGGCTTTTTCGAGCCTCTGGATGAGCTCACTGGTGGCCAATGCATCAGCGCTCGGCTTGAAGTTATCCTGATCCTCTCCCATGGCCAGTTCAGCGACGAACAGGTAACGCTTGAACATATCAACCATCGTGGTCGAACTGTTGTCGACGAGCTCGAACCCCGGCCAGTCCCACTGGCTACACAGCTGCACTTTGGGATGGTCCCGTTCACGCACCCAGCCTTGACGGGTCCCACCGTCTTTCGTGCCGACCGTCACGTTCCACCAGCGTTTCGTTTTTCCGCTCGCGTCCTTGTCTTCTCGTGCCAAGCTTTGTGGTCCCTGCTTGTCAAGATCGGCCACCCGAAACATGACCCGGAAGTCCGTTGGGGGCCCGTCTGCTTGGCTAACCTTTAGCGGAAAGTCTTTCCAGCCCTTGACAGGCGCCTTCGTCATTTGATTGACAAGACCTAGGGCGCTGTCGATCCAGAACGGGATACCGGTCGGCGTCTCGATCGGATCAGGCTTTTTCGCTGGCTTTGCCTTGTGCTTCTTCCCCTTGTCAGCCGGAGCAGCAGGCTCCGGTTGCACGGCAGGAATTTTTACGGTCTTGGGCTGTACCTTGACCCATCGCGATTTCGGATCGCTGACGGGTACGAGCTTCAAATCCGTCTGCTCAAGGGTGTAATCTGGATCAGGCGCTTTCGTTACGAGTTTTGCACCTGCCAGAACTTCCAGAAAAGGCTTCTCCATATTCGGATCCGCCGCCGACAATTCCTTCGCGCGCGCCTGACTCTTTGCGATGAACGCGGGAAGATCGGGGCCCGCAAAAACTTCGAGGTGCAGCAACGGTCGGGTGGGCAACGGCGGTGTGGGCTTTGCTTCCCTGTATCGCTGGTATTGTCCAATATGTGCAACAACGTCCCCCGCGTTGACGGGGTACGGCTCCTTGAGCACGACCACCTTATCGACGGGGCCGGACTGGGGAATCGGCTCGAGCTCCGAAACAAAAACGTAACCCCACTTCAGTTGCACGTCGGGCGGCTGACCAACGACTGGGCCCACCGGATCACCTTTAATGATCTGCGTGATTTTTGCCCAGCCCTTGCGCCCACCGTTATCGGCCTCATTCACAGTGAGTTCCGTGCCCTCGGGTAGCAAACCGAGGAGCTTGGCGTTCGGAGTAATGCGAACCCGCACACCCGATACAGGCTCCGGCAGCGCATCATCTGGGCCTCGTTGCTGCGGCGACGAATCGTCATCGGGCGCACTCGGATCGATCGGCTTCGGTTTCGGAAGGTCCTGTTTGTTCGGTTTCAATGCTCGATACGAGCGGTCAGCTTCCCAGTACGGAAGAGGCTTGAGTTGCGGCGCCTTGGTGTCCGCACTCTCCGTTTTGGGCTGATCGAGCGCGGCTTTATACGTTTTCCAGTCGAGCGTATGCATGTACAGACTGAAGAACGTCAGCGTTTCACCGGGGGGCGGACCGGAGGACGCGGGAGCCGGTGTCGGGGTCGGCGCCGGAGGCGTTGCATTGCCTCCTGAGGCGGGCGATCCGGCTGGCGCATTTGAGGGGGCGGGCGCTGGTTCCGTCTTTTTCGGCGCGGGTGGCAATTGCAGGGTATGGCGGATCAGCACAAAACCCCGCGAGTACAACGCATGACGCTGGTCCTGGTAGGTCAGCGTGGGGTATTCGTTGTCGAGTCGGTAAGCGACAACCTCGCCCGTGGCGATCGCGCGTACGCCTTCGTCCTGTTTCAGGGCCTCACCTGTTTTCTGCCCGAAGTGAATGCCGCCGTGCCAGATGCCGCTAGCTCCCAGTGGATAAAATCCATCCTCCGCAGTCGCAAGCACCTTCATGTAGGTCAAGGGGTCTGCGGCATCGGACGCTGCACCTTCCTTGGCAGCAGGCGAAAATGGATAGCTCCATGCAAGAGGCGTGTACGCGGGCTTGGCGTCCGGCTCAGGCGTCTTGGGAGGTTGTTTTTTAGGAGGGTGCTTATCCGTCATGGCAATTGAAATCGTAAGTCGTTATCGTGATTCAGGAACGGGGCATCTCGATCAACCAGAGAAATCGTCGGCGTAACCACCATGCTTCGAAATCGGCGTGCCGTTCAGCGGATCACGCAACGTCATGGTCGACGCACCGGGCTTGTCCCACGACGCGCATTTTTCGAGAATCTGGCCCGACGTCCCGTTCTCGATCATGTCAGGCGTGATCTTGATATACGATCCACCGACATTAAGAATCAGCTCCTTCTCTGCGCGCAGAATCATCCGTCCCGATGCACTCTCGATCTTGACGTCCTGCTGCGCCAGCATCGTCAACGCATCGTTCTGAGCCTGAATTTCGATAGGGCCTTTGGTCGCGAAGATTTTGATCCCAAGGTTTTGAGCGTATAGACTGATCCTATCCATCACGCTCGCAAGCAACGACTTCCCGGCTGCGAGATTGACATTTTTCCCCGCCACCAAGTTGACCTGTTGATTCGCCGACGCGTGAAGTGATTGCTGGCTTGAAATCCCGACACCGGCTGGACTTGATAGCAGCATGGCCGGCTTCGCAAAGCCGTTGGTATTTCCCGTCCCACCGCCAGCCGTTCGCCCCCCTTTGGTGACGCCCGGAACGTTGCCCTGCGTCATCTCAGTAAAGGCCTTCAGCGCATCGCTGCCGTCCTGCAGACTCTCGGCCCGGTTCGTCTCACTCGCTTGCGAGACTGTCTCGAGCACAGCTTCCGCGGCCGCAAGTTGATCAGTTGCGGCCGACACGTTCATCGGTTGCACTGCAGCGGGGTGGGTCGAGATCGACAGGCCTTGCACCGCACGGATCGCGCCGTGTGCCTCCGACTTGAGATCGAAGCCACTGCCAACGAACGAGCCTCGCGTGTTATCGGACTGTTCGATCAGGTAACCCAAATGCAGGTGAGAACTGTAGCTCGACGAGTAAAGGTGGACCCGGTTCTGCCCGGTAGCGTCGTCCATGACGAGCTGGTTGAAGCCGTCGCCGCCGTATTCGCGAGAACGGAAGCCGGACAGCAGGCCGTGCGTGTGCCACACCGGCATCGTTGCGCCACCGTGCAGTCGCGAGATGATTACAGGCCGGTCGCAGTCGCCATTGACGAACCCGAGGAGCACCTGATCGTCTTTGCGCAACGGAAAGTAACCGCCGCGCTTCGAGCCTGCGTCTGGCATCGCCGCGCGAATCCACGACGTGGACTTCGTATTGCGATCCTTTCGACTGTTCGACGTCCGGACCCGCACGCGATTGCCGTCGTCCGTGTGGACTTCCTCGTCACTGTCCGTCACGACGATCGCCGTCTGCAAGTGCATCTCGGGCTTCTCGTGCTCGAACGGGCTGCGGAACGGCGTCTTGCGGCGTTGCGCTTCGATCTCGACGTGAAAAAATCCGATACCGCCATCGCGGTGGCTCACGGTCGTACCGGTGCCGGCCGCCTTGACCTGTTCGATCTCGCTGCGCAGACTGCGCGGGAATCGTGTGAGCGCGTCTATGCCGGGCAAGTTATTTTGGATCAACCAGTCGCTCGCGATGATTGACAGTTCGCGCTCCTCCTCCGGCAACGCATCGAAGAGGGGATGTCCCGACACCTTGAACCAGTAGCCGGGCAATGCATAGCGGGGACTGCCGATCGCGAAATAGCGCTTTGCTCGCGAAGCCCATTCCTCGGTGCGGATGCGGGCCTGTTGTTGTCCAGCATCGGACTCGGCCCATGTCTGCGAGCCGGTATAGAGATAGTCTTCACCTTGACCGGGTAACTCATCCAGGTCAGCCGCTGGCGTGCTCGCCTGTTTATCGAGGTCAGGTCGCTTATAGTCGGCGGTGCCGAGCGTCAGCGTCGCACTTTGGGCGTCCTGCTGTTCGCTCAACTGAGTAAGCCCGTCGAAATCCTCGTCGGTACCCGCGTGACTGAACTTCATCTCCGAATTCGGTAGCGACGGCCCGAAATACAGATCGTCCATCATGACGACCTTGTGCGACTTGCCGTCCTTCGCGAAATCGAAGCGTGGAAACACGCCGACTTCCTCCAGACTCCGGTGCACGAAATTCCAGTCGGTTTCCCACTGCACGCGGTGCGAATACGAGCGCATCGCCGCGCGCAATTCCTGTCCATAATTGCCGGAAGCCTGCGGATGTTTGTCGAATATGTCGGTGAGAATCTGCCAGCCGCTGGCTTCCTGCCAATCGCGCCGATCGCTGCTGAGCTTGAGGAAGCTTAGCCATGAAGAGAACTGGAGTTGAAAATACGAAACGGTTCCATCATTTCCAAGGCGGCGAGCCCGCTGCACATAGCCATGGATCGGCAGATAGCCGCCATCGGTCTGCCGAATCCAGAGCGTGACGGGTTGCAGCATCAGGGCGTTGAGCTTGATCTTGTCGCCCATGACGGACGAAGCGTCGACAGTCACCTCGAAATTGCGCCCAAGCCGCGCGTTGATCTTGACGTACAGTGGCGTGAGCCAGTCGTCGCCGAGCGGCGTGTCAAGTTTCACGATGCGATCGAACTGCGCGTAGCCACCGCGCAAAACCTTCAGCAAAACTTCCCCGCTCATGCAGTCACCCCGTTTCGTGCAGGACGCGTCCGATCGTTAGCTAGACATCTAAACGCCGGGACTGCGTATGTGGCACGACACAAAATTACAAATAAATAACAAATATATTAAATTAAGCCTTCGATCAGATGCCGCAGCCGATTAAAGAGGCAGGTCGCGGAATGTAGTTCGATAGCGCAAAGATCATACCAAAGTAAGTTTGGCACAATAACGGATCGGTGACGATTTTTGACCTTCTTCTCGATGCTATCGGTTGGACCGCTCTTTCTCAGATTTTTTTGTGTGTTTCCAATGTCATGTGGCCCCAAATATAGAGTGATTAACTCGCTCGATAAAGGTGGAGCACATCATTGATGTGGATGTTTTCGCTCAGGCACGATCGGCGACAGCGAGTCATTGGCCACAAATTCACTGAGCCGCGCTTGGGCGTCGGCAATGACGTAGGCGGGGAGGTTCAGCAATTGTTCATCGCGGAAGATGAGCACCTTCTGGATCGCGGCCATGCCATCGGCCGTAGTCGTGAATTTGCCTTCAGCCTTGCCGCGGACGGCGCAATCATGGAGTGCCGCTTCAGCAAGCCGAAAAACATCCAGGTCGGTTCGCCCCACGGTCGCTTCGTGAACGTAGTACGCACCATAGACAGCGCCGAACAACTGGGCCACGGCCGAACCGTTGCCCTCGCCGGTCACGAGGGTATGGAATGCCATGTGATGTTCGATGGATTTCCGGCGAGCGACTGATGCCGCGAGAGGTAACAACATCTCTTTCGCCATCGGCCGCCGGGAGCGTGGTGGTCGCCGTTTAATCATACAGAGCAGATGAAACGTTATGGGGGCAACGGTCGCGCAGGCACTCCTACCGCACCGAGGGCGAGCGTGACTCCGACAGCCGACCCGGCGACCCATTGTCGGATTCTTCGTCGTCACACCGCAAATTTGTACCAGCATCCCTTGTGGGTAGACTCTCCAAGCAGAACCATGGGACTCGGTCAGGGTATAAAAATGAAGCCAAGATCGTAGCTGCGGCTATAGTGTCTGTTGACGGTGTTAGAGCAGATCGTGGCCAGAATCGGCTCAAATCGGCCACACGGAAAATGTCGTAGCCTATCGACCACACCAAGTTTTGCCCGCTGCTCATCATATCTTGACCATACTCGGAAAATATAGGGTTGATATACGCAGTGAGAGGCACGCCATCCAGTTTCCATAAGTCGTGGTCGAAAACGTCATTGAGGCAAAGCGTTGGAGCGATCCTCATCAGTACCGTCAACGTTTTATTGGGGCGCTCGATAAGATCGGAGAATTGGGAATACTCGTTTTCGCGTCGTGCAAGCAAGTAATCGAGCGTCGACTCTGGTGGAATATCGCAGCGCGCTAGACGGCCTCGGCAGTTGACAATTGAATTGAACAACAGGCCCGCCAGTTTGTCGGCTTGCTCGTCCAAGCGAAGATGCGCGGCACGGGATAGCGCAACGGCCCAATATGGCGCTTGAGCGTCGCTCATCGTGACTATCGAACCTGTGTAATGTTCAAGTAGAAACTGCAAGAGTTCCGAGAAGAGTGTTTCGGCAGTCGTTCGTCGAGGGTCATCGATCTTGTATAGTCCCGGTGACGCCGCCGTCCAACCCAGCACCTTTGCCACTCGCAATGGCAGATAGAAAAGTTCAGAAAGACCTCCTCCTCGTTTAGCCAGAAGCGCATAGCGATCACTGGTCAAATCGTCCAACAATTTCGAACCGGCAGCAATCAACTTGTCTCCAGTCGTCTCCAAGAAACGTGTTATCGCCCGCTCTGGTAGTTCAGACTGGAGATGCGGCAGCAGACAGACTGCAAGCGTTGCGCTCACTTGCGCCTTCCTGAACACGTCGTCGGAATATTCAGCGCGCTCAAGTACAGCGTCACCAAAACGCTCCAGAAACCCAGCAAGCAAGTCCGGAGTTGAGGTGAGCGGCGATAAGGCTCGCGTCACCACATCGGCGAATGACCTCGGGTGCCACTCGCCACTCACCGACGCATATGCACGCCAAAGATCGTCGTAGCGCTCCCTAGCCGCGCCCATGTCGTTGCCCGGCCATGATTGTACGATCTCACGCAGTGGTTTTGCGGGGTCTTTCCCATAGCGTGGATTACGGCAAAATCTCGGAGGTCCGTAAAGATTCAATCCCCATACGACTGGGGATTGGTCCGTTTCCCTGAGTCGATTTGAAACGCATCTTCCTATTTCAACAAGGTCTAGGACGCTTGCCGTGTCTTGCACGAAATCCCGACCCTCTATGCAGTCTAAAATCGCGTTTGTACCGAAGCCGCCCAAATCAGTTTCCCCCGAAAACTGATTCTGTGCGGACGTTGCCACCAGCGTAATGCCGGGTGTACCAGCGTCGCCAAGCATGTCGGCCTTGAGCAGGACCCCAAGATCGGCAATCAATCCACCACTCTCACATGCATCGATGATGATATTGCTTTGCGTCGGCGCAGCCTCATTAATGCTTCGAAATACGTCAGAAAGAGAAAGGGCAGTTATGGATTGTGCGTCCGACTGAGTATCCCGAATCCACATGTAGAAGCTTCCGGCTCGCACCCCACCATGTCCGGCGAAGAAAAACGTGAATGTATCAACTTTACCGTTCGAGAAGAGAATTTCACGTAGAGCCTGACGGACAGCATCCACCGATGGCGAAAGTAACAGCTTGGAACGCGTTTCGTCGTAATCGCCGACATCAGGGCGAACGAGTACGTCGTACATCCTCCGGGCGTCTGCCTCGGCACCGCTGAGGTGAGTAGCGTGATCGTATTCGTTACATCCAATCGAAAGCAAAATTCTCACGTATCGTCCCCATAGCGGACAAATTTGGCCTTACGTTCTATTTCCCGGGCGACTGCCTCTTCTCTCTTTCGAAGCAAAATATCGTCGACGCGCTGCTTGAATTCGGGCGAGGCGGCGCTCAAAGCGTTCGTCATACGAGAAACAGCTTCCGGCCCCGCGTGAATTTGAGGGAGCGCCACCTCTCCGTTTCGATTCGCAATCAATTCAATTTTTTCTATCATTTCAAGGAATGCGTTTTCTATCGAACCCGCAGCTTGCGCATCGATTGCGTTGCCTGTCTGTTCACAAGCAGACGATACTGTCGAATAGAGCATGGTGGCAAACTGACGATGCATTGAGTCAAGAAGGCTTTGGATATTGCGATGAATAGCATCAAGGTCGTTATCCACCAAATCTTGAAACTGCGTCTCGACCATCGAAGAGTGTTGCCGAGGTTGCCCGACAACCGCTTCCGGGGCGCCGGGGTGTACCCAGCCACCGCGGTGGAGAAAACGGAGCGAATTCTCAGCGGACATGTATTGACCAACGGTTCTCTTATGCTGCTCAGATACTAGTCGCAGAAAGGCTTCGTCGAAGGCTTCAGCCCCCGCTTCATCAACAAAATAGTCGTGATCGCTTGCTGGCTTATCTTCCATATATGGGTGCCTCCGTGCATTCCATTGCGGAAATCGGTATGTCGCAAACTATACAACTCCAACTAGCCGCGCTGTGCCACTTTCAGTATGGTTGGGTGCGACACCGCATATTCCTTTGCGAGTCCTCGGGCGGTGGCACCTGTCGACAGTTTCTGCAGAATCTCGGTCTTTTGCTCCGTCGTTAGAGCGTCTCTGCGGCCCAGTTTCTTGCCCTCGGCTTTCGCGCGCGCCAGTCCCGCATGTGTGCGCTCGATGAGCAGGTCGCGCTCGAACTGAGAAACAGCCGCGAGCACCGTCATGTGTAGCTTTCCGGATGCGCTGGTCAGATCGACACCCTTGAGCGCAAGACAATGGACGTGAACGCCCATCTCGGCCAGCCGCTCGACTGTCGCGAGCACGTCGGTTGTGTTGCGGCCGAGTCGGTCTAGCTTGGTAACGACGAGCGTATCGCCATCGTCCAACCGTTCCAATAACTTTGAAAAGCCGGGGCGCTCGGAAGTCGGCACGCTGCCGGAAATGGTCTCCGTGACCGTGTGGCGGGGCTGAATGGCGAAACCCGCGCTACTGGCTTCCAGCAGTTGATTGTCGGTAGTCTGCTCGGCCGTGGACACGCGAGCGTAGAGGAACGTGCGGGACATGATTTCACCGGTAAACAAACGTGGAAATCATATTATACGGTAATAAATTGTCCTGGCTGGGATTGATTACCGCCGCCGGGGTGGTTCTCACATCGGTCAGAAACCGGACGATTGATTTCCGCGTTGCTCCGTCAGCTGTGGTTCGGCGTCGCTTCGCAATGCGCTGGTATCATTGGCAACCTAATTTTCTCGAGATATTGGACGCATGGAACTCGTGTACATCGATGCGAAGGGTGAGCAGATTCGTTGGGCGGTTGAAGAACGGCAGGCCGGTGTCAGTTACCGGCTGGTTGATCAAGCTGGAGGGCCGACTTCGATTACCGTCAAAGCATCCGAGAATCGGTCGGTTTCATTTCACTCCTTCGATGGCTTTGTAATCGAAGGCGACGACGTGTACTGCGTTGCGTTGCTCACCCCTGACCACAAGGTTAAGGTTGGTAGCGCACCGCAGGTCGTTTGATTCGTTTCCGCACGCCAGCGACGGGGTTACCCTTGGACTTATTTGATCTTGATCACACGCTAATTGGCACTGGCACTATTTTCCCAAACAGCATCGAGGGCCGGGATTGGATCGCCTTTCACTGCACCTCAACGTACTACGCCCCTGCCATCGAAGCGAACGGTTTCTCGTCCACAAAACCGATTGATCCGAACGATCTCGCTCTTCTTCAAACTCTGTCTAAGCGTTGTGGCGTGGATACGAGTGGGGTGGATGGTTTTCTCGCCCTGAGGACAATCAGCTTCTCGCCCGTCGCAGAGCTTGCACTTTGCTATTCTGATCCGGCTACACGGGGAGGGCAGGGTCTTAAATTTGTGAATGCCGTCGCGAACGAACTCCTGACGAACCATGCACCCGCGCTGGATAACCAGGAAAGAGCAAGACTCAATGACATCCTTGGCCTCATCGCAACGATACAAAATAGCGATGCGGTAATATACGCGGTCGATTTTCAGGGTCTCGACAAATCGATGGCCCATTACGACTCCGTACTGAAAACAATCAAGGCGACAGCAGCTCTACCGCCGGACCGTATCGTTGCCAGGCTTCTAATCCCGGGGGTCGTGAATTGTGCTTCAATCAATCAAACCGCGCATAGAGAAAGACTGCAACGAATCTTCTGGTCACCTCAGCGGCACTTCCTGAAAGAGATGAAGGCTTAATTGCTCTCGAACGCAAGCCGAGGCAATAATCGATCTCGCCGAAGTTCCCCTCATCCTCGCCGCCTTGCAGTTTGAAGTGCTCGTCGGTTAGCTACGCTTCGAGTCAGCGTCGTCTTTCAACGGATAGATCATGACCACAGTTGCTATCTGGTACCAGGAAGGCTACCCGACGCATCCCATATGGGTCTGCTCAGACTCTCGAATATCGGACAGCCATACGGGCGAGACGGCTGGAGAACCGATGCCTCTGCTTCGGCACAGCCCGAAGATCTTCCCGCTTCCAATCAAGTGTATGGAGCACGGCACGGTACCCGGCGCAGTTGCTTTTCAGCACACAATCGGTCTCGCCTACGCCGGGAGCAGCTTGTTTGCTGTCAATCTATACGCTGCCCTTGTCCCTATCCTCACAAACTTGAGGGGCAGCCAAGGTGCCAAGGCATCGATCCGAAACGTGGCGGAGTTGGCCCGGACGTTTCTGTTGGAGTTTGTACGGGCGTACGGAGAGGGACGCTGCGCCATTGGTCACGTCGAAATAGCACTGTTTGGCTTCTGCAAGGCAGACGATACTCGTCGCGTTTTCGTTTTAACACCAATGCTAGAAGCCGGTCCCGGCGGGCCAACCCCCGTGGTGAGGCTCGACGAAATAGACTTTGCCTCGACCGAGCACGTGTTTCTTATGGGGAGCCACAAGTCGGCAATACTTGAAAGCATTCACTCGCTGCGACGGGATCGGCCAGCCGGATCTTCGTTTCGCCAGCTCGGGCCTCGCGACGCGATCCGAGAAGCCATAAAGGAACGTCGCTTCGCTGACATCGGAGGAACAGTGCAACTGGCTCAAGCAAACACACATGGTGTCTTGCAGTTCATGGACCTCGAAAGACCCACCGAAGACGGAGTCGCGACGAACTTTAAGTATCTCGGATTTGATCTTGACGAAGTCGGGAACGTTGGGCCGTGCTGGTTTGCGCTGCCCGCTGTAATGTAATGCCGCTGGCTACGGACGCTACGCAGCGGCGTTTGGGTTCGGTGTGGCTGTGCCAGATGCAACCGGAGACAAAGCGCATGTCCGACAGCGTTCGGTGCAGTTCGGCCACTTTTCCGGTAACACATCGGTAACCGGCCAAGGAAATGAAAAAAGGACTTACGGCTCAACACCGTAAGTCCTTGATTCCTTTGGTCGGAGCGATAGGATTCGAACCTACGACCCTCTGATCCCAAATCAGATGCGCTACCAGGCTGCGCTACGCTCCGACGAGCCAAAGATTGTATCGTCGAATGTCCGATCCGGTCAATCCCTATATGCGGGTAAATGCCGCGGCGGCGAACCTTCCGCAATTTGCGACAATTCGGACGGTAATCGGCGCGCCCGGACGCATAGGCGCGGGGCCGCTCGCCGAAGCAAGGAGAACACCATGATGAACCTGATCCTGTGGCGCCACGCCGAAGCCGAAGACTACGCGACGAGCGATCTCGCACGCCAGTTGACCGTCAGGGGGCGCAAGGATGCGCAGGCGATGGCCAAATGGCTGCGTGGCCGGCTCGAGACGAACGCCGTGATCCTCGCGAGCCCGGCGGCTCGCACCGTGCAGACCGTCGAGGCGCTGACCGACCAGTACCGGACAGTCGACTCCCTCGCGCCGGGCGGTAGCGTCGACGACGTGCTGGCGGCGGCCGGCTGGCCGGAAGGCATCGCGCCGACGGTCGTGATCGTCGGGCACCAGCCGACGCTCGGCAGCGTTGCCGCGCAACTGATCGCCGGCGGCGACGACAGCTGGAGCGTCAAGAAGGGCGGAATCGTGTGGCTGGCGAGCCGCACGCGTGACGGCAGCCGGCAGGCCGTGCTGCGCGCGATATTGACGCCCGACCTGCTGTGAAGCCGGCCTGACGGGCTTTGAAGGGATTCATCATACGGTTTCGCAAGCTTTCTGCTAAAGTCAATTCGGCGACACGTCATTGAAAGGACACGGTCGTGCCACATAACGGTCACGGCCGATTACTACATTGGCGGGCATGTCGTCCTATTCCTTACGATCAGGAAAGCCTAATGCGAGAACTGCCGACGCCTACGCTCCCTTTTGCCTCGCTGCCCCTCGACACGTCGCGGCGCCACCTGCCGCGCGCTGCTGAAACCGTCACATCGGAGTATCGCCTGCGTGCCGCGTGGGCGCGTACGGAAGACGAATTGCGCGAAGCCCAGCGCCTGCGTTACAGCGTGTTCGCCGAAGAGATGGGCGCGCAGGTCAGCGGCCCCTCCGGTCTCGACGTCGATCCGTTCGATGCGTATTGCGACCACCTGCTGGTTCGCGATCTCGACACCCTGAAGGTCGTCGGCACGTACCGCGTGCTGCCCCCGCACCAGGCGGCGCGTGTCGGCCGCCTGTACGCGGAAGGCGAATTCGACCTGTCGCGCCTCACGCATCTGCGCGGCAAGATGGTCGAGG
This sequence comes from Burkholderia sp. AU30280, assembly GCF_020420125.1. NCBI lineage: Bacteria > Pseudomonadati > Pseudomonadota > Betaproteobacteria > Burkholderiales > Burkholderiaceae > Burkholderia > Burkholderia sp. AU30280. Next base: position 167,080 of record NZ_JAIZRY010000007.1, read on the forward strand.
TCGGCCGCTCGTGCGTGCACAGCGACTACCGCAGCGGCGCCGTCATCATGGCGCTGTGGGGCGGCCTTGGCGCATACATGATGCAGAACGGCTACGAGACGATGCTCGGTTGCGCGAGCGTGTCGATGGCCGACGGCGGCCACTATGCGGCGAACCTGTACCAGTCGCTGTCGGCAGGCTCGCTGACGGCGCCCGAATATCGCGCATTCCCGCACACGGCCCTGCCGGTCGACGAACTGCAGACAGGCACCGTCGTGGCGCCGCCGCCGCTGATCAAGGGTTACCTGCGTCTCGGCGCGAAGATCTGCGGTGCACCGGCCTGGGATCCCGACTTCAACTGCGCGGATTTCCTGACGCTGTTCCGCCTGTCCGACATCAACGCGCGCTACGCCCGTCACTTCCTGGGCTGAGCCGCCGGAATCGCGTTGTGCCCGTCCGGGCGCGCGCAAGCGAACGCCGTCGCGTGGTACGAGCCGCGCGACGGCGTTCGTCCATCTGACCAACGCGTGTGAATCGGACCCTGTTAATTTCGGCGCTACGCAGTTTCCGGCGTACCGCGGGACGGTACGTTCGAGAACGGCCCGGAGAAGGGCCGGGTGGCAGCGGCGCGCTTAGTGCTTGCGCCGCCAGTCGAGCAGGTGGTGTTCGGCCATCCAGTGATGGATCATCCCTTCGCCGTGATGGCTGCGCTTGTATTCGCGCGACTCGAAGAACGACAGGGCGACGAGCACCATCAGACCGACGAACAGGCCAATCAGGCCGGCAATTTCTTCAGACGACATGGCAGCCTCCTTTCCTCGGCTGAGTGCCATGCGTACATAGTAGGACATGCGCGGCCCGACTCCGAAACGGGAATTCCGCTAGACTCGGCGCGGTCCCGGCGTGCGATGGGCGCGCCGATTTCCGGAGCCATACCCGATGACCCGTTTCATGCTGGCCGTGCTGGCCGCATCTTTCCTCGCCGGCTGTACCAGCGATCCGCATCAGGCCCATCGCGGCCATCCGCCGGAAGATCCGGCCGACTATCATGGCGTGCCGACCGACATGACGCCGCCGTCGATGCTCGACGCGCCGCCGCCGAAACCCACGCAGTAATGGCCGGTTCGGCCCGCCGTCAGGCGCGGGCTGCGGGCGCGTCGGCGCCGATGTGCCGCAACAGCGCCGGCAGGTAGCGCGCCAGCGTCGCGCCGCGTGCGGCCATGAACAGCAGGAGCGCGAACCAGAGGCCGTGATTGCCGAACGTGCCGACCGCGGCGAGCGTGGCCACGACGAAGATCGAGAGCGACGCGACCATTGCACGCATCAGCGATTGCGTCTGCGTGGCGCCGATGAAGACGCCGTCGAGCAGGAAGCCCCAGACCGACACGATCGGCGAAATCGCGGCCCACGGCAGGTAGCGCAGCGCCACTTCGCGGATCTCGGCCTGGTCGGTCAGGCGTGCGACGATCCAGCCCCCAGCGGCCCAGTACACGAGCGCAAACAGCAGCGCGCCGAGCGCTGACCAGAACAGCGTGACGCGCACGGCCTGCCGGAACGCGCGGCGGTCGCGCGCACCGGCGGCCGCGCCGACGAGTGCCTCGGCCGCATGCGCGAAGCCGTCGAGGCCGTACGCCATGAACGTCTGGAAATTCAGCAGCAGCGCGTTTGCCGCGAGCGTCGCATCGCCCTGCTTCGCACCGAGGTGCGCGAACCAGCCGAATGCGCCGAGCAGGCACAGCGTGCGCAGGAAGATATCGCGATTGAGCGCGATCAGCCGCTTGAGCGCGACGCGGTCGGCAAGCGCACGTACCGCGATCGGGCCAAGGCCGCGCGGCCGCAGCCGCCACAGCATCCATGCGCCGAGCGCGAAGCCGCATGCGTCTGCGGTGGCCGTCGCGGCGCCGATGCCGGCAATGCCCCAGCCAAAGCCATACACGTAGAGCAGCACGGCGCCGATGTTCACCGCATTGATGAACACCTGCGCGACGAGCGCGAGCCGCACGCGCTGCGTGCCGAGCAGGTAGCCGAGCACGACATAGTTCGCGAGCGCGAACGGTGCGGCCCAGATGCGCGCATGGCTATACGCAAGCGCCGTTGCACGGACGGCATCGCTGCCGCCGAGCGCGGACAGCGCAAACGACAGCAGCGGCACCTGCAGCGCCAGCACCGCGGCGCCGAGTGCGAATGCGACGATCAACGCACGCAGCAGGTTCAGGCGGATCCCGGCGGCGTCGCCGGCACCATGGGCCTGCGCGACGAGGCCGGTGGTCCCCATCCGCAGGAAACCGAACCCCCAGAACACGAAACTGAAGAACAGCCCGCCGAGCGCGACACCACCGAGGTACTGCGCGCCGTCGAGGTGGCCGGCGACGGCCGTGTCGACCGCACCGAGGATCGGCTGCGTCAGGTTCGCGAGGACGATCGGGAACGCGAGCGCGAGGACACGCCGATGCGTGACGGCGGCCGAGCCGGCCCCGTGCGGTAACGCGGATTCGGACATGGGACGCGTCAGGCGCGTTCCTGCACGCAGACCCACGGCGATACGACGACCGCCCACAGCTCCGGGTTGCGCGCCGCGTAGTCGGCGGCGGTTTCGGCCGGCATGCGCGCGACGAGGCCTGCCGACAGCCAGCGCGTGACCTGCTCGGCATCGTCGGCAGCAACGGCTTCCGCGACGCTGACGAGATCGAGGTCGCGTGCGACGGACAGCAGCTTGCCCTGCGCGAAGAAGCGTTCGAGATCGCACCAGTCGATCTTGGCGGTTTCGCCGAGGAGTTTGGCGTAGAGCGGGCTGTGCGACGCGCTCGCGTCGGAGTGGTGATCAGAGGAAGAGGACATCGTTTTCTTGGAATGACTGCGTAGTGGCGCCACTATAAACCATCCGGCCGGGCGGGCGGCGCGGGTGGCGGCCGGCCTACGCGTCGCGCAGCGCGCGGCGCACGATCTTGCCGGTCGCGGTCATCGGCAGGCTGTCGACGAATGCGATCGCGCGCGGATACTCGTGCGCGGCAAGACGTGTGCGCACATGTGCCTGCAGCGCCTGCGCGAGCGCGTCGTCGCCGGTGTGGCCAGGATTCAGCACCACGAACGCCTTGACGATCTCGGTGCGCGTTGCGTCGGGCACGCCGACGACGGCCGCCATCCGCACCGCAGGATGCGTGAGCAGGCAGTCCTCGATCGGGCCCGGGCCGATCCGGTAGCCGGCGCTCGTGATCACGTCGTCGTCGCGGCCGACGAAGCGCACGAAGCCGTCAGCGTCGATCATGCCCGTGTCGCCAGTGAGCAGGTAGTCGCCGGCGAACTTGTCGCGCGTTGCGTCGGCGTTACGCCAGTATTCGAGGAACATCACCGGGTCGGGGCGGCGCACCGCGATGCGCCCTTCGACGCCGGGCGGCAGCGGCGTGCCGTCCGCGTCGACGATTGCGACCGCATGGCCGGGCACCGCCTTGCCGATCGCGCCTGGCTGCGCATCGAACAGCGCCGCGCACGACGACAGCACCATGTTGCACTCGGTTTGCCCGTAGAACTCGTTGATCGTCACGCCGAGCGCGTCGCGCCCCCAGGCCGTCAGTTCGGTGCCGAGCGATTCCCCGCCGCTCGCGACGGATTTCAGCGACAGCGCGTAGCGTTCGCGCGGTGCCGGGACGGAGCGCATCAGCTTCAACGCGGTGGGCGGCAGGAATGCATGGGTGACGCCGTGCCGTGCCATCAGCGCGAATGCCGCGTCGCCGTCGAATTTTTCGAAGCGGCGCGCAAGCACGGGCACGCCGTGATGCCATGACGGCAGCAGCACGTCGAGCAGGCCGCCGATCCATGCCCAGTCGGCCGGCGTCCAGAACAGGCGCGCGTCGCGCGGGAAGCACTGCTGCGACATCTCGACGCCCGGCAGGTGGCCCAGCAGCACGCGATGTGCGTGCAGCGCGCCTTTCGGTTTGCCCGTCGTGCCGGACGTATAGATGATGACCGCCGGATCGTCGGCGGCCGTATCGACCGGTATGAAATCGGGCGTTTCGGCGGCGAGCGCCGCATCGTAACGCAGCACGCCCGGATGATCGGGCGCATCGTCGCCGATGCAGTAGACGGTATGCAGTGCCGGCAACCGGGCGCGCAGCGGCGCGATCTTCGCGTAGCCGGCCGCGTCGGTGACGAGCGCAGCCGCCTCGCTGTTCGCGAGCCGGTATTCGAGCGCATCGATGCCGAACAACGTGAACAGCGGCACCGCGATCGCGCCGAGCTTGTACGCGGCGAGGTGCGCGATGGCCGTTTCGGGGCCCTGCGCGAGAAAGATGCCGATGCGATCGCCTCGCCCCAGGCCTGCGCGCACAAAGCTATTCGCGAGCCGGTTAGAGGCGTTCCTCAGGTCGTCGAACGTGAGGCGAAAAACGTCGCCTTGCGCCGTTTCGTGGATCAGTGCGAGGCGTCCGCTGCCGTCTGCCCATTTGTCGCAGACGTCCACGCCAATGTTGTAGTGCGCGGGAATCTCCCACGCGAAGCGGGAGAGCAGGTCGTCATAGCAGTCGGCGGCGGGCAGCATCGAGGTGTCTCCTAGAGGCGAACGTGGTGTCGAGCGAACGGCTTACATCAGGATTTCACGCAGACGAATCCACAATGGCATCTGAAGGTAGGGAATCTTCGTACTCGTCCAATAGCCTCGGCTCAGTGCACGATTCCACAATGACGCATAAGATCACTAAAAAATCAGTGTGTGACCATGGATTTGCTTCTGATAGCTGCGGGGTTCAGCCTGATCGGAATCGGCGTACTGGTAGCGTTTGCTCGCCACGTCGATCCGTTGTCCGGCCGTTTCACCGGACGTCTGCGCAAGCGCTGACATCACCTTTTCCGATTCTCACGCCGACGGCACGCGATGCGCGCCGGCATCGCGTGTCGCCCATCGGGCGCTCAACGTGCCGGCAGGTAGCGTGACGGGTCGATCGATCGGCCGCCGTAGCGCAACTCGAAATGTAACGCGACGCGATCGCTGTCGCTGTTGCCCATCTCGGCGATCGACTGCCCCTGCGTGACCGACTGGCCTTCCTTCACCAGCAGCGCGCGGTTGTGCGCGTAGGCGGTCAGGTAGTCGGCGTTATGCTTGAGGATGATCAGGTTGCCGTAGCCGCGCAACCCGTTACCGGCATAGACCACCACGCCCGGCGCGGCCGCGACCACTGGCGTGCCCGGCGAGTTGGCGATGTCGATGCCCTTCGATTTCGAGCCGTCGAACGTGCGGACTACGTTGCCGGCTGCCGGCCAGACCAGCGCGATGCTCGTGGCCGGCTTGACGGCCGATTCAACCGGTGCGGAAGGCGCAGGGCGGGCACGGCCGGCACTCCCGGTGCCGATGGTCGACGGCGTCGACGCGGTGGTCGTGCCGGGCGGCGGCGCGACGCGCAGCACCTGGCCGACTTCGATCGCATCGGGGTTCGTCATCTGGTTCCAGCGCACGATGTTCGATACCGACGTGCGGTTGTCGCGCGCGATCTTGTAGAGCGTATCGCCGCGCTCGACGCGATAGAACCCGGGGCCGACAGGCGCGGAGCCGCACGCGACGAGCAGGGCGGCGCAGGCGGCTGCGAAGAGTCGCTTCGTTGTTGTTCCGAACATTGAACCTCGCAAAACCCTGCCGCTCGTGACGCGGCAGGTAACACAAAACATCCGATTTTAACGGGTTCGACCCGCGTACCGCAGTTTGGGCCGTCGCCGGGGCTGTCGCGTGCCGGCTTGGCACGCTGTGAATTGATGTCCCAGCCGTCGAATCAGCCGGCGAGCGGGAGGACACGAATCCGCAGGGTGGCCGTTTCGGTCGCGCCCGGCGCGAGCATGCGCAGCCCGAGGCCGTTGTGGATCGCATCCGGGAGGCCGAGCCACGGTTCGACGCAATAGAAGTCCGAATCCGGCTTCTCGGTCCAGGTCGTGACCGCGAACCACGGGATCGAACCCGGCACGTCGAGCGCGATCTCGATCGTGCGGCGGCGGCCCGGCATCACGATGCGCACCGGCGTGGACGGCACGCCGTCGAGGCAGTGGAAGCGGTCGAGGATGTCCGGGTTGTCGAGCTGATAACGGGCTTCGCCCGGTTCGGGCGTGCTGATCGAACCGTCCGCCTGCTGCATGCAACGATGCGTCGGCGGCAGTTCGAGCGTGGTTTCGGCGCGTTCGCCGTGCGGCAGCGCGAAATAGAAATGATGGCCGGCGTAGTAGGGCAGCGGCGTGTCGCCGCGATTGATCGTCGTCAGCGCGACTTCGAGCGTATGGGAGTCGGCCAGCCGGTAGGTCGTTTCGAACCGGAAGTCGAACGGGTAACTGGCACGCAGCGCGTCGGTCGCGTCGAGCGTCATCGACAGCGCGGCGCCGTCGGCCGACGGCTGAGCGGCGAACGGCAGGTCGCGCGCGAAGCCGTGCATCGGCAGGTCGCGCACCACGCCGGCGGCGTCGCGCCAGCGGCCGAGCTCGCCGTCGACGCGGTGACGGCCGAGGAACGGGAACAGCAGCGGGTTGCCGCCGCGCACGCGTGCGAGGTTGCTCCAGTCGGCCGTTTCCGGCCAGAAGATCACCGGTTCGCCGTCGACGTGCCATGACAGCAGGCGGCCGCCGAATTGCGGAGCGACCCGGATGAGCGACGGGCCGGCGTGAAGTTCGTGAATGTCGTGTTGCTGGAAAGTCGGCATGGCGAATCGGCTTGGGCGGGTGGACGGGAACGGCGCGCTCCATTATCGGGCCGTGGCGGCTCGGGGAAAACCCTTCTCGGGAAATCGCGAGTTTTTAAGACTGTCAACGGTCGGGATAATGCCTCTAAACCGGTGACGTTGCCGGGTCATGACACTTCGTGGAGGGGGCCATGGATCTGGCAATGGCAATGGGACTCGCACTGTTCGGCATGTTCACCGGCAGCACGGTATTATTTTTCTATCAGCTCGGCCGCTGACGGCAATTCCTGCCGAAGTCGAAAGGCCCGCCATGCGAATGGCGGGCTTTTTGCTTTCCGAGTGCTTACAAATTGCAAGCGTTTGTGTGCATTGCCGCAATATCCAGCCAAATGCCTTGGCGGAGTAATCCGGGCTCGGCATAATCGGGGCGCGTTTTTTCGGACGCGCATCGCGTCGTCCGCTTCTCTTTCCGCTCAAACTTCACTAAAAGGACCGACGCGTGAGTCTCTGGTTTCTGGTATTCCTGAGCGTCCTGCAGGGCGTCACCGAACTCTTCCCTGTCAGCAGCCTTGGCCATACGCTGCTTGTGCCGGCACTGTTCGGCATGCACATCGACAAGCACGCACCGCAACTTCTGCCGTTCCTCGTCGCGCTGCACCTCGGCACCGCGCTGGCGCTGCTGTGGTATTTCCGCGCGCGCTGGATCGCGCTGATCGGCGGCTTCTTCGCGCAGCTCGGTGGTCGCAGGAACGACGACGGACACCTGATGTGGGCGCTCATCATCGGTACGATCCCGACCGGCATCGTCGGGCTGCTCCTCGAAAAGCGCATCGAGCGCGTGTTCCATGACCTGCGGATCGTCGCGATCGCGCTGATCGTGAACGGCGTGCTGCTGTGGCTCGGCGATCGCATCCAGCGTAGTCGCGTGCATCAGGCGCCTGAGAAGATGACGTTCAAGCAGGCGTTCTTCGTGGGTCTCGCGCAGATCGGCGCGCTGATTCCGGGTTTCTCGCGCAGCGGGCTGACGATGATCGCCGGCAATGCGGCAGGGCTGACGGCGGAGAAGGCCGCGGAATTCTCGTTCCTGCTCGGTACGCCGATCATTTTCGCAGCGGGTGTACTTGAGCTACCGAAGCTGTTCCATGCGCGCGACCAGCTCGCCGATGCGCTGCTCGGCGGCGTGCTGACGGCGATCGCCGCGTACCTGAGCGTGCGGTTCCTGATGCGCTACTTCGAAGGGCGTGGCCGGCTGGCTTCGTTCGGCCTGTATTGCGTGATCGCCGGCGTGTTCTGCCTCGGCTGGTTCATGCTGCATCCGCAGCCGGTTTGATGCTGCGAAGGCTGGTCTCGCGTGATGTGACGCGATGATCGGGTATAATTTCGGGCTCGGCTTCATGCCGGGCCCGTTTTGTTTCGGGGCTTCGGGTTGGGTGGTTGTTGCTGTCGATCGAAGCCTTGCGTCAAATGCGGTCCGGATTGGCCGTGTCTTTTCTCCCCGACCGCCCTTAGCTCAGTTGGATAGAGCAACGGCCTTCTAAGCCGTAGGTCACACGTTCGAATCGTGTAGGGCGGGCCAGTGAAATCAGCGCGTTAGCTGATATTTCAAATTCCCCATTCGCTGTAGACATGCTCGTGTAGGCAGCGTGTAGGTGTTTGCAGTCAATCCGAATCGCAAGCAATCTACGTGCAACTTGCCGCCTTCACTGACACGTTGATGGCGTTGTACGCTGCATGCCGAGCCGGTCGTGCGACAAGGTCGAGGCTCGGTGCTTGGCCGGCTGACCGTTGACGTCTGTCGATGTCACCGCAGATGCCAAGACTCCCAAAGTCTTGGCATTCTTTATGCCGCTTGGGCGTCGGGTCGCGGGGACAGAGCGCGATAAAATCAATTGGAGTGCGGTGGGGGTATGCTCGCCGGAGACTGACTGGATTGAAAGCAAATCGCACAATGGCCAATTTATCTGATGGACAGCCTGCCGCTCGTGGTAATTCCGCGCAGGAGTATCACGCATACCCACGATGGGAGCCATGCCGATGGCTACGCAAAGGTTTGTGCTGTCACCAAGGCTGCCCGCGACATGCAGATCACGGCGAACGTCCTCATCATTTGTACGTACCCACCGCGAACATTGCGACGAGTGCGAGGCCCAGCCCGATCAGCACAAAGTTAGGGGGATCCGAGATAACGGAAACTCCTGAGCGAATTGCGCCGACGCGGAAATGCATCGACGGAGCGGCCATAGCTGGCCGTGTTCAGGAAGGTGATATGTGGCTGAAAGAAATTGGAATCCAGCACAAGTGCGGGATGCTCGCCGATCGTTAAAAATTGGTTGATGTGCCAATTGGCAGTGGTGTATGCGAATTGATCGATCGGATCTGCGGTATCGTACAAAGGCAACGAGTGGATGCTGAAATTTTTTCGTGGGTGTCGCGACATCTGCGCGAAGTAGATCAATTACGCGGAGTAAGGGCATTGTCAGTTGACCCAATTGAAACGAATACGCGAGGCGCTTTTGCCGTACGGATTGAAGCTGCTGAAATCCGATTGGCGAGGATGGAATGCTCAATATCGCTTCCGTTGCAGCAATGGACACGAGGTCAGTCGATCCGGTTCGCATCTGTACTACAACCTCATCGCATGTCCTACCTGCCGTGATGAGGAGTTGCTGCGACAGCTTGATCAACTTGCGCGACAGGCCGGCGGGCGTTGTTTGTCCGCCAAGTATGCCGGTCGTACGGCGCGCTACCGGTTCGTTTGCCGTGAAGGACACACGTTCGAGAAGACGGCTAGCAACTTGCAGAAGGGATCGTGGTGCGTGGTGTGTGCGCGTGCGGAGCATTCAAAGCGGATGTCCGATCCGGATGGGATGAAGCGCCTGCGTGCGGTCGCTCGGAATCGCGGCGGGAAATGCTTGTCTACGACCTATACAAAGCGTTCAGATCGTTATCGCTTTCGATGTGCGGAAGGGCACGAATGGGAGACAGTCGGGTATGAGGTGACGAGAGGCGCGTGGTGCCGTGAATGTGCTAATGCGCGGAAGTCGGTAGCGTACCGTCGTGCTGACGGCTTCCAAGCGATGCAGGCTCATGCGTTGAAACGTGGCGGTATTTGTCTTGCGACCGAGTACATCGGAAACGATGCCTATTACCGGTTTTGTTGCGGGCATGGTCACGAATGGGATGCGCAGGGAGCGAAGATCTTTCGAGGATCGTGGTGCCCGAGATGCCAGAACCAGGGCAACGTATATGACATCTCCGATATGCGCCGTTTAGCGAAAGCACACGGTGGTCGGTGCCTCTCTCGTACCTACAAGAACGCCGCGACGAAACTTGAATGGGCGTGCGCACATGGCCATCGCTGGTCGGCAGTGCCGGCGGCAATCGTTGCGGGGAGGTGGTGCCGTGTGTGTGCGTACGATGGCCGGAAGCTAGGGTTGAAGCTGATGCGAACAATCGCAAGGGAGCGCGGCGGTCGATGCGTCTCGACGGACTATGTGAACTCCAGCACGAGGCTTGAGTGGGAATGCCATATCGGGCATCGTTGGTTCGCGACGCCGAATACGATTCGAAACGGGCACTGGTGTCGACTGTGCGCCTACCTGGAGATGACGACAAATCCCAAGACCATTCGCAAGCGCCGCCACTTGCCGACCAAGGTCTGATAGCTCACCAGGCGGACAGTCTGGCGTCCAGGGGAGGATGTTTTAGAATTTGGCAGGCTGATACGATCAGCATGGAGCACCCGAATAATTGTAATGAATGTAAACGAGGGCGTCATGTTTAAGGGCATCAGTGCCATTGTGATTGGGGTGGGCCTTCTTGTCGCTGCTGCAATCAGTGCACAGTCGACTAGAGAGTTTCTTCGAACGTCGATTGTGGTACCGGGCCTTGTCGTTAAGCTCAATGCTGGCGGGTACCATCCCGAGATTCAATTCACCACCAAGACGGGACAGCAAATTTCGTATCCGCAAGGCGGGATTGTCACGAAGGTGGAGCTCGGTCAGCGAGTCGAGGTGCGATACCAAGCCGACGATCCTGATGGCAGCGCAACGATGAATGTCTTCGCCGCGATCTGGGATTCAACGATTGTTTTTGCCTTCATGGGTGCGGTTGCGATCGTGTGCGGAATAATGAATCTGCCGTCACGGACATAACGAAAAGCAGAAGAGAGAGGGCGTATGTCGTATCTTCGGAAGAGCAAGTGGAAATATGACACTGGCGCGGGCGGTGGGGTGAGCGTTGACATCGTAGTTGCGACGGGTGGAAATATCGTTCTCACTGATCCTCAGAAGCATTCGCAAAGCTTCTACTACGGTGGTGTGGGCATTGGTTACGGTTGGGGCGCGAAGATTCCGAAAATCAAGTTGCCGAGATTCACAATTCCCGAGTTGAAATTGCCGAGTTTCGGTAGCCACGACGCAAGTGCGGCTGGTTCGACGTATGATTTCCCGAGTCATGGAACCGTTTACATGACAAGTGCGTTTAAGGGCAGCGAGCTTACGCGATCGGATTTACAAGGCGGAACCGTCTATCTTGATGGCTACGGCGGGGCAGTTGTCGCGCAGGGGGGGACCGTCATGCTGTTGGGCATCAATCCAGCATTGCTTGCGCTGGGCCTGACGAGCCCAGCCATGTCGATGATTCTGGCAGAGGCCATTGCGGATGCTCCGGCGCTGCTCTTCATGCACGGTCTAACGGCTGGTTTTCAGGCCGGTTTTGGTGGCGGTATTCTGGCTGGCTATCTTCACTGACCTATACCAGCGGTTGTGTCCCAGGGCGTGGAGCGCACCGCAAAAGCTCCTTGCCGCTTTCGGCCGATAACACGACGAGTTGAACGTAGCTGTTTGACTGAGCGTACGGGCCGAAGAACCTGTCCATGACGGCCGAGAACCGATGCAGGGCGACATCTCGTGTCGCAGCCTCGGAGAACGAAAGCAGGATCTCCACACCGCGGACAAATGACGGGAAGTGATTGTCGAGAGACATCCACCTGATCGCCGGTTTGTAGTCGAGGGATACGATCGCGTCGATGCAACGTTGGGCAACCACGCTGGAACGCGGGGCATGGAAACGGAGAAACTCCTTCAGCGCGGGTAGTCCGGTCCGCGTCAGGTCGAGCGGATGTGGCGCCAGTGCCGACAGGACGCGCCAAAGTGCACCGCCACGCGGCAAGGCAGCCGGCAAGGTGGGGCGGGAGAGCAGCATGATCGGGCACGCCAATGCCGAACCCTCGTACAGAAGATCGCTATCCGGGGCACCGATCGGCAACCGGGACGGCATTGCTCCGTTGGTTGCCAGGACATCGACATCGACCTGAGGGTGTCGCGGATGAGCGGTTTGACCCTTTAAGTCGACCAACGCCAGTTGCGATTCCGCCAGCGCGCCGTCCGGCATGGCTTCCGGATCGCGGTAGGCCAGCCAATAGATGGCGGACGAATCTGTGGGCCGCGCGTGACTGAATGCACGATACGGCCACACCTGCGTGCGCGGTGCCGCGTGTGAAGCGATGGCGGCCTTGTCTTTGCCCGACTTCATACGCTCGCCCAGATACACGGCTTCAACCGAGTAGACGCTCAGCGGAATGCCGGTTGCCAACGGGGTCGGCGTGATCGGATAGGTGGCATCATGACTGGTTAGCTGGATAGGCGTTGCCGCGCGTTCGAACAGGTTGACGACCGGCGTGCAAAACAATCGGAACGTGCTGATGTTCAGCGTTGCCAGGATCTGAGCGGCGCCGGAATCATGGGCGGTGCCTTGCACGGCGACGTGAAGCGTCAGTCGTCGAGCTGCTTCGGCGCGCGCGGCGCGACGCATTCGACCCAGGTCGATGTCGACGAAATCAAACTTCTCGGGGAAGGCAAAATACTCGATCAGATGCCGGAACGATTGTGCGCTTGTATCGTCTTTGTTCGGCAACAATCGCTCGCCATCGGCAAAGCCGGCCGGCTCAATGGGGACTTTCGACAAGCGGGTCCAGCATCCGCTTTCGTCCACCTCCAAGTAGGCGGCCGATGCACGAAGCAATAGCGTATCGGAAAGCGCGGCGACGAGCGGCCGCTCTCCGGACAGATGTACCCGCACTGGGGCGGACGGAATGGCGTCATCGAATGCTTGCGACGCGGATTCGCTTGTAAAGGTAATCGAAATGATCCCCGTCACTTCTGCCGGGATACGCGCCGCTGCTGGCGCAAGCGTCGCTGGAGAGTAGCTTGCCGAGTGAATACGCAATGGCGACAACGTGACGTCGTAGACGGTACGGAAGCGGCACGGTGCAGCATTGGCGTCCAGCATCGTGCCGCGCGCTATCGTCAGCGGTTCGGTAAGCTGACCGAACAGAACCGATGGGTCGAACGAGGCAACCGCGCATGACGGGACCGTGCGCAGATACTGCGGATAGGCAATTCCGAGAAGGGCCTCGGTGAATTGCGGGTAATCGTCATCAAGCTTCGCATCGACACGAGCGGCTAGCAGCGCGAACGTCTGTACCATCCGGTCGACGTGCGGATCTTCGACGTGACCGCCAGACATGCCGAGGCGTGCTGCAATCTTCGGAAAGCGTCGAGCAAAGTCCGCAAGACTGTGTGCAAGCAGTCCGACTTCACGTTCGTAATGTGACAGCAGGTGGTCCATTCGCTGAAAATATTCAACAGTCCGCGATAATCAGTCCCCGTTTTACGGAGCCGACATCTAGTCCAAATGGCGCGCAGCCATATTAAAATGGCCGCGCCGACAAAAAACTGCCCCTCCGCTGAGAGATTCCGAGGCTACATATGCAAATGTCCGAAATTGCGAGCTTCTTCCAGCTCCAGAGCAATCGCCTGTTTACGATTGAAACGCCATTGAAAGGTCGATCGGATCTCGTGCTCGTCGATTTCCATTGTACCGAGGGGTTATCTCAGAATTTCGAGATGCACGTCCGGCTCGCGTCGCAGGACAAGAATATCGAGCTGAAGAAGTTGATCGGCCAACCTGTGACAATCACGTTGCAGTTGACCGATGCGCTCGCCAGCTCGGAAGAGCGCTATTTCCACGGTTACGTCGCAGCGTTTTCACATCAGGATACCGATGGCGGCTTTGCGATGTATAGCGCAACGATCCTGCCGTGGCTCTGGATGCTCTCTCGCCGGCAGGACATTCGGATCTTTCAGGAAGAGAATACAGAGGCGATTCTTTCGCGCGTGTTTCGCGAGTACGGCAAGCTCGCGTCGTTCGAGTTCCGGCTCTCGAAGGGAACGCAGAATCGCAGCTATTGCACGCAGTACAGGGAAACCGACCTAGCCTTTGTCGAACGGCTGATGCGAGAGGATGGCCTGTTCTATTACTTCGAGCATGCGAAGGATGGGCACAAGCTGATCATCGCCGATAACTCGGTGACCGCGAAGCCGATCGACGGGCGCAGTCCATCGCTGCAATATAACCAGGGCGAGGCGATGGACAATCTTGCCGTCATCACGTCATTTCAAGCGCAGCGTCAGCTTGCGCCGGACACGGTCGGACTGAAAACTTTCGACTACAAGATTCCTCATGCACGGCGATTCGTGTCGGGTGGAACGGAGGTCAATCAAGGCGACGTACCGTCCTACGAGATTTACGACTACCTCGGCGAGCATGGTTTCGCTGACAGTGATCGGGGTGAAGAGCTCACGCGCTTCCGGACGGAAGCGCTGGCTGCACACAGTAAAACGTTCGTCGGGGTGACGACGGGGCGGCGGATGATGCCGTGCCGATACTTTGAGCTGGACGACCACTACGATCACGCCAGTACCAAACAGGAAGACCGGCAATTCTTGTTGCTGACTGTGTCACACACAGGCACGAACAACTATGAGCCTGGTGAGGGGAGTTCGGCGTACTCGTGCAGCTTCACCTGCATTCGCAAGAAAATTCCGTATCGCCCGGCGTTCGAGGGCGAGCGTCCGACGATCGTCGGGCCGCAAACGGCGATCGTCGTCGGCCCGAAAGGCGAGGAGATTTATACGGATAGTCTCGGTCGTGTGAAGGTGCAGTTCCACTGGGATCGTCTCGGCAAACGCGACCAAGGGAGCTCCTGCTGGGTGCGGGTGAGCCAGCCGTGGGCGGGCAGCGGTTTCGGGATGATTCAGATTCCGCGAATCGGGGATGAGGTGGTCGTGAGCTTCCTGGACGGAAATCCAGACCGTCCTCTGGTGACGTCGCGCGTTTACAACTCGCAGAACATGCCGCCGTGGGCATTGCCGGCTAACGCGACGCAGAGCGGGATTCTGACGCGTTCGACGAAGACCGGTAACGTCAACACAGCCAATGCGATTCGCTTCGAGGACAAGAAGGGCGAGGAAGAGGTCTGGCTGCACGCCGAGAAGGATCAGCGCATCGAGGTCGAGCACGACGAGTCGCATTGGGTAGGTAACGACCGCACCAAGAATATCGATCACGATGAGATGGTGCACGTCGGTCACGATCGTACTGAAACGGTCGACAACAACGAGACTATTCATGTTGGCGTGGATCGCACTGAAACTGTTGGCAACAACGAGACGCTGACAGTGGGCGGCAATCGAAACGAGACGATCCATGGGATGGAGAATCTCCTGATTGCACTGACGTCGACGGAGACCGTGGGGCTTGCGAAGGCGTTGACAGTCGGTGGCGGGTATCAGGTGACCGTGGCCGGTGCGGTGAACACGTCGGCGGGGCTGGCCAGCGCTGAAGAAGTCGGCCTGTCGAAGACTACGATGGTCGGCAAGACGTACACGATCACGGCTGGCGACCGTATCGAGCTCAAGACCGGTAGCTCGGTGCTCATTATGGAGAGCAACGGACACATCACACTGCGCGGCACGCAACTGCTAATCGAGGGCTCAGGGCCGGTGCAGATCAACGGCAAGGATGTTGACGTCAACTGACGGGAGCGGCGATGGAGTTCTCCAATCACACGCCTTTCCCGGCATTGGCGTTCGAGTCGTTTGCGCCGAACGGCGCATCGTTCCATACCGTTGTATTGCGGCAGACTTTTGAGTTGCGCAATGGCTCGTTGGTGCTGGTGCAGGAACAAAGGCCGCTCGCGACATCAGATCGCTTCCACGGCGAGCCGAATCAGTCCAGCGTGGCAGAGGAAAGCGATCTCGCGCCATATAAACCGCTTTGCGATGTACTGATGAACGGGACGGCCTATGCGCCGCAGGGGAGACCGTTGCCGCGCTTCGTGGCGGGGATTCGAATTGTGTCGGCACCCATGCGATCCGACGATGACGCGGGTGTGCCGACAACGAAAGTCTTGCTGGATCGCAGGCTGTCCGTGACCGGCCCAAGGTACTTTGCTCGGCGGTCGATGTTTGGACGAAGCATGAATCGGCTCGTGAAGATCGCCTCGCTCGGCATCGTGCGTCCCGTCGACTGGTGGCTGACGCCGCCAGAGCCAATCGCAGCGCTGCCTATGCGTTACGAATACGCATGGGGCGGGCAGTGTCGGGTCGACGCGCAGGATCCGGCTGCGAAACGTGTGCCGAAGGCATCCCGGCTTGATGACAAACAGCAAGCTGCGCATCCTGATCCAGACAATGTTCCAGTCGGGCATACGGCGTGTGAAGACAATCCGATCGGACTGGGCTTTGCTGAACGCTGGTTTCTTGCCGCGACGAAGCAGCAGAGGATCGCTGCTCCGCAGATCGAAGTCAGCAGTGAACCCATCTCGGTACAGGCGTGGCTCGCGGCTTCGAACGGGCAGGTGCAACCGTCGCTGCGTCCGGCTGGCTTTGGCATTGTCGGGAAAGCGTGGCGATCGAGGCGTGTGCTTGCTGGCACCTACGACGATCAGTGGCTCGCTGAGCGTCATCCGGGCTTGCCCGACGATTTCGAATTCAGATACTGGAACGGCGCACATCCGCTGATGCAGGTGCCGCACCTGAAGGGTAACGAGACGATCGTGCTGACGAATCTTGTTCCCGCCAGCACGCGCGGATCGACCGTCGACGAGCGGGGCAATACGATCCTGCGCATCGCCTTGCCGGGCCATCTGCCGATGGGATGGGTCTATACCGACCAGACGCTCAAGTTCGCGCCGCTGCTCCTCGATACGCTGTCTGTCGACGTATCGGATACGGCGAAGCCCGTGGTGACGTTGGTGTGGCGTGCGACGCTGATGAAGTCCGTGCGCGCGCAGCGTTTCGAGGCAAGGTTTGTGAATCATACCGACCTGGAGCGGCTTGCTGCGGTTTCGCCGGTAACTTCGATCGGATCGACGGGGGCGCAACATGGCTGAACCGTTGGAAATTACCGTTACCGGTGACGCAGGCGATGTTTTCCGTGAGCACTTCAACATCCAGAGTGTCGAGCAGGCCCGTGACGCGGTAAAGAATCTGGATGCGCTATGGAACACACCGAATCCGTGGAGCGACCGTCCCGACCTGCGGGACATCTTTGACGAGGCAGGGAAGTCAGTTCAAAGGCGCTTTGAAACCGGCGTCTATAAGCCACAGGATAAGGCACAACCCTCCGATCACTTCTCCACGGGCAATCGGATTGCGTCGAGACAGGACGGTAGCTTCAAGGCGGTCAGTAGCACGCCTGATGTCTGCAAGACGCCGATGGGCAGTTCGACGCCGCCGGTGCCCTATCAGGTTATCTCGGATCTGAGCGGGTCATCCGGCATCGTGCCGAGCGTGCGATTCAACGGAAAGCCGGCGTACGTGCTCGATCAGAGTGTGGTTCCGACATGTACCGGCGACGAAGCGGGTTCGGCCGATGGAGTACGTTCCGGTACGGTCGGAGGCGAGACCAAGCCGACGAAGGGAAGCACGACGGTTCGCGCGGGTGGTCATCCGGTTATTCGCGATGGTGACCCATGCACGATGAATTCCGGTAACTGTACTGGTACCTACGTAACCGCGCCCGCGCCGGGAAGCTCGGTGGACGCGAGCGGGAACGTCGTGGGGGATGCTAATCCGCCACCCGAGAAGGGTGTGATGCATCAGGTCGGTGGGTTCTTCAAGGGGGCCGGGGGTGCGGTGTGGGATATGGGTAAGGGCTTGGTCGGGTTAGGAGTCGGAGCGGCCAAGTTATCGCCCTTGTCGCAGGCCGCCGAGGGCTTGTCCGATCTGACGGGCCTGTACGACTATCACGGCTACTCGCAAACGCTGGACTCCGCCGGAAAGACGGCACAGGCGATCTACGATCATCCGGGGGCGATCGTCGATGGCATTACCAAGCCATATATGGAGGCGTGGAATAGGGGCGATGTCGGCGAGGCATTCGGCCGTGGCGCGATCGACATCGGTGGGTTGTTTGTCGGCGGTGTCGGTGCTGCCGGCAAAGTCGGCGAAGTGGGGAATGTCGCAGGCAAGGTCGGAGAGGCGGCTAACGCTGCCGGTAAGATTGGTGAGACTGCGAACGTGGCCGGAAAAGTGGGCGAAGCCACGAATGCAGTGGGCAAGATGGGGGAGACGGCTGACGCGGCGGGCGCAGCCGGTCGAACGGGAGACGCTGCGAACGCCGCAAAAGCGGCGGACACTGCGGGTGAGTCGCAATTGGGTCGAGGAGCAGTTGGCGACGATGCGACAACAGCAGGTACGAAGGCGGCGGGTGATGCTGCGGGTACCAAAGCTCCCGTTGTCCCCAAGAGCGAATTCGATAAGTTGGCAGATATTTCCGGAGATGGGATTCGGGTCAAGCCTTCGGGAGGAGCCTGGAAGTATCCGCCAAACTGGAATAGCTGGATCAAGAAGGGAGGGAAAATTGTCACCCACGAAGATGGATCGGTGACATATATCCGCAAGGATGGCGTGCAGGTCACTTACAACAAGGAAGGATTTCCCGATTTCTCGCCGCATGCTACCGAGTCGGTCGAGATTGACGATATGCAGTTTAACCACACAAGCGACTTCAGAAAGGCCAACGAGAAGATAGGACTGACAGGAAGCGATCCGCCCGATGGATTTACGTGGCACCATGTGGAAGACGGCAAGACAATGCAATTGGTACCGCAATCAATTCATAACGTTGCCGAAGGTGGTTTCCCTCATGCCGGCGGTGTGTCTGTCGGTGGCGGCGGGTAAATTATCCACAGAACTGAATATTTGATGGTGAGAGCACATGAGAGAGTTGACGTATTCAACACAAAGCCATTCGTCAGTGCAGTACGACGGTGCTGCCGACGATACGATTGATTCGTTTTTTTCATCACACGACCTGATGTGTCCGGCCGACTACAAGGTTTTCTTGCAGCGGTACAACGGCGGTTGCTTCAACGAGGGTTATCTTCAGGACACCCCGTTGGGTCCATTGTTGGTTTCCTATTTTTCCACTCTTGCGCCCAGCAAGAATCGGCATATTCCTACGCAGATGGAAAATCTGGATGAATATATTCCGGTTGGCTTTGTGCCTATTGCTGATGATCCGGGTGGGAACTTATATCTGTTGGATTGTGATCGAGATTCGGATCGAAATGGGAAAGTGTATTTTTGGAATCATGAGGGTGCCGAGCCGGCGGAGGATCCCGCATTAAGCAATTTCAAAAATGTAACGCTACTCTTTGATTCATTTTCGCAGTTCCTGGATGCATTGCAAAGTAAAGATTTGGCTTGATGGATTGGGTTGTGTTTTTTTAAGGAATGAAGATGGACTATCCTCTGTCTGGCGATGCGGAGGCTGCCGCAGCAGCTCTACTCAATGCTTCTCCGCAGCCTAGGAAGATCGGGGCGAAAACGGTAAATGCGATTGAGCGGGCTGACGGCGCGGTAACGGCTTTTTCCGAAAACGGAAAGGTGTATTCTGTTCGTATAAAGAGTCCATTTTCGGGTGACGTTCGTGGAATCAAGATTGGTTACACGAAAGACGCGGTCATTCGTGTATTGGGGAAGCCGGATAGGTTGTGGCCGGTTCATGATGGTATCGACCGTTGGTTTTATGATGCGAAAGCCTTCATGAGAGTGGATTTTGATCCGGATAGTGATCTGGTCGAGGTTATATATGTTTGAGCGGTATAAATTGGATAAATAATCTGGGGTGGCTGAGGTTGGTGCGGGAATGAAAAATACCAGATGAGAATCTGAGGGACGGTGTCCGAATATTGGCATATTGGCCCCCGAGCGCCTTTTTGATTGTTCGATCGGCTGATTTCTGGATCCGGGGCGGGGCACGAAGGGGGCAAATAAGGTTTGAGCGAAAGAGCTGATCGGGTAACCTGACCCGTTTTAGATGCAGAAAAGGTAGAGAGGCGTGGGACGAAGTGTGACTCGGCGCGAAAGTCGCGCAGGGCTAACGAAAGAGATGCTGTTGCCGTTGTCGACCGAGAAGGTGCGTTCGCTTTCGCTGGAGCATCACATGGCGCTGGCCGTGGTTCGCTCGGGAAACGGAGATTGCGACCAAGTTGTTTCCCTGCTGCGAGCCGTCTATCTGGCCTTCTTTATGCTAAATGAGACTGCATCTGGCTCGGATCTCGATCTCTACCGCCGAGTTGAAGCCGTGTTGGATGCCTGTATTGCACGAGCAGAGCGCGACGAGCCGTGGATGCTTCTTGAAGACGAGATGGCTGATGTGGAGCGCGCGTTGGTTGTGCATGACAAGCAATTGGCAGCGGGGCCGAAGCACCGCTACCTTGCGGCATGGGATCGGTTGCAGCGGTTCGTAGCGGGAACTGGACGATCGCCAATTCCATGTCGGGACAATGCGTAAGGGGCGACGGAGCTGCCAGTTGGCGGGTACAGTATGTGCACCGATGGCGCTCGTCGCCGTTGCCATCGAGGTGTCAAAGTCTGAAGGACTGGATGGCCAGTCAGCGAACTCGAACCGGCCGACTCGCTACCCTTGATCGCGGCAGTGGTTCTGTTCCACAGATTCTGGTGCGAAGACTCCATTTCGCTTCCGGCACAGCTGGGATTTTCGTTCGACCGGCTATCAAAGTGCGGCTGCAGTCAAAGCGACTGAAAGCGATCGACAAACGACACCTCTCAGTCATCAAACGTGGAAGAACGTTCTATTCCTTCTGCGCGCATGAACTTCGCGACTCCGTTTACTGGCAAGCCGACAAAACCGCATCTCTCAGGATTGTTTCTGCTCGACCCGATTGTGCTTCTGAAGCTCAGTGGGCATCAGATGCCGGCGATGCTGAAAAGTGCATTGGGTGAAGCATTGGCAAAGCGTATGGAGCGTGCGCTGCGCGATAACACGGAGATCTCAAGATCTCCTGGACGCACTTTTGGATGCGTTGCCCGACTGGCTTATCGAGATTGCGGCCCAGCTCCGCCGGGCTGCGACTGGGGACAAGGCGGCAGCCGACATGCTTGCCGAACAGGGACCGTGGGAAACCTTCTATGCCGTCCGTACTGAGCCACTGACCTACTGCAGCGACTACCGACTGGCTATAGAGCGCGCGTCGCGACCCGCCGAGGCTGCGGTTAGGCGAGCGACGAAGCGTTCCACTGCACGTTGGTGAAAGAGACGGGGAATGCCGAGATGGTGGTCGTCCACAAGGATGTGACCGACAAGATCCGCATCGTGCGACGGCTCGATTTCACGCAGCAGGCGCGGGTGGACGCGACCTACGCCGAGCACGAGGCCATCGTGCGGGCGGTCCTCGCGCGCCGCGCGGACACGGCGTGCGTTGCTGAAGGTGCATATCGACGCGAGCCGGGCGGTGGTGCGCAGCGCGGGCGGCGCGCCGCGCTGGCTGGCGCAGTCGGCGTGAGCGCGGCTACCTAGGGCGTCATTTCCAGAATTCGGCCTGGTGCCGGTATTTGCCGACCTGGGGATTCTTGCTGACGATCGACGTATTCCACAGGTGCACGCCGACGTCGAGCTGTCCCGCCGTCAACCAGTTCAGCGTATCCGAGTCCGTGGCATAGGTGCGCGGATACTCGTAGCCGAGACATTGACGCATGTCCGGTTCCGATACGTCGCAGAACATTGCATCGAACAGGTGGCCGCGAGGTTCCAGGTCGATGATCAGATGGGTTCGGTCGATGTGGGAGAAGTTGGTGACGGCATGCACGCGCCACGTGTCGAGGATCCAGCAATGGCCGGCGCTCATGTGGAAGTCGGTGCGATCGTCGGCGTTCAACTCGTCGTGCGTTTCCCAGACATGGAAGCGCACATCCTCATGGGTGTCGATCGGGATGTGGACCCGCACCTTGTTGTACCAGTTCGGATGAAGGTCGCGATGTGGCTGGATGATGTCGCCCGCCTTCATCCTGGCGATGCGGACCCGCTGCGGCTGGATGCCGAATGAGTAGATGATGTCGCGGGTGCGGGGCATCTTCTCCAGGAACGTCGTCGGCAGGAACGGCGGGACGAGCGCGTTGTTGCGCGAGCCGTCGGCGTTGAACAGCGCCCCGTTCGTGCTCAGCAACGGAATGACGTCGTGTCCGGTTTCATGAAAGCCGTGGCGTCCCCACGGGGCGTCGAGCTGTTCGATCTCCGCCTTGATCGACTGGACGTCCACGGTGATGTCGAGCCGCTTGAATTTGTAGGGCAGGTGCATGCAGTTCTCGGATGGTGAGGTGAGGGAGTGAACGTGAAGATCGCCGCGACCGTCGGGCTAGCCGTTTCGTCTGTAGGTGATGACCGACAGTGAAGCGAGCATCGTGAAAATGCCGAGCCATTGGTGCGGCAGCAGTTTTTCTTGCAGGAATGCGAAGGCGAGGACGCCCGAGGCGGGGATCGCGAGCAGCGACAGCATGCTGATGATCCAGGCGCGGCCGTATCGGTAGGCTGCCGTCTTCGCGAGGTCGGACAGCGCGCCGAGGCTGCATATCAGCGCGAGCAGCAGCACCTCGCGCGGCGTATAGCGGGTGACGAAGATGGCGGCTCCGCCGAACGCCAGCGCGCCGAGCAATTTCCCCAGGCCGAACCAGAACACCACGGCGTTGGTTCCCACCTTCTGCACGGCGAATCGCACCGAGACGAACGAGATCGCTACGAGCGCGCCCGAGGCCAGTCCGATCGCGACATCCCATGGGCGAATGGCGTCCAGTCCGCCCGCGCGGACCTGATCGGTGGTCAGGTAGATCGACAGGATCGCGAACAGCGCATAGAGCAGGATCTCCTTCCGGACGCGTTCCTTCGTGAACAGCGCCTCGATGAAGATCACGAACACCGGGGTGATGCCGGTCAGCGTCATCGCGATGGGGACGGGCAGCACGGAGATCGTGTAGAAGACCCCGTAGATCCCGAAGAATCCCGCGACGGCCCGGATCACCAGCAGGCGCAGCGCGTCCGACGTGAAGGACGCGTGGATCTGCGCCCGGGCCGATTTCGTGAGCGACGCGCACGCCATGGTCGCCAGCGAGCGGAAGAAGATGATCTGAAGGATCGTCAGCGTCAGGCTCGACGCCTTTACCGCTACGGCGTTCGCCGAAAAGCAGAGCACGTGGATCGCGAGCCAGAGCGCGGCGATGGCGTAGGGCGTGGTCGCCGCGTTGGCGGACGGCGGCGCGGCGAAAGCGTTGGGCTTCGCTCGTGACGCGCGGAACGTCGTCGGGACCGGTCGGCCGGCGGCGGACGCTGCGGATTTATCGCGGGTCTGCATGATGGGCGGCCTGGGTGGGGTGCGGGGTGTGCAGGGCCGGCGCAATGGCGGCCGATTGCGCGTCGTCGCGCATGCGCGTCGCACGACGGCGCGCGCGAACGGCGGACGCGAGGTGTTCGAGCAGCGTGGTTGTCTCGTCCCAGCCGATGCATGCGTCCGTGATGCTCTGGCCATAGACGAGCGCGCGATTGCCACCTACGGTCTGATGGCCGGCGACCAGATTCGATTCGATCATCACACCGGCGAGCTGCGTATCGCCGGTCGCGATCCGGGCCGCGAGCGATGCGCAGACCGGGATCTGGTTCTCGTGCACCCTACTGCTATTGCCGTGGCTGACATCGATGACGACCCGCGGCGTCAACGCGTGGGACGCAAGGAGGGCACAGGCCGCCGTGACGCTCTGGGCGTCGTGGTTCGGCACACGACCGCCTCGCAGGACGAGATGGCCGCCGGGGTTGCCGTGCGTGCGGCGCACGACCACCCGCCCGGCGTCGTTCACGCCGAGAAAGTGATGTGGCCGCTGGGCCGCGCGGATGGCATCGATCGCGATGCCGAGGTTGCCATCCGTGCCGTTCTTGAATCCGATCGGGAAGGGTAGTCCCGAGGCCATCTCGCGATGCAACTGGGATTCCGTGGTGCGCGCGCCGATCGCGCCCCACGCGATGCAATCCGCGAAATAGTGTTGATCGATGGCGCCCAGGAATTCCGTGGCGACCGGCAACGCGTGCGCAGCGATCGCCACCAGCAGTGTGCGGGCGATCCGCAAGCCGGCCTCGATGTCATGCGATTCATCGAGATGCGGATCGTTGATCAGCCCTTTCCAGCCGACGCGCGTGCGGGGTTTCTCGAAGTACGCGCGCATCACGATCTCGAGATCCGGGTCCAGAGTCTGCCTCAGCGTCGAGAGGCGCGCCGCGTAGTCGAGCGCGGCGGCCGGATCATGGATGGAGCACGGACCGACGATCACGAGCAGGCGATCGTCGGTGCCGTCCAGGATCCGGCGAATGGCCGCCCGCGATTCGGCGATGCCGTGCGCGGCGCGGGCGGGCACGGACCACGCGCGCTTCAGGTCCGCCGGGGGCGTCACGTATTGGCCGTCGTAGTGATGGTCGCTCAACGGAATCCTCTCAGATCGTTTTATAGAAAAGCCTTAAACCGCAGTTGAAGCGGAATTTCCGGCGCGCTTGAAGCGCGAGTACAGCCGTGGTCGTCGATGGAGAAATGCCGACGCCGTTTCAATGGACGCCAGCTCGGGCCGCCGGTATTACGGCTATGCCAGATTTTCAGGAGCGGTTTTCAATGCTGCGTAAATAATATTGGCCTAGAAGGCCGGATTAATGCTTAATCGCCTGCGCTGCAGGTTGAAATAAATCGCGCGACCAAGCGCATCGATGCGCGCGGCTCGATCAAGAAGCCGCGTCGGTCGACGCTGCCGTGGCGCAGGCGGCGAACGGGTTCGCCAGCCTGGAAATTCAGGTGTGGCGACGAACCTGACGATTCACGCCGGCCAACGAACAACGCCTGTCATTGGCATGCAAATCATGCTTCGCGAGAAAGAGGCCCGATCGGCGAAATTGACTTATTATTTGGCTCGGCTTCGTGGCGGGTATTTCGCCATGCTGGAGAATACCGATAATTAACTGAAATGAATGTAAATTTCCGAATTGATGTGTGCATCGAGTGGCTGATTCTTTCGTTTATATGACACCGCGTTGCTGTCGATTGGTGAAATTATGGCAGCCAAAGGATATTCGATGAATATAGAAAATGCGATTTCAATCACAACAAACCAGGATGATTGGCGATGAGCTCGCTCGATGTCGATGCGGTACGCGCATTTTTGCTGGTGGCGAAATTCGAGAGCTTCACGAAGGCCGCGCACTACCTGGATACGACCCAGGGCGTGGTGAGCGTGAAGCTGAAACGGCTGGAAGAGCGCCTGGGGTACCGTTTGCTGGATCGCACGCCGCGCCGGGTCGGTCTGTCTCGTGAAGGAACCATCTTCATCGAGGCGGCCAGTGAATTCATTGCGGCGCACGATCGCGCACTGAGCGGGACGGTCGCGCGTCCCGCGCGGCTCGTGCTCGGCGCGAGCCATCTCGTGATCGATCAGGACCTGGCGGGTTTGCTGTCGGCGCTGCACCGTTACGATCCCGGGCTGACGATCGAGCTGCGCGTCGATCACGCACGACAGGTGCTGGACGATCTCGACAGCGGGCGTCTGGGCGCAGCGATCGTTCCACGCGTCGAAGGGCGCGGTGATGGTTATGTGGTGAAACGCGAGCGCTTCGGCTGGTACGCCGCGCCTGAATGGGACGAGACGCCCGGTAGCCCGCTGCGCCTCGTGTCGTGGCCCGCTTCCAGCGACACGCGGGCGATGGTGCTGCGTTCGCTCGACGACGTGCCGATTCCGTGGCGTGAGGTATTCGTCGGCGAGACCGCGAGCGCGGTGTCCGCCGCCGTGTCCGCGGGACTCGGGGTGGCAGCGATGATGTGCGGAACCGCCCCCGCCGGGGCCGTTGAAGTCAGCGGCCGCTACGGCCTGCCGCGTTTGCCGGAGATGGAGGTGAGGTTGTATCCGGGCTGCGTCGACGAGCGCGTCGCGCGCGCGTTGGGCGCGGCTGCCGGGATGTGTCGCGGCAAGGTGGAGGGCGCGCACGCGTCCATCTGACCGACGCCGCGACAGGGGCGTGACGTCAGGCCGTCAGGTCCACGCGTCGTCGTGGATCTCGCCCAGTACGCGGGATTTCCACTGGCATTCGCGCCATTCGAGATCGGGCTCGGAGTCGAACACGATGCCGCCGCCGACGCCGTAGACGCCCGAGCCGTCGCGACCTAGGACGAGGGTACGGATCGCGACGTTCAACGAGAAGTCGCCGTTGGGCGCGAGCCAGCCGAGGCTGCCGCAATAGAGGCCGCGGTCGTCGACTTCGCGTTCCCGGATGCAGCGCATTGCGGCGAGCTTGGGCGCACCGACCACCGATCCGCACGGAAAGAGCGCGCGCAGGATCTCGAGCAAGGTCGTGGTGTCGCCCACTTCCGCCTGGATCGTGGAGGTCAGGGTCCAGATTGACGGATAGCGCTCGAGGTCGAACAGGCGAGGGACGCTGACCGAACCGGTCCGCGCGATCTTCCCCAGGTCATTGCGCAGCAGGTCGACGATCATCGCGTTCTCGGCCCGGTCTTTGTCGCTCGCGAGGAGCGCGTCGGCGGCGCGCTTGTCCTGCTCCGGGTCCGCATGCCTGGGCGCTGTGCCCTTCATCGGGCGGCTGGTCAGCATGCCGTCGGCGTGCGCCACGAACAGCTCCGGCGAAATGGACAACGTGTACGATTCGCCGTCGTCGATATAGGCTGCGTGCGACACCGGATGCCGGTGGATCAATTGCCGGTACAGCGACGCCGGGTCGCCCTCCATCTCGACGTCGACCGGCAGTGTAAAGTTGACCTGGTACACGTCGCCGTTTTCGATCTGCTGCTTGATGGCGAGGATGTGCCGCGCGTACTCCGCGAAGCGGATGCGCGGACGGGCGCTGACGATCCTGGCGGGCGCGTCGTCCGCGCGCGGTTGCCACGTCGACTCGCGAACCGCGTCCTCGAAGACCAACGCGATCAGGCGCGGCGCGCCGCCCGAGGCCGCGGTGCGCCGGTCTTTCAGCCACGCGGGGTCGAGCCATTCGCCGAGCGCATAGGACAGCTTGAGGCCGATCCAGTATCCTGCCCGCTGCGCGCGCTGGATGTCGGCGAGCGCGGCGGGCAGGTCGTCGAAGACGCTTACCGTGATCTTTCGGATGAATCCGCGCAGCTCGAGTGCCTGATCCTGGACGGCATCTTCAAAGCGGCAAATGGGCATTCGATACTCCGAGCTGCCGGGTCACGGGCTTCAGGAAACAGGAAGAGGAGGAGATCCGGGCAGGCTGCCGCAGGGGCACGGGACGCGGATCGAGGTCCGCGCGACGGGGGCGGTCGACGCTGCGCGAGGCCGCGGCGCGCGAGGAGACGGAGGCGCGTGTCGTCTGCTGTTGATAGGTCGGGCAGCAGGAGCGAAAGAAACCGGGACGCATGTTTCCTGAGCGTGAATTGTGTCGGAGAAGTCGGCCCAGGCGCGCGGCAAGATGTCAAGGTCGCGCTTCCCGATAGTGGTCTATCTATTGGCGCCAGTCACGCGACACGCGGATTCTCTCACAACCGAAGCGCGTTTTGGCATGCGCGGCCAGGCCGCGCGCGGCGTGCGGACGTTCAGGGGCAGGTGTCGACGAATGCGGGATGCCGCGCGAGCGCGTCGACCACGGCTGCCGGCGTCGGCGCGCGGGACGGCAACGCGAGATCGGGATGGGTGGCGTGCGCGTAATCGGACGCGACGACCGCGCTTAACGTCGCGATGCCGAACGCGTTCGCGCCGATCTTGCCGCTCGTGCGCGCAGCCTGCTCCAGTGTGCCGCGAAGCCGCCGAGCCGCTGGGCGCTGTAGCGCTCGATCAGCACGGACTGGATGCGGCCGTCCGGCCAACCCCCTCACTCCACCGTCACCGATTTCGCCAGATTCCTCGGCTTGTCGATATCCGCGCCGCGCAAACACGCCGCGTGATACGCGAGCAGCTGCAACGGCACGACATGCAGGATCGGCGACAACAACCCGTAGTAATCCGGCATCCGCAGCACCGACACGCCTTCGCTGTTGTCGATCCGCGTATCGGCATCGGCGAACACGTAAAGCTGCCCGCCGCGCGCGCGCACTTCCTGCATGTTCGACTTCAGCTTCTCGAGCAGCGCATCGTTCGGCGCGATCGTCGCGACGGGCATCGTGTGGGTCACGAGCGCGAGCGGACCGTGCTTCAACTCACCCGCGGGATACGCCTCCGCGTGGATATACGAAATCTCCTTCAGCTTCAGCGCACCTTCGAGCGCGATCGGGTAGTGCAGCCCACGCCCGAGAAACAGTGCATTCTCATGCTGCGAGAATTCCACCGCCCAGCGCTCGATCTGCGGTTCGAGCCCGAGCACATCTTCCAGCGCGCCGGGCAGCCGCCGCAGTTGCATCGTGTAGCGCGCGAGCTGCGCATCGTCGACGTAGCCGCGCAGCCGGCCGAGCGTGACGGCGAGAATGAACAGCGCGACGAGCTGCGTCGTGAACGCCTTGGTCGACGCGACACCGATTTCCGGGCCGGCCCGCGTCAGGAAGCGCAGGCCGGTCTGCCGCATCATCGCGCTGGTCGGCACGTTGCAGATCGCCAGCGTGTCGATATGGCCGAGCGCCTGCGCGTACTTCAACGCGGCGAGCGTGTCGGCGGTCTCGCCGGATTGCGACACGCTCACCACCAGCGTATTCGGCGTCGCGAGCGCGTCGCTGTAACGGTATTCGCTCGCGATCTCGACCTGCGCGGGCACGCGCGCGATCGTTTCGAGCCAGCGGCGCGCGGTCAGGCCGGAATAGTGACTCGTGCCGCACGCGAGAATCAGCACGTTGTCGATCTGCGCGAACGCCCGCGCGGCGTCCGGGCCGAATACGGCAGGATCGAACAGCCCCGCATCCGGGATGGTCGCGGCCACGGCCTGCGGTTGCTCGAAAATCTCCTTCTGCATGAAATGCCGGTACGGCCCGAGTTCGACCGCGGCCTGCGCGGAGGAAATGGTTTGTACCGCGCGCTCGACGGGGGCGCCGCCGCGATCGAGCACGCGCACGCCGCCCGGCGTCAGCTCGACGATGTCGCCTTCCTCGAGAAAGATGAAACGGTCGGTGATGCCGGCGAGCGCAAGCGCGTCGGAGGCGAGAAAGCATTCGCCGTCCTTCACGCCGACGACGAGCGGCGATCCGGCCTTTGCGCCGATCAACCGTTGTGGCTCGTGCTTGCTGAACACGGCGATCGCGTAGGCGCCGTGAAGCTGTGAAGTCGCTGCGCGTACGGCAGCGAGCAGGTCGCCGCGGTACTTGCTGTGGATCAGGTGCGCGACGACCTCGGTGTCGGTCTGGCCATCGAATTCGTAGTGCGCGTCGGAAAGTTGCTTGCGCAGCGTCTCGTGGTTTTCAATGATGCCGTTGTGCACGAGCGCGATTTCATCGCGCGAGAAGATCGGATGGGCATTGCAGGTTGCCGGTGCGCCGTGCGTCGCCCAGCGCGTGTGCGCGATGCCGGTGCTGCCGGTCAGGCCGGCGGTGCGCACGTGCGCATCGAGATCGGCAACGCGCGACACGCTGCGTTCGCGACGCGCCTGGCCGTTCACGACCGTCGCCACGCCGCATGAGTCGTAGCCGCGGTATTCGAGACGACGCAAACCTTCAATCAGAATCGGGACGATGTCCCGTTGCGCGACCGCGCCGACGATGCCACACATGACACGTCACCTCCCTGTTAGTCATCGTGGACCGCACGCACCGTTGCGTCAGCGCGATGCGGTTGCCGTTGCCGCCGCCGTCGTGAATCCGCATCGAGCGGGTATGACGGGGTCGGCCATCCGGCTTTCGAATGCCAGATAAAGCGACTCCTCCAGTACGTTCCAGTGCGCGCCGTGCCGATATGGGCCCGACCGTGCTTTCCAGCAGGCAACCGTGCCCCAATCGTTCATCTTGAGCGCGACCAGCGCGATCAAGCTCCACGGATAGTCCGTGTCGGCGAGTTGCGGCCAGCTCTTGCCGTACTTTCGCATCCACTGCGCATAGATCGTCTCGCTGGATTGTTCGGGTACCTGAATACCGGACAGGAGCGGGAGGATCTGCGCGATCTTCGCCGGATAGAAACTCGTATCGCTGACCTGCTGCGTGCTGGCGCGAAAGCCGGATTCGGTGCCGCGCCAGAAGACCTTCAGGATCGCGGATGCCAGCCGGTCGGCGCGCTGGCTCCACGATCCCGCATGCGTGTAGTCGGCGTGGCGGACGTAGTACGACGCGAGGGCCTGGAACGCGCTGTGTACTTCGACGTTGTCCATCAGCAATGCGACGTGCAGCGACGACGAGATCTGATAGACGCCGGAGGGCTTGTCGAGCAGCGTGTCCAGGTGCACGCCGGCGCGGTTCAGGCTGAGTTCCCACGCGGCTGGCAAGCCGTCGGGCGGCGCGAAGCGGGCGAGCAGTTCGATCCAGGTCGCCGTCATCGCGTCGTCGGTTTCCGCGCCGGCGCATGCGCGGTAGCGGCCGTTGTTCGCGCAGTAGCGATCGAAGCCGCCATCCGGGCGCTGGCGCGGCAGCAACCAAGCGATCCACGCGCGTGCAGCCTGACGGGCGTCGAGTTGTGCGTCGGACGCGGCGAGCAGCGCCTTCGCCGCGAAATACGGGTCGATGCCGACGCCGTTCAGGCGCACGGTGATCGCACCGTCGGCACGTTGGTACAGGCCGTTGAGGCGGAGTTCGGCCGCGCTCGCGTGCAGCGCGAAACCGCACGCAGCGATGCAGCAGGCGACGTGCCACCGGCGACACAGCGCGACGGTGGCCGCGACGCGCGAGCGTACGGTCGGGCAAAGCGCGGGCCGGTTCATGGTCTTGGGCTCCTGCGCGGCGGTCCTGTGCAATTGTCGCGGGGCGCGGCGTTGGCCGCGTCGCACCCGGCGAGCGTGTCGACGTTGCGGCTCGGTTCACCGTGGCGCGGTTGAACCCGAGGCTGGTAACGCTATTGGCGTTCACGGGCCGGTTCTTGACTGCGGAGCCGGAACCAGGCTCGTGGATCGCGCGTACTTCAACAGGGCACGTCGGCGCGCAGGAGCGCTTGTCTTTCGCTCCAGGCGGACGCGTCGCGTTTCCTTCCGGCTTCGTTGCCCGGGCGTCCCGTTCGTCCGCTGTCGGACGAGTGCTTCGGGGCACCCCTGACTGTCATTAAGCAAGGCATGAGCCATCGGCCGCGATGCCGCGCGCAGCAAGGGGCGAGGGTGGAGGGCGGGCGCGTGGTGCGAACGAAGGTGGTGAATTTTGATTCACCGAAGAATCAGCGCGCGCAGGTCGAACGCCCGCACGCGTCGTGCGTCGAGCGAATTGTCTGCCGAACCGGTGCCGCCTTGGCAGCGCGACTCTGCGCCGTGATGCGCACCGCGTCGTTCGTTGCGAGTGCATCGGCCGGAATGCAGGTGCGTTCCGTGAGGGCGTGTGTGTTGCATGGGCCGGACTCCGATGCAACAGCTCCGTTCCGCACCTGCGTTACACATTCGCAACATTTCCCGCCCCGTTGATTCGTGCGACGTGAATGACGTTGCGTGGCGGGTTAATCCGTCGTGCATGACCGTGGCCAGGCGCTCGACCGCGCCGCCGGCTGCACAGACAAAAGTGGCTGATCAAGGACGCGCAACGCGCGTCGACAGATGCGGGAGATCCGATGCGCAATGGACGCTCGACATGAGTTCGGGATTCGTCGGACGACGTCGTCGAAGAGATCGCGCGACTGTCCCGATGTTTGCCTGTGTCGCGCTTGACCCGCGCTGCGACACGCGTAGCAGTTGTGAAACATTCCGTCGCGCACCGCGTGTGCGCGGTGCATGCAGTGCGAACCGGACACGGTCACGGGGGCGGCTGGTTTGAATATTGCTGTAGAGGAAGAGGCGTGACGAAAGGACGTGACGCGTGGCCAAGCGAGGAACGACTCATGACGTGACTGACCAAGCGTAACAGGACGCCGGTAGTACGACGATTCGCGCAGCGTAGATCGCGCGAACCGGGCGGCGCGCTCGCTGCGCGACACCGCAACGTGTCGATCGTGTGCGAGCACAGGAGGCGCCGCCTGGATACATGCTTCGCGCAACGAGCAGGGTCATTCAGCGCGAAATGGCTCAACGAGGATAACGATGAAAAAGATTTTGCTTGTGTTCGGGACTCGGCCGGAGGCCATCAAGATGGCACCGCTGGTGCGTGCATTGAAGGCACAAGCGGATGTCGACGCCAGGGTATGCGTGACCGCGCAGCACCGTGAAATGCTCGATCAGGTGCTGACGCTGTTCGACATCAAGCCCGATTACGATCTCAACGTGATGCGCCAAAGTCAGACGCTGACCGACGTGACGACCGGCATTCTGCAGGCAATCGGCATCGTCTTCGACGAATTGCGTCCGGACGTCGTGCTGGTACACGGCGATACGACAACCACGCTCGCGGTCAGTCTCGCGGCGTTCTACCGTTATCTGCCGGTTGGGCACGTGGAGGCCGGCTTGCGCAGCGGTGACATCTGGTCGCCCTGGCCGGAGGAATTGAACCGCCGCGTGACCGACGCGGTGTCGTCGTGGCATTTCGCGCCGACCGGGCAGGCACGCGACAACCTGCTCAGCGAGGGCGTGCCAGGCGGGGCGGTCGTGCTGACCGGCAATACCGTGATCGATGCGCTGCACGAGGTCAAGCGCATGCTGGACAGCACCGCGGCGCTGTCGGAGAAGGTCGCCGGACAGTTTCCGTTTCTCGAGCCGTCGCGGCGCGTGGTGCTGATCACCGGGCATCGTCGCGAAAGTTTCGGCGAGCCGTTCCAGAATTTCTGCAACGCGCTATGCACGCTCGCGAACCGCTATCCCGATGCGCAGTTCGTCTATCCGCTGCACATGAATCCGAACGTGCGGGAGCCGGCGCGCGCACGGCTCGGCCACGTGCCGAACATCTACCTGATCGAGCCGCAAGAATACCTGTCGTTCGTATTCCTGATGTCGCGCGCGCATTTCATCATCACCGATTCCGGCGGCATTCAGGAAGAAGGGCCGGCGCTGGGCAAGCCGGTTCTGGTGACGCGTGAGACGACGGAGCGGCCCGAAGCGATCCAGGCCGGTACCGCACGGCTCGTCGGCACCGATCAGGAGCGGATCGTGTGGGAGGCGTCGCGGCTGTTCGACAGCGAGAGCGCGTACGGGGAAATGGCGCGTGCGAGCAATCCATACGGAGACGGTCACGCGAGCGAGAGGATCGTGCATGCGCTGATGCGCAATCCGGGGGTGCCCACGAAGGCGACGAGCTTTTCGATGGGGGCGTCGGAGATGCCGTTCAACGCGCTCACGCTGGGGTTGCAGGCGTTGAGATCGCCGTGAGCGTGGCGCGCCACCCGCATGCCGTGCGAGCGGGATGCCCGGCGCTCGATTCGCACGGCGGCCTGAAGCAGGCCACGAACACGATCGGTCGCGTCAAGGGCTACAAGAAGGCCGGTGTGGACGTGGTCTCGATGTAACGAAGCACTGCAGCGAACCGTCGGCGCGTTGGTCCGCGCCAGTGTCGCGCCGTCATCGCTCGCCCGGACCGGCGCGTCGGTCGGTCCCACTCGCATGACAGACGTCGTGCGTCCTCGATTCCCTTTCAACCTCTCCCCGGTTTGCCTCGCCCATACCGCTATGCACCGGCGGCGCAAAACTGCCGCACATCAGGTAGAGTTGGAGCCCGGGCCATTCCGCATACGATTCCGGTTCCCCTGAGCCGTGTCGAAGCCGCCGGGGCCGAACCTGGCACGCAGGCGCCGCGATCCGAGTCGCCGTTTCTGGCAGTCCCGACATGATCGCGTTGCCTGAATGACGGTTTGCACGGAGCAGAATCCGGGCTGGTGCGTGTCCGCTATCGATCCGGATCGCATGCCCGATAGCCTCCCCAGCCAGCCGCACCGATAACCGCGCATTGACCGCTGGTCCTGCCGGCGGAGCAGTCGACAAGACGGCACGGGCCGGCGCATCAGAACGCACCCGCTGCCGTTCGAATCCCCACCCGGCACCCGTGGTGCGACGCGGGCGCCTCGACCAGGAGGTGAACGATGATCACGCTAACCGTCAACGGTAGCGAGCAGCACTTCGACGGCAATCCCGATATGCCGTTGCTCTGGTATCTGCGCGATGTCCTCGGCCACACCGGCACCAAGTTCGGCTGCGGCATGGCACTGTGCGGTGCATGCACCGTGCACCTCGACGGCGTTGCGATCCGGTCGTGCATCACGCCGGTCGCCGCGGCTTCCGGCAAGCGCGTGACGACGATCGAGGGACTGTCGACGGCCCTCGATCATCCGCTGCAGCAGGCCTGGCAGGAACTGAACGTCGCGCAGTGCGGCTACTGCCAGTCCGGGCAGATCATGCAGGCCGCGTCGCTGCTGAAAACGAATCCCCATCCGACCGACGCCGACATCGACGATGCGATGTCCGGGAACATCTGCCGCTGCGGCACCTACACGCGCATTCGCGCGGCGATCCGCCTGGCCGTTCGGCGCGGAGGTGCCGCATGAGTGCGTCCGAACTCTCCGTCCATAACGAAAGCCGCCGTGCGCTGCTGCTCGGCTTCGCATCCGGCGGGCTGCTGCTCGCGTTCGGCGTGCCGTCGCTCGCGCGCGCAGCCGTGCCGGTGCAGCCGCCCGTCAGCGCGAATCCGCAGTATGGCGGCGCGGGGATGCCGCACGGGTTGCGCGACGATCCGCACCTGTTCGTCGCGATCGCGCCGGACGGCACGGTCACCGTGACCTGTATCCGCTCCGAGATGGGGCAGGGCGTGCGCACGAGCGTCGCGCTCGTGGTGGCGGACGAACTGGGCGCGGACTGGGCGCGCGTGAAGGTCGCGCAGGCCGTCGGCGACGAGCCGCGCTATGGCAACCAGAACACCGACGGATCGCGCAGCCTGCGCCAGAGCTTCGCCGCGCTGCGCCGCGCGGGCGCGGCTGCGCGCACGATGCTCGAACAGGCGGCTGCCGCCGTGTGGGGCGTCGATACGCGTCAGGTCAAGGCGATGGTGCATGAGGTCGTCGACACGAAGAGCGGGCGCACGCTCGGCTTCGGCGAACTGGCGGCGAAAGCGGCCGCGCTGCCGGCGCCGGATCCGGCAACGGTGGTGCTGAAGGCGCCGGCCGAATTCCGCTATATCGGCAAGGGCGAAACGGCGCTGATCGACGGGCGCGACATCGTCGGCGGTCGCGCGCACTACGGGATCGACACGCGGCTCGACGGCATGCTGTATGCGGTCGTCGCGCGACCGCCGGCCTACGGTGACACGGTCGCGTCGTTCGACGCATCGGCGGCGGAGCAGCTGCCGGGCGTGGTCAAGGTCGTGCCGCTCGCGCCGACACCGCTGCCGTCCGGTTTCCAGCCGCTCGGCGGCGTGGCCGTCGTCGCCCGCGATACGTGGACGGCGATCCAGGCGCGCGCGCAACTGAAGATCGACTGGAAGCGCGGTCCCCACGCGAACTACGATTCGGCCGAGTATCGCAAGACGCTCGAAGCGGCCGCCGCGCAACCGGGCGACGTGATCCGCAACGACGGCGACGCGGCGGCCGCGCTGGCCGGCGCCGCGAAGCGCGTGCGTGCGACGTACTACATCCCGCATCTCGCGCACGCGACGATGGAGCCGCCCGCGGCCGTCGCGCGCGTGGCCGACGGGCGCTGCGAAGTGTGGACCTGCACGCAGGCGCCCCAGACCACGCGCGACGAGGTCGCGAAAGCGCTCGGGTTGCCGACGGAGCGCGTGACGGTCAACGTGACGCTGCTCGGCGGCGGTTTCGGCCGCAAGTCGAAGCCCGACTACGTGGTGGAGGCGGCGCTGCTGTCGAGGGCGGCCGGCGCGCCCGTCAAGCTGACGTTCACGCGCGAGGACGATATCGCGCACGACTATTTCCACGCGGTGTCGCTCGAGGCGTTCGATGGTGGGCTCGATGCGTCGGGGAACGTGGTCGCGTGGCAGCATCGCACGGTCGCGCCGTCGATCCAGTCGACGTTCCGGGCCGGCGTCGTACACGAGCAGCCGGGCGAGCTCGCGCAGGGGATTGCCGACCTGCCGTTCGCGATTCCGAACGTGCGGATCGAGAATCCGGCCGCGCAGGCGCATACGCGAATCGGCTGGTTCCGTTCGGTCTACAACATCCCGCATGCGTTCGGCATCCAGAGCTTCGTGTCGGAGCTGGCGCATGCGGCCGGTCGCGACCCGAAGGATTTCCTGCTCGAATTGATCGGTCCCGCGCGGCGATTCGAGCCGCACATCGCGGTGAAGAACGTGAACTACGGCGAGGATCCGGCGCTGTATCCGGTCGATACCGGGCGGCTGCGGCGCGTGGTCGAGACGGTCGCGCGCGGAGCCGGCTGGGGCCGCAAGCTGCCGAAGGGGCACGGGCTCGGAATCGCCGCGCATCGCAGCTTCGTGTCGTACACGGCGGCGGTGTGCGAGGTGCAGGTCGATGCCGACGGCAAGATCACGGTGCCGCGGGTCGACATCGCGATCGACTGCGGGCCGCAGGTCAATCCGGAGCGGGTACGCTCGCAGCTCGAGGGTGCGGTGGTGATGGGGCTCGGGATCGCGCTGCACGGGGAGATCACCTTCAAGGACGGCCATCCGGAGCAGAGCAACTTCAACGGCTTCCAGGTGCTGAGAATGAACGAAGCGCCGCGCGAAATCCGCGTGCATCTCGTCGCGCCGGACGATTATGCGACGCCGCTCGGCGGCGTGGGCGAGCCGGGTTTGCCGCCCGTCGCGCCGGCGCTGACCAATGCGATCTTCGCGGCCACCGGCACGCGCATCCGCAGCCTGCCGGTCGCCGATCAGCTCGCGAAGCGCCGGGCGGGGTGACACCATCCCCACGCCGGGCCGCATCGTGCGGCCCGGTACGCATCCATCCTTGAACAAGGAGTGTCGACGTGGCCTCATCCGATGTCAGCGTGAAGCAGGCGGTTTCCCCCACCGAATGGGATGCGCGAGTCAACCTGGCGGCGGCGTATCGGCTCACCGCGCTGTTCGGCTGGGACGATCTCGTGTTCACCCATATTTCCGCGCGCGTCCCCGGTCCGGAGCACCACTTCCTGATCAACCCGTACGGCATGATGTTCGACGAGATCACCGCATCGTCGCTGGTCAAGGTGGATCTCGACGGACGCAAGGTGTCCGAATCGCCCTACGAGATCAACCCGGCCGGCTTCACCATCCACAGCGCGGTGCATGCGGCTCGCGACGACGCGCTGTGCGTGATGCATACGCATTCGATCAACGGCGTCGCCGTGTCGGCGCAGGAAGGGGGCCTGCTGCCGCTGTCGCAGCAGTCGCTCGGCGTGCTGGCGTCGCTCGGTTATCACGACTACGAGGGCATTGCGCTCGACGAGGGCGAGAAGGCGCGCCTCGTGCACGACCTCGGCGCCAACACGAACCTGATGTTGCGCAACCACGGCCTGCTGACCGTTGGCGCGACGCCGGCAGACGCGTTCGTCGCGATGTACTTCTTCGAAGCGGCCTGCATGATCCAGGTCCGTGCGCAGGCGGGCGGCTCGGCGCTGTTGCCGATCGCGCAACCGATTCTCGACGGCATCAAGCAGCAGATCGCCGCGGTGACGCGCGGGATGGGCGCCGGGGCGCTCGTCTGGCCAGGCTTGCTGCGCCGGCTCGATCGACGCAATCCCGGTTACGCGAACTAGCGCATCCGTCGTTGTCGGTTTAGAACGACCGTGCTAAATTCCCGGCAGCACCTGCAGTCACGGAACCCTTCATTCGGCTGACGAAGCCGGCCCCGGGAGGCAGCACGATGAGCTTGTTGATGTCGCGACGCGATCTCGCGTTCCTGCTGTATGACTGGCTCGACGCGGAAGCGCTCGTCGCGCTGCCGCATTACGCCGAGCACAGTCGCGAGACGTTCGACGCGGTGCTCGACACCAGCGAGCGGATTGCCGAAGACCTGTTCGCGCCGCATGCGGCGCGTGGCGATCGCGAGGAGCCGCACTTCGACGGCGAGCGCGTGACGCTGATCCCGGACGTCGAACCGGCCGTGCGCGCCTTTGCGGACGCCGGGCTGATCGCCGCGGGCCATGACGAAGCGCTCGGCGGCATGCGCTTGCCGAAGCTGGTCGAAGCCGCGTCGTTCCTGTACTTCCAGGCGGCGAACATCGCGACGGCCGCCTATCCGTTCCTGACCGTCGCCAATGCGAACCTGCTCGTCGCGCACGGCAGCCCCGCGCAGATCGACGCGTTCGCGCGCCCGGAACTGGAAGGGCGCTACCTCGGCACCATGTGCCTGTCCGAGCCGCAAGCCGGTTCGTCGCTGTCCGACATCGCGACGCGTGCGGATTTCGAGGGCGATTCGCCGCTCGGCCCGCGCTACCGGTTGACCGGCAACAAGATGTGGATCTCGGGCGGCGAGCACGAGCTGACGGAGAACATCGTTCATCTCGTGCTCGCGAAGATTCCCGACGAACATGGCCGGCTGCTGCCCGGCACGCGCGGCATCTCGCTGTTCATCGTGCCCAAGTACCTGCCGGGCAGCGACGGCGCGGCGCAGGGCGAGCACAACGACGTGGTGCTCGCCGGGCTGAACCACAAGATGGGCTACCGCGGCACCACCAACTGCCTGCTGAACTTCGGCGAAGGCACGCGCTATCGCCCGGAAGGGCGGGCAGGTGCGATCGGCTATCTGGTCGGCCAGCCGAACCACGGTCTGGCGTACATGTTCCACATGATGAACGAGGCGCGCATCGGTGTCGGCGCGGGCGCGGTGGCGCTCGGCTACACGGGTTACCTGCACGCGCTCGACTATGCGCGCAACCGGCCGCAAGGGCGCCCGCTCGGGCCGGTGGGCAAGGATGCCGCCGCGCCGCAGGCGCCGATCG
Source organism: Burkholderia sp. AU30280 (assembly GCF_020420125.1). Classification (NCBI taxonomy): domain Bacteria; kingdom Pseudomonadati; phylum Pseudomonadota; class Betaproteobacteria; order Burkholderiales; family Burkholderiaceae; genus Burkholderia; species Burkholderia sp. AU30280. Next base: position 205,692 of record NZ_JAIZRY010000007.1, read on the forward strand.
TCGGGCATCCGGACGTGCGGCGCATGCTGCTCGCGCAGAAGGCTTATGTCGAAGGCGGTCTCGCGCTGATCCTGTACTGCGCGAAGCTAGTCGATGAAGCACGCGCGCACGACGACGCGGACGTGCGCGCCGATGCCGCGCGCCTGCTCGACATCCTGACGCCGATCGCGAAAAGCTGGCCGTCGCAGTGGTGTCTTGCGGCGAACGACCTCGCGATCCAGGTGCACGGCGGCTATGGCTACACGCGCGATTACGCGGTCGAGCGGCTCTATCGCGACAATCGGCTCAACCCGATTCACGAAGGCACGCACGGGATCCAGGCGCTCGACCTGCTGGGCCGCAAGGTCGCGCAGGACGATGGCGCACTGCTGCGCGCACTGGATGCGCGGATCGGCGCGACCATCGAACGTGCGCGCACGCTCGATGCCGGCCTGCGCGAGCAGGCCGACGCGCTGGCGCGGCGCTGGGCGCGGCTGGTCGAGGTCACGCGGCAACTCGGCGCGATCGGCGATCCGCCGGTGCGGCTCGCGAATGCGAGCGTCTATCTGGAAGCGTTCGGCCATCTCGTCGTCGCATGGCTGTGGCTCGACGTGACGCTCGCCGCGCACGGGCAAGCCGACGATTTCCACGACGGCAAGCGTGCGGCCGCCCGTTACTTCTACAAATGGGAATTGCCGAAAGTGGATGCGCAGCTCGATCTGCTCGCGAGCGTCGATACGACGACGCTCGACATGCGCGACGCGTGGTTCTGATCGTTGCTTCATCGACATTCCGGAATGCAGACGATGTCGCGGATGCCGATTCCGTCGGCTGTCGCGTATGCGTCGTGAACCGGCCGTGCGGGCGTGCCCCGCAGGCTGACCCAATGCGCGGCCACGCCGCACAAGGAGAGAGAAGCGCATGAAAGCCCTGTTGTGTACCGCATTCGGCCCGATCGACGGCTTGCGCATCGAGGACGTGGCGACTCCCGAGCCAGCCGCAGGCCAGGTCCGGGTTCAGGTGAAGGCCGCATCGCTCAATTTCCCCGACGCGCTGATCGTCCAGGGGTTGTACCAGGTGAAGCCGGCGCTGCCGTTTTCGCCGGGCGCGGAATTCGCCGGCGTGATCGACGCGGTGGGTGAAGGCGTGACCGCGTGGCGGCCGGGCGATTCGGTGGTTGCGTTCACCGGGCACGGCGGGTTCGCGCAGCAGTGCGTGGCCGACGTGCACCAGATTGCCGCGCTGCCGCCCGGCATGACGTTCGAGCAGGGCGCGGCGCTCGTGCTCGCGTATGGCACGTCGCTGCACGCATTGCAGCAGCGCGCGCGGCTGCAGCAGGGCGAGACCTTGCTGGTGCTGGGCGCGGCGGGCGGGGTCGGGCTCGCCGCGATCGAGATCGCGAAGGCGCTCGGCGCGCGCGTGATCGCGGCGGCGTCGAGTGCGGACAAGCTGGCGTTGTGTCGTGAGGCGGGCGCCGACGAGACGATCGACTACGCGACCGAAGACCTGCGCCGCCGTGTGGACGAACTGACCGGCGGGCGCGGTGCGGACGTCGTCTACGATCCGGTGGGCGGCGCCTACAGCGAGGCGGCGTTGCGCGCGACCGCCTGGCGCGGCCGGTTCCTCGTGGTCGGTTTCGCGGCCGGCGAGATACCGAAGATCGCGCTGAACCTGGCGCTGCTCAAGGAGCGCGACATTCTGGGCGTGTTCTGGGGCGATGCCGTGCGCCGCGATCCGAAGCAGCATGTCGCGAACATGCGCCTGCTTGCCGAGTGGTTCGCGGCCGGCAAGGTGCGACCCGCGATCACCGAGCGTGTGCCACTGGCAGGTGCGGCCGATGCGATCGCGCGGATGGCGAACCGGCAGGTGAAGGGCAAGGTGGTGATTCTGCCGGACGCGTGACGGCTTTTCGCACGCGGCGTGCCGGTGGACGCCGCGTGGTTGTGGCGCAGTGCTCGCGCGCGTCAGGCAACCCTTCTTCAATGACCCGCCGGCACGCGGGTCCAGCGCTCTTCGCGCGCAAACCGCTCGAGTATGCCGGCACGCGTCATCGGGCCTGTGCCGTGCGTGTTCGAATCGCCGTGGCAGAGCACGGTTTTCTGCGTCATCGTCCTTTCCTCCGTCAGCCGGTCAGTCTTTCGGCGAGCGCAGCACGTCGAGCGCCTGCTGCGAGAACTCGACCCAGAACCGCTCGTTCGCGATGCCGGCCTGCAGTACCAGGTGCTGAAGGCGCTTCGTGCGCGAATCAGTGTCTTCCGGGAAATCGTGCGCCTCGATCTGCAGATACAGGTCGAGCTTCTCCTGGTGCAGCGCGATGCGCCGCCTGATTTCGTCATCGAGGCCGGCCGGGCCGAGCACCGCTTCCGCGCGCAGACGCACCATCAGCGCTTCGCGCAGCGGCGTCGGATCCTCCTGTTCGGCGATCCAGCGCCGCAACTCCTTCTTGCCGGCCGGCAGGATCCGGTACGTGCGCTTGCGGCCGCGCCCCGATTCGGCCGGCAGCGATTCGATCCAGCCCGTTTCTTCGAGGCGCCCCAGCTCGCGATAGATCTGCTGGTGCGTCGCCTGCCAGAAATAGCCGATCGAGCGATCGAAGCGGTCGGCGAGTTCGGAGCCCGAACCGGGGCGTTCGGCGAGGGCGGTGAGGAGTGCGTGGGGCAGGGACATGTCGGGTTGGAGGAGGCCGCGGAATGAACCGCATCTTGCCATATCGGGGTCACGGTACAAGATGATGGATGCGTTTATGCAACGGGTTGCATAAACAAAAGCGGTCGACTAACATCTGTGCAACTTGTTGCATAAAAATGGGAGACCCCCGATGACACAGCGCTATCCGCATCTGACGACCCCGCTCGAGCTCGGCTTCACGTCGCTCAGGAACCGTGTACTGATGGGGTCGATGCACGTGGGCCTCGAGGAAGCGCCGAATGGCTTCGAGCGGATGGCGGCGTTCTATGCGGAGCGCGCGCGCGGCGAGGCCGGCCTGATCGTGACGGGCGGATTCGCCCCGAACGAACGGGGCCGTCCGGCGCCCGGCGGCGCGATGCTGACGACCGAAGCGGAGGCCGAGCGCCATCGTGTCGTGACGCGCGCGGTGCACGCGGGGGGCGGCAAGATCGCGCTGCAGGTCCTGCACTTCGGGCGCTATGCGTATCACCCGGCGCTCGCCGCACCGAGCGCGCTGAAGGCGCCGATCAACCCGTTCACGCCACACGCGCTGAGCAGCGATGAAGTCGACGAGACGATCGCCGATTTCGTGCGATGCGCGGCGCTCGCGCAGCATGCGGGTTACGACGGCGTCGAGATCATGGGGTCGGAGGGCTACCTGATCAACGAATTCATCGCCGCTCGCACGAACCATCGCGACGATGCATGGGGAGGCGCCTACGAGAACCGTATCCGTTTCCCGGTCGAGATCGTGCGGCGCGTGCGCGAGCGGGTCGGCACGAACTTCATCCTGATCTACCGGCTGTCGATGCTCGATCTCGTCGAAGGCGGCTCGACGCTCGACGAAGTGATCCGGCTCGCGCAGGCGATCGAGGCGGCCGGTGCAACGATCATCAATACGGGTATCGGCTGGCACGAGGCGCGCATTCCGACCATCGCGACGAAGGTGCCGCGCGCCGCATATGCCTGGGTCACGCGGCAGTTGATGGGCAAGGTCGGCATCCCGCTCGTCGCGACCAACCGGATCAACACGCCGGAAGTCGCGGAGCAGCTGCTGTCCGACGGTTATTGCGACATGGTGTCGATGGCGCGGCCGTTTCTCGCCGATGCCGAGTTTGTCCGCAAGGCGCGGGAAGGGCGCGCGGACGAAATCAACACGTGCATCGGCTGCAACCAGGCCTGCCTCGACCATACGTTCAGCGGCAGGATCACGTCGTGCCTCGTGAATCCGCGCGCGTGCCATGAAACCGAGCTCGTGATTCGCCCCGCGCGGCAGCGCAAGCGGATCGCCGTGGTCGGCGCCGGGCCGGCGGGCCTCGGCTTCGCGGTGACCGCGGCCGAGCGCGGTCATGCGGTGACGCTGTACGAAGCCGGCGCCGAGATCGGCGGCCAGTTCAACATCGCGAAGAAGGTGCCCGGCAAGGAAGAGTTCAACGAGACGCTGCGCTATTTCCGCCGCCAGATCGAAATGCGTGGCGTGACGCTCCACGTTAATACGCGGGCGACCGCCGAGATGCTGCTGCAAGGCGAATTCGACGAAATCGTGATCGCGACGGGCATCGTGCCGCGCACGCCGCCGATCGATGGCGTCGGGCATGCGAAGACGCTCGGCTACCTCGACGTGTTGCGCGACGACAAGGCCGTGGGTCGCAGCGTCGCGATCGTCGGCGCCGGCGGCATCGGCTTCGACGTTGCGGAATATCTCGTTCATCGCGAAGACGGTGAACAGGGCGGCCCGGACCGCTTCTTCGCCGAGTGGGGTGTCGATCCGTCGTATGCGAACGCAGGCGGCTTGCGCCGTGCGCAGCCCGAACCGGCGGCGCGACACATCCATCTGCTGCAGCGCAAGGCGTCGAAGGTCGGCGACGGGCTCGGCAAGACCACCGGATGGATCCACCGCACGGCGCTGAAGGCGCGCGGTGTCGGCATGTCGTCGGCGGTGACCTACGGACGGATCGACGACGAGGGATTCCACGTGACGATCGACGGCGTCGAACAGACGCTGCCGGTGGACAACGTCGTGATCTGCGCGGGACAGGAACCGTTGCGCGAACTGGCGGCGCAACTGGAGGCGGCCGGGCGCAAGGTGCACGTGATCGGCGGCGCGTACGAAGCGGCCGAACTCGATGCGAAGCGCGCGATTCACCAGGGTACGACGCTTGCCGCCACCCTCTGAGGTTCGAGACTGATTCGCTTTTTTCCGCCCGACGATACTGGAGTCTTCGATGACGAACGCACCGCTGCATCTTCAACCCGCTGTCGCGCAATCGCTCGACAAGTGGCATGCGATGATCGAACGCAAGGATTTTGGCGCACTGGAATCGATCGTCCATCCGGACGCCGTGTTCCGTTCGCCGATGGCGTTCAAGCCCTACGGGCCGGCGCCCGCGCTGTTGCTGGCGCTGCGCACGGTCATCACGATCCTCGAGGATTTCGCCTATCACCGGCAGTTCGTTACCGGCGACGGCAAGAGCGTGGTGCTGGAGTTCAGCGCGGCTGTCGGCGACAAGGCGCTGACGGGGATCGACATGATCCGCTTCGACGACGAAGGGCGAATCGTCGAATTCGAGGTCATGATCCGGCCGTTCAACGCGCTGCAGGCGCTGGGCGCGGAAATGGGCGCGCGGCTCGGGCAGCAGTTGCCGACGTTCAAGATCGGCGGCTGAGCGTCGCATCGCCGGACGGCACGTCGACGCGTTCGATGCGCTTGCCGGACCGGCGCGCGAGACCGTGCGATGCGTCGACGAGCACGCGCATGGCGCGCGTGCTTGCGCGGATCGTCCTCGTTGACGACCTGCCCGAGACGTGGCGGATCATGCGGCGCGCGCCGCAGGATTGAGCACGAAGTCGTAGTCGAGCGTGTAGAACGGCGTGTCCATGCGCGATCCGTCCGGCGCGATGCCGGGCGCGTGCCGGACCCAGTCGGCAATGAGCGTCGACCGTACGCCGAACACCGCATCGGAGTCGAGATAGCGGTCGCCGTCGCGGAACACGTGCGTGATCAGCGTTTCGTAGCCGCGCGCCTCGATCATGAAGTGCAGGTGCGCGGGGCGCCACGGATGACGGCCGAGTGCGTCGAGCATCGCGCCGACGGGGCCGTCGTGCGGAATCGGATACGGCTCGGCGAGGATCGAGCGGAATGCGTAACGGCCGTCGGCGCCGGTGCGCAGCCGGCCGCGCGCGCGGTGCGTGACCGAGCCGTCGTCGGCCGGCAGCTGCACGTCGTAGTGCCCGTCCTCGTCGGCTTGCCAGACTTCCAGCGACGCGTGCGCGATCGGCATGCCGTCGATGCCGCGCACGTGGCCCGACACGAAACAGGGTTCGCCGCACGCGCCGTTCGCGATGTCGTCGAACATACCGAAGTCGCGGCTGCCTTCGACGTAGAACGGGCCGAATACGGTCGCTTCGGTACAGCCAGCCGGCTTCGCATGATTCTGCGCGGTGACGAGGGTCGACAGCCCGAGCACGTCGGAAAGCAGGATGAACTCCTGACGCTTGTCGTCGGTGATGTGGCCGACGGCGGTCAGGAAGCCGATCGCGGCTTGCCATTCGGCCTCGGTGAGCTTCGTCTCCCGCGCAAACGAATGCAGGTGCTGGACGAGACTGGTCATGACCGTGCGCAACCGCTCGTCGCGACATCCGGCGAGCGACGCGATCACCGCCTGCGTAATGGTGTCTTCGTCGAGATTGCGCATAGGGGGTGTCTCCTGATGTCGTTGGATGGTGCGCAGACGTAACATTAATTCTTCCTTGAATCGTAAAAAAGAGGGTGGGGAGGAGTTTTGTTCTCCGCCAGGTGGAAGAATCGAACCCATGGACAAGTGGACCCAGATCGAATTTTTCGTGCAGGTCGCCGAGCTGGGCAGCCTGTCGAAGGCCGCCGAGCGGCTCGGGATGTCGAGCGCGGCGGCGAGCCGCTGCCTGAACGCGCTGGAGGAACGGCTGGGTGCGCGGCTCGTCGAACGCACCACGCGGCGCCTGTGGCTGACCGACGCCGGGCATGAATATCACCGGCGCTGCGTCGCGATCCTGATGGAGCTGTCGGAGGCCGATGCGGCGGTCAACGAAGCGAGCGTCAACCCGGCCGGCACGCTGCGTGTGACCGCGTCGGTATCGTTCGCGTCGATCTATATCGCCCCCGCATTGCCGGAGTTTCACCGGCGCTACCCGAACCTGAACGTGCAGATCGTCGCGGCGAACCGCTATCCGGATTTCATCGAGGCCGGCATCGACGTGGCGATCCGCACACGCGAGCATGAAGCGGATTCCGGCATCACCGTGCGCAAGCTCGCCGAGACGCGGCGCGTGCTGGCCGCGTCGCCCGGGTATCTGGCGAAGCACGGCGCGCCGGAGACGCCCGATGCGCTGGGCGACCACCGGCTGCTGGTCTACAACCTCGCGAACGACCCGTATGTCCTGCATTTCCGCCACGGCGCGAAGAAGCGGTCGGTCACGATCAAGAGCGTGCTCGATGCGAACGAAGGGCAGGTGATCCGCGCCGCGGCGCTTGCCGGGCTCGGCATCCTGATCCAGCCGCTCTACATCATTCACGACGATATCGTCGCGGGGAAGCTGGTGCCGGTGCTCACCGACTGGCAACTGCCGCTGCTCACCGTCAACATCGCGTACCAGAGCCGCCGTCACCAGCCGGCGAAGATCCGCGTCTTCACCGAGTTCCTGATCGAGCGTTTCGAACGTCTCGGGCTCGCGCGCAAATGGAAGGAAGTCGGCCGCTGAGCGCAGGCAGGTGCTGCACCGTTGTGCATTTCTCCGTGTCACGAAGAACGGATTCCCCGAGCGTCGTCTGTTTCGCCGCTGTCGTGCACGTTACATGGCATTTTCCCTGGCCGGCGATGACACGATAACGATCCGGTCAGGAGACGACATGAAATTCGCATTGCGACGGATGTCATTGGCATTCCTGATCGCCTGGGACATTCAGGTTCCGGCGTCGGCCACGGAGAACGGACAGATCCGCTGTTCGTTCGGCGTCGACACGGTGCCGAACGGGCTGCTTTCGCCGCACGGCAACACGCAGTACTTCAACTACGCGCGGTACTCGGCGTCGACCGGCTTGCCGGGCCGGATGGCGGTAGCGCGGCGCGCGACACCCGTCGGCAGGGCGGTTGGCTCACCCTGACAAATTCCCGACGAATCGGGTTGATATTTTGTATCATCTGACGTTTTGCGTTGCCGGCCGCCCGGGCTACCCGGTGCGGCCGCGCGCGGCGACTTCATCCAAAGACCGATACGACGTGACGAACACCAGATTCAACCCGGCGCGCGGGGAGCGGCACGCTGCCGCGCCGCGCCGGCAGGCTCGCGCGTGGCGCGCACGCAGCTGCACGACCCTGCTGGGTTGCGCGATGGCGACCTCCGGCGCGATGGCCGGCGAAGCGGCCGCACCCGCACCGGACGAGCGGCATGCGCTGCCGGCGATCAACGTCAGCGCGCAAGCCGCACCGGCCGACCCGCTGACGCAGCCGCTCGAGACGGGCTCGCGGCTCGGGCTCGCGAGCCTCGACACGCCCGCGAGCGTCGAGACGGTCACGGCCGCCACGATCGACGCGCGCGGCGATCGCACGGTGCTCGACGCGGTGACGCGCACTGCGGGGTTCTCGAGCGCGATGGCGCCCGGCAATGGCGGCACCGCATTGAGCGTGCGAGGCTTCAGCGGGCAGGAATCGGTGATGACGCTGCTGGACGGCGTGCGGCTGATGCCGGCTGCCGGCACGATCACGTTCCCGTTCGATACGTGGTCGGTCGAGCGTATCGAGGTGCTGCGCGGCCCGGCGTCGGTGCTGTACGGCGAAGGGGCGATCGGCGGTGTCGTCAACGTGGTGCCGAAGCGGCCGCAGCGCATGCGCGAGACCACGCTGCAGGTCGGTGTGGACCTCGACGGCGCGAAGCGCGTCGCGTTTGATACGACGGGTGCGCTCGGCTCGCAGCTGTCGTATCGCTTCTATGCGAGCGATGCGCGCGCGAACGGTCTCGCCGAGCGGGCCGATACGCATACGACGGCCGTTGGCGGCGCGCTGAAGTTCGACGTGAGCCCGAAGCTCACGCTGACGCTCGATTTCGACTACGGCCGCCAGATGCCGGCGACCTACTATGGCGTGCCGGCGCCGAACGGCGTGCTCGATCCGTCGCTGCGCAAGCTCAACTACAACGTCGCCGATGCGACGATGTCCTACTACGACCAGTGGACGCGCCTGTCGGCCCGCTACCGGCCGACGGCCGGCGTGACGATCGACAACCAGCTTTACTACCTGACGTCGAATCGCCACTGGCGCAACGCCGAATCGTATGCGCTCGATGCCGCGACGGGTCTCGTCACGCGGGGCGACTATCTCGACATCGGCCACCATCAGCGGCAGATCGGCGACCGGCTGAGCGCACGCTTCGACGGCACGCTGTTCGGCCGTGCGAACCGCTTCGTCGTCGGCACGGAATTCAGCCAGATCACGTTCAGCGGCACCAACAATTCGCCGTATGGCGGTGAATCCACGGTGCCCGCGCACGGCTTCGATCCCGGCGTGTTCACGAGCCCCGACCCGACGGTGCTGCAGTTCAGCACGCGGGCGCGGCAGGCCGCGGTGTTCGCCGAGAACCGGCTCGAAGTGCTGCCGCGGCTCGCGTGGGTGAGCGGCCTGCGCTACGACCATATCGCGTTCAGTCGCGAGCAGGCCGCGACCGGAGAGGGCTTCGACAAGCGTTTCGCGAATGTCGGCTGGCGCACGGGCTTCGTGTTCGACGTTGCGCCGACGCTCAGCGCGTATGCGCAGTACACGACGGGCGCGGAGGGCCTCGGCTCGCTCGTGACGCTGTCCGCGTCGCAGGCAAGCTACCGGCTCGCGACCGGCGAGCAGTGGGAGGCCGGGCTCAAGCAGACGCTGCTCGACGGACGCGCATACTGGACGTTCGCCGTGTACGACATCACGAAGCGCAACCTGCTGAGTACCGATCCGTTCAATCCCGCGCTGCGCCAGCAGGTCGGCCGGCAATCGTCGCGCGGCATCGAGCTGACCGGTGGCGCGCGGCTGCCGCACGGCTGGACGGTCGATGCGAACGTCGCGCTGCTGCGTGCACGCTACGACGCGTTCAACCAGACGACCGGCGGCGCAACGGTGTCGCGGGCCGGCAACGTGCCGTCGAACGTGCCGCAGCAGACCGCGAACCTCTGGCTCGGCTGGGCGTTTGCCGAGCGCTGGCAGGCGAATGCGGGCGTGCGTTACGTCGGCGCGACGTACGGCGACGACGCGAACCGCGTGCAGGTGCCGTCCTATACGGTGTTCGATGCGTCGCTGCGCTGGCAACCGACGTCGCGCACCGAGCTGGCGTTGTACCTGCGCAATCTCGCGAACCGCACGTATGCGGTGACGACGTCGAACGGCGGCGAGCAATGGCTGCTCGGCCCGTCGCGGTCGGCGGAGCTCGTCGCGACGATGCGCTTCTGATGCGGCGCGACGAGCCTCCCGTGGCGCACATGCTCGATATCGAGCGCGTGAACTGGTCTCCCGGCGGCGCGGTCACCGTGCTCGATTCGGTGACGCTGAGCGTGGCCGAAGGCGAGTTCGTCGGGCTGGTCGGCCCGAACGGCAGCGGCAAGACGAGCCTGCTGCGCTGCGTGTTCCGTTACGCGCGGCCCGATGCCGGCCGCGTCGCGCTCGATGCGCAGGACGTGTGGCGCATGCGGCCGCGCGCGGTCGCGCAGCGCATCGCGGTGCTGCAGCAGGAGACGCCGGACGAATTCGGGCTGACGGTCGACGAACTGGTCGGCATGGGGCGCACGCCGCACCTGCGGCCGTTCGATGCGGAGACGGCGGACGATTGCCGGATCGTCGAATCCGCATTGCGCGACGTCGGCCTCGTCGAGCGCCGTGCGCAACGCTTCGCGTCGCTGTCGGGCGGCGAGAAGCAGCGCGCGCTGCTGGCCCGCGCGCTCGCGCAGCAGCCTGAATTGCTGCTGCTCGACGAGCCGACCAACCATCTCGACCTGCGCCATCAGCTCGAACTGCTCGCGCGCGTGCGACGCCTCGGCATCGCGACGCTCGCCACGATTCACGACCTCAATCTCGCGGCCGCGTATTGCGACCGGCTCCACGTGCTCGCGCACGGCAGGGTCGTCGCATCGGGCGTGCCGGCCGACGTGCTGACCGAAGCGCTGCTGCGCGACGTGTTCGGCGTCGCCGTGCTCGTCGATCGCCATCCCGTCACGGGCCGGCCGCGCATCACGCCGCTTCATCCGGAATGACCGCCATGCCGTTTCCTGTCTTGTCCTCCGCTTTGTCATCCCTGTCCCGTCGGCTGGTTGCCGCGACCATGCTCGGCTGCGCGGCCGCTCATGCGGGGGCCTATCCCGTCACCGTGCGCAGTTGCGATCGCGACGTGACGTTCGAGCGCGCGCCGACGCGTGCGGTGAGCAACGACGTGAACCTGACCGAGATGATGCTCGTGCTCGGCCTGAAGGACCGGCTCGTCGGCTACACCGGGATCGGCGGCTGGAAGACGGGCACCGCGCGCGTGCGCGATGCGCTGCGCGGCGTGCCTGAACTCGCAAGCCAGTATCCGTCGCTCGAGGTGCTGGCGGCCGCGCGCGCCGACTTCTATCTCGCGGGCTGGAACTACGGGATGCATGTCGGCGGCCCGGTGACGCCCGCGACGCTCGCGCCATTCGGCATCCGTACCTACGAGCTGACCGAATCGTGCTCGCACGTGATGAAACAGTCGGCGGCCTCGTTCGACGACGTGTTCCGCGACTTGACCAATCTCGGCCGGATCTTCGGTGTCGACGCGCGCGCCGCGCAGGTCGTCGCCGCGATGCGTGCGCGTCTCGCGGAGGTGTCGCGTACGATCGGGCGCCCGCAGCCGCTGCGCGTGTTCGTGTACGACAGCGGCACCGACAAGCCGATGACGGCCGGCGCTCTCGCGATGCCGACCGCGCTGCTGGCCGCGGCGGGCGCGCGCAACGTGATGGACGACGTGCCGCGCAGCTGGACGCAGGTGAGCTGGGAAAGCGTGGTCGCGCGCGATCCGCAAGTGATCGTGATCGTCGACTATTCGGCCGTGACGGCCGCGCAGAAGCAGCAGTTCCTGCTGAGCCAGCCGTCGCTCGCTCGCGTGGCGGCGATCCGCGACCGGCGCTTCGTCGCGATTCCTTACGACGCGGCGACGCCGGGCCCCGAGAACGTCGCGGCCGTCGAGACGCTGGCGCGCGCGTTGTATCCGGCCGCGTTCGCCGGGCCGGCGCGATGAGCGTGCGCGTGCCTGCATCGCGGCCCCACATGCGCGTGGTGCTGCCGGCGCTGGCGCTGCTGCTGGTCGTGTCGATCGTCGCGTCGGCCGCGTTCGGCCCGGCGCCGATTGCGATGCCGGCTGCGGTGCGGATCGTCGCCACGCACATCGTGTCGGCGTTCGGCGAGACCGGCGCGTTCGCGGCGGGGGCGGGCGACGACAGCATCGTCTGGCTGATCCGGATGCCGCGCGCGCTGCTGGCCGCGATCGTCGGCGCGACGCTGGCAGCGGTCGGCGTGGCGCTGCAGGCCGCGACCGCGAACCGCCTGGCCGATCCGCACCTGCTCGGCGTGAGCGCGGGCGCGATGCTCGGCGCCGTCGCGGTCACCGTGATGGCCGGTGCGGCATTCGGCCCGTTTACGCTGTCGGCTGCCGCGTTCGCGGGCGCGCTCGCGGCGACCGCTTGCGTCGTTGCGCTCGCTTACCGGCATGGCCGGCTCGAATCGGACCGGCTGCTGCTCGCCGGCGTATCGGTGTCGTTCATGATGGCGGCGTTCGGCAACCTGCTGCTGTATCTCGGCGACCAGCGCGCAGCGTCGTCGGTGCTGTTCTGGATGCTCGGCGGCGTCGGGCTCGCGCGCTGGGATCTGTTGCCGGTGCCGGCCGTATGCGCGGCGCTTGCCGGCGGCGCGTTGTACGCGCGCCGGCGCGAACTGAATGCGCTGATGTCGGGCGATGTTGCCGCGGCTGCGCTCGGCGTGCCAAGCGCGCGGATGCGGCGCGAGGTCTTCGTCGTCGCGTCGTTCGCGACCGGCGCGATGGTGGCGGTGAGCGGGGCGATCGGCTTCGTCGGGCTCGTGACGCCGCATCTGTGCCGTCGCGTCGTCGGCGCCGAGCACGGCAGGCTGCTGCCGGTGGCCGCGCTGACCGGTGCGATTCTGCTCGTATGGGCCGATGTGGCCGCTCGTACGCTCGCGGCGCCGGAGGATCTGCCGATCGGAATCGTGACCGCGATGTTCGGCAGCCTGTTCTTCGTCGCGCTGCTGCGCCGCCGCTGAGCGGCGCGCGCGCCCCGGCGGCGGCGGTCAGGCGAAGGCGGCCGGGGCGCCTGCCGCGCGCTTCATTGCCGCGGAACGGCCATGCCGGCGTTGCCGCCGAACGCGTCGGTGCGCGCGAGGGTGTCCGGCAAATCGAGCAGATTGTCCGGCAGCGTCAGCGCGGGCAGGGTGATCACGAAGCGTGCGCCGCCAAGCGGCGAATCCTCGAGCCGCACGTCGCCCCCATGCACCAGCGCGACGCGCCGCACGATCGCGAGCCCGAGCCCGAAGCCGCCGGTCTGCCGGTCGCGGCTGGAGTCGAGTCGCTGGAACGGCTCGAATACGCGGGCGCGTTCGGTGGCCGGAATACCGGGGCCATCGTCGTCGACGCTCAGCACGAGCGCGCCGGATGCGTTGCGCTCGGCGGCGAGCAGCACGGTGCGCGACGCGTAGCGCGCGCCGTTGCGGATCAGGTTCAGCAACGCGCGGGCGACCAGCTTCGGGTCGCACACGTGGGTCGCGGGTGCGCCGAGCGCCGACACGTCGAGCGTGATGTCGCGATCGACGATGTCGTTCGCGACGTTGCCGGCGACGCTGTCGAGCAGCGCGTCGACGACGACTTCCATCGGCGCGAGCTGGCTCGCGCCTTGTTCGAGCCGGCCGATCGTCAGCAGCTCGGTCACGAGTTCGTCGAGCTCGCGCACGTCGCGCCGCAGCGCGTCGCGGCGTTCGCGCATGCGGCCCGTCTCGTCGGGTTCCGCGAGCAGCGCGAGCCCGAATTCGAGCCGCGCGAGCGGCGTCTTCAGTTCGTGCGAGATGCCGTGCATCATTTCGCGCTGCTGCTTGATCGACGCTTCGATGCGCTCGGCCATGTCGTTGAACTGCTGCGACAGCTCGTAGATGTTCGACCGGCCCGACAGCTTCACGCGCGTCGACAGGTTGCCCGCGCCGAACGCACGCGCGGCCTCCTGCAGCCGGCGCAGGTCGCGCCAGTGATACGAGGTCCACAGCGCGACGGCGAACAGCGCCGCGAACGCGATCACCAGGTACGCATAGATCTTGATGTCGAGGTCGGCGGGCTCGATCGGGCGCGCATGGAGCACGGAGCCGTCCGCGAGCGGCATGTAGTAGTTCCTGCCGTCGTAGCTGATCGCGATCTTGCCGGCGTCGAGGTCGCGCAGCGGCGCGCCGCTCAGTTGCGCACGGGCGTCGGCCATCGTCACGAAACCGAATCGTTCGTTGCCGTGTTGCGCGAGTTCGCGCAGCGCGAGCATGCGCTGCGCGCCCGGATGGCGTTCGAGGTAGTCGTTCAGCACGAACGCGTAGGTGGTCAGCGAATCGCGCTGCGCCTGTGCCGCGCGCTCGTAGAAAATCCTGTCGAACGAGAGTTGGATGAACACGATCGAGGCGGCGCCGCACAGGATCACGATGAGGTACAGCTTGATCAGCGGGCGCAGCATTTACTCGTCCCAGGCGGAAGGGCTGAACAGGTAGCCGCGGCCCCAGATCGTCTTGATCCGGTGCGGCTCCGACGAAACGTCCTCGAAGCGGCGGCGCAGCTTCGAGATGCCCGAGTCGACCGAGCGGTCGAGCCCGTCGAACTCGATCCCGCGCAGCTGCTTCAGGATGTCGTCGCGGCTCAGCACGGTGCCGGCCGCGCGCGCGAGGATCAGCAGCAGGTTGAATTCGGTGGTCTTCAGGTCGACCGGCTCGCCGCGCCACGTGACCGTCCGGTTCGGCGGCGAAATCGTCAGCTCGCCGAACACGAGGGCTTGGGGCTCGGCGGCGGCCGGTTCCGGCGCGGTGGGCTGCGCGCGGCGCAACAGCGCGCGGGCGCGCGCGACCAGCACGCGCGGCTCGATCGGCTTCGTCACGTAGTCGTCGGCGCCGGTCTCGAGGCCCGCGACCTGGTCGTAGACATCGGCGCGCGCGGTGAGAATCAGCACCGGGATGTTGGTGAACGCGCGAATGCGCCGGCAGACTTCCATCCCGTCGAGATTCGGCAGCATCAGGTCGAGTATCACCAGTGCCGGCCGGTGCTCGCGTACCGCGGCGACGGCGAGATCGCCACGCCGCACGACCGTCACCGCGAATTCGTAGCCGTCGAGGTATTCGCGCACGAGCTGCGCGAGGCGGTCGTCGTCCTCGATCAGCAGCACACGGTATTTGAGCGGATTGTCGTTCTTCATGGTCTCCTCGGAATGCGCGCGTCGTCTTCCACTTCTGCACGCGGGCGCGCGGCACGCGAATTCTATCCGGCGTTCCGACGGCCGGGGCGGCCGTACGACAATCAGGAACAATCGAACACATTTGCGCACAGATTCACCGCAGATTCCGGACAGTCCCGGCGCGCGGCGATCCCTAGACTGCGGGCTCCGTCACTCTTATTTCAATATTGTGCGCCCCTCTCTTCGCTCCTTCCGCTATTGCATGCCGCTTGCCGGCCTGACCCTTGCCGCCGTCGCCCACGCCGAAAACCAGTATGCGATATCGCTCGGCGGCGGATTCGCCCCGCGCTACCAGGGGAGCAACCAGTATCGCGGCGTGGTCGCGCCGTCGTTTTCCGCGATGTTCGGCAATGGCTTCTTCATTGACGGCACGCAGGGCGCCGGCTACCGGCTGGACTTGCCGCACGGCGCGTTCGTGTCGGCGGCGTTGGGCTACGACGCGGGCCGCGCCGACGAAAACCGCTTCGACCTGCCGGGTTCGAACCACCTGAAGGGGATGGGGCGGGTGCCGGGCTCGGTGCTCGTCGGCTTGCGTGCCGGCGTGAAGCTGCTGGACGGCGGTGAACTGACCGTCACGATCGACGCGCCGGTCACGCATGCGTCGCGCGGCCTGTCCGGGCATGTCGACCTCGCGGTGCCGGTGTTTACGGCCGCGCGGCACACGGTCGTCGTGACGGGCAGCGTGCATGCCGGCACGGGCCGCTACATGCAGACGTTCTACGGCGTGACCGACGCGCAGTCGATGACGAGCGGGTTCCGGCCATATTCGACGAGCGGCGGGGTCGACAGCGCGACGCTGTCGCTTGCGTGGAACTGGGATCTGTCACGGCACTGGGCGGTGCACGCGACCGGCGGCATGACGCGGCTGCTGGGGCGCTATGGGGACAGCCCGATCGTCCAGACGCGCAGCAACTACTACGGCATGGCCGGCGTGACGTACAAGTTCTGAGCCGGTTGTCGACGGCGGGCCCGAGCGCCGCGTTGCATCGGCATGCATGGGGCGGCGCGATTGAGCCGCGGCGCTGCGCGATGCATGGGCGCCGCGCCGTGGCGGCCGACCGCCTGCGGTAACATGCAGGCGGCTTTGGCTTTGGCTTTGGCTTCGGGCCGGCCCCGAGGCTCCGCTAGCCGAACCGGCGCGGCCAAAGCGCGCGAGGTCGCGGTTGGCCGGCCGGCATCCGCCGGAACACGGCTGGCGATGCGCGCAAACCAATCATGTATGCAACGCCATGCGGGCGAGACGCGCCGCACCTGTTTCGCCGGGCGCGCAAGGGAGAAACCGATGAAGAAGACGATCGCGATGATGATGGCGCTGGTTGCGGGCGCAACGTTTGCGGGATGCACGGACATGAAAACGAAGAATGCGACCGCGGGCGGCATGATGATGAACGGCGAGCCGGCAGTCACGTCGCAGGCATGCAAGGCGGACGCGGGGCCGGACGACGCGCTGGTCGGCAAGACCGAGGCCGATGCGGCCGCGCTGCTCGATGGTTGCCCGTGGCGCGTGCTCGAGCGCGACGGCAAATCGTTGCCGGGCACGATGGATTACCGGGAGGAACGCCGCAATCTCGGCATTCGCGACGGCAAGGTGATCTGGGTGCGGCGCGGGTGACGGATTCGGCCGCCGCCGACGATCGGTCGTGGGCGACGGCGCTTGCGCTTGCGCACGCGGGAAATTGGAGGCGTGCACGGCGTGCAAGGCCGATCGAGCGGCGGCACGCGTTGCAATTCGCCGCCGCGGGGCAGCGGCATCGGTAGCCGCGCCGCTCATGCGCTTCGATACCAGTGTAGACGGACGCGTGCACGCGTCATGACGCACCCGCCGGCGCGTCCGCTCATGCGGCGACCGTTCCGGATTGCGGCGCCGCCGCCGCGGTGTCGACCGTCATCGCCGGCGTGACGAGCATGACCCCGCGGACGAGCGGATCGCTGACCGATGCCGCAAATACCGCTTGCCCTCCCTCTGTCGCGCGATCGGCGGCGACGGCCAGCGCGGCGAGTGCGAGCGCCGCGCCGCTTGTTCCGTTTGCAAGCCCGAGGTGGCGGCTGCGCTCGGCGGCAGTGTTGCCCCAGAGCTGCTCGCCGACCGTCACGACTTCGGTGCGGCGACTGCTGCGTTGATCGGCGTCGGTGACGAAACCGGATGCCGACAGATCGGGACGCAACGTCGACAGTCGAGTATTGACCGCCGCGAGCAACTGTCCGAGCGTTGTCGATTCGGCCTTGCCGTGATCGGCGGAGCCCGCGCGGCGCGCGGACGCGAGCCGATGGACCGACGGCACGGGCGTCGCATGCGGCGCGTCGGGATGACCGAGCAGCAATGCACATGCGCCTTCGCCGGGGGGCATGCCGTTCGGCCGATCGCGGCCGTAGAGCCGGCCTGCGCGATCCAGCGCGTCGACCGCGTCCCGGCTCGCGGTGGAGTCGAACGCGAGGACGAGGTGCAGATCGCCGGACGGTTGCAGGTGCAATGCCTGGATCAGTTCGTCGACGACCGCCCAAGCTTGTACGGGATCGGCGACCGTGCGCAGTTGCGCGCGCGCGATGCCCGGTGCGACGGCTTCGCGCGCGGCGTGCGCATCGAGCCATGCGGCGAGCGTGGCGGCGACCGGTTGCCAGCGCTCCGGCATCAGCAGGTGGAGCCTGATCGGTGGCGCGTCGGCGCCCGCGCAGGACAACACGGCATGACGTTCGCGCAATTCGTCAAGCGCATCGGCGGCGAGCAGCAGCCCGCGCCAGTGCTCGTCCTGCAGCGCTTCCCGCGCGTCGGGCGCGAGCAGGCTTGCATCGAATCGGTCGAGCGATACCGAGTCGACGGTGCTCGCGAATACGCCGGTTCCGTCCGGGCGTCGCAGTTCGGGATGAAGCGCGACGGAACGTTCTTCCCGGGCCGCCGCATCGATGTCCGCGGTCGTCGCCCCCGTCGGCAGCCTGACGCTGCTGTCGAGCAGCAGGGCCGCCCAGGTGTGCGACGCGGGGTCCTGCGCGGCAGAGGCGTCGGTCGATGCCGGTGCGCTCGGCGGTACGGCGGCCGCGAGCGCCGGACGCTGGCCGAGCCCCCGGCGCAGCCATGCCGCGCAGACGGCGAGCGCCGCCGGCAGTACGAGCCCGCACAGCAGTAACTCCTTGGTGGTCGGTGCATGCCGGCTCGTTTTCCACCAAGCGAACACGGCGACCCACACCGCGACGAACAGCGCGGCGACAAATGCCGTCTTGCGCAACCCCGTGATCATTTCCCTCGATTCTCCCGTGACTTGCGGCGGCGCGTGTCAGTTGCCGTCGCTGCCGGCCGTCCGGCTCGCGATCAGTGCGGCGCCGCAGGCCGTCTTGTAGCCGTCGCGCGCGACGCCTTCGCCCTGCACGATCATCGTGTCGTCGCCTTCGACGATGTGATTCGGGCCGTGGATCGGACACGTCACCGTGTCGTTGCGGCGTGCGATGCCGCGGCCGTCGACCGACGACTGCGTGGACGCACTGGTCACGGTGCCGCCATGGCTATGCTTGTCCCCGAGGACGATGAAGGGTTGAGTCATCCGGATGGGCCTCCTGGCTGGATCGTCGGCGATGCATCGGGCTTTCGCCGCCGGGTGCGGGCGGCGTCGCGACTGCGATCGGCAACGTTTTTCGAATCGATTCCGGCCGAATCAGGTATTTATTACCTTTCGGGAATAATTGCCTGATTCGATTGGATCGTAATGTATCTTTCGAACTGAAGGCAGTCATTATCGTGCGTGAAGACCGCGCGTCAAGGGATGAATTTTTAAATCTAGGCTGTTTGCCTATGGCGAATGCTGACGGTGTAATTTAAAATAGCTTACTTAAAATGGGGGCGCATCACTCGGCCCAACTGGCGCGAGTTCAGCGCGCCGACGAGTGGTGTTGCGGGGAATCCCGCGCGTTTCCTGCCGGTTCGGCGTGGCGATCGCGATGCCGGCAATCGTGCATCGTCCCGTGTTGGTCGCAGCAATATGCATTTAAAAACGTCAAATCCTGAGAGAGCGGGAACCGCATGAGCGTCATCACGGAATTTGCGTCTCTTTTCGGCGCATTCAATCGCCTGTATTCGCTGGACGGCTCCGGTGCGCTCGCCGCATTTCAAATCGAGCGCTGGGCCGGCCGCGAATCGCTCTCCGATCTCTTCGAATGGAACGTCGATGCGTTGTCGACGGATCCCGCACTGGATCTCGACGCGATGCTCGGGCAGCGTGCCGCCATTCGCACCACGCTCGCGAACGGCACGACGACGCTGCGCAGCGGCCTCGTCGCCGAGGCCGAGTGCATGGGTTACGACGCAGGCCTCGCCCGCTACCATCTCCGGATCGTGCCGTGGCTCGCGGCACTCACGCATGCCCGCGACGAGCGGACCTTCGTGAACCAGACGCTTGCGGACGTGCTCGACACGGTGTTCGCGCCGTACGCGGGGATCGCGCGGTGGCGCCTCACGCCGGATGCGGGTCGGCGTCTCGACGCGGTGGGGCCGGCCGCATATCGCGTGCAGTACCGAACCCATACGCACTACGAATTCGTGCAGCATCTGCTGGCCGAGGCCGGGCTCGGGTTCTGTTTCGTCGAGGACGAGGACGCGCCTGCCGGGCACACGATGCTGGTGTTCGACGACAGCGCGCAACTGGCCGAGGACGATACGTCCGCGCGGCGCGGCGGGGTGCCGCGCCGCTCGAGCGGCGCGGCGACCGGCGCCGACGACGTGATCCTCGGGATCGGGCAGTCGCTGTCGCTCATGGCCGATCGCATCACGCTGATCAGCAGCGACTACCGCGTGAACCGGGCGACCACCGCGAGCACGACGCTCGGCAGGCCGGACGGCGTGCGCGAGCTCTACGACGACGTCGGGCCGGAGGCGTTCGACAACTTGCGCGAAGCGGAAGACACGGTACGGCGCCAGGCCGATGCGATCGTGTCGCGCGCCAGTGTCTGGACCGGCTACGGCACGCTGCGCACGGCGCGCACCGGACGCGCGCTGAAACTCGTCGATGCCGGCTGGCAGGCGGTGCGCGGCGCCGCGGCGCCTGAGGATTTTCTGCTGACGCGCGTCGAGCACGTCGGGATCAACAACCTTCCGGCGACCGTCATGGAAGCCATCGAACGGCGGCTCGGACCGTTGCCGGCGGCGGCGCTGGATCCGCGCGTGCTTCGGCAAGCGAAGACCGGCGGCTACGCGAACCGGTTCGACGCGGTGCCGCGAACGCAGGTCTGGCGGCCCACGCTGGCCGACGGAACCGGGCAGCGGCTCAATCCGGCGCCGACGGCGCTGGGCGCGCAGACGGCGATCGTCGTCGGTCCGACCGGTAGCGCGCAGGCGGGTTCGACGGGGCCGGTGCACACCGATGCGCAGGGCCGCCTGCGCGTGCGGTTTCACTGGCAGGCGCAGGACGATGCGGGCACCTATCCGACGCGCGCCATACAACGGCTTGCGAGCGACGGGCACGGCCTTCAGCAGGTGCCGCGCATCGGCCATGAAGTGCTTGTGCAGTTTCACCACGGGCTGATCCACCGGCCCATCGTGCTCGGCGGCCTGTTCAACGGCCGCGGCGAAGGCGGCGAGCCGCCTTCGCCGGGCGGTGCGGCCGGCAAGCCGCTCGACGCGTCGATCTACACGCAGGCGGGCGATCATGCGCCGAGCGCGCAGGGCAATCTCGCGGGCGGAATGAGCCCCGCGTGGCACGGCGCCGGCGGCGGCACGGATCGCCACAATCACGCCGGCGCGCTGTCGGGTTTCAAGAGCCAGGGCTTCGACGGGCAAGGCCACAACCAGCTCGTCGCGGACGATTCCGACGGCATGGGACGCCTGCAGATGGCGACCACGCACGCGGCGACGCAACTGAACCTCGGTCACCTGCGTCATCAGGCGGACAACTATCTCGGCAGTTTTCGCGGCCAGGGCGTCGAATTGCGCACGGACGCATACGGTGCGATGCGTGCGACGCGCGGCCTGCTCGTGTCGAGCTATGCGCCCGCCGGCGCCGTGCAGCCGGCGGGCGATGCATCCGCGCTGCAGGCGCTGCTCGCGCGGCATGCGGCACTCGTCGGCCGGTTCGACAAGACTGCCGATACGCACGGAACGCTGCCGTTCGCCGCGCAGCGCGGCGTCGAGCAGGCGGGCCAGTCGTCGCTCAACGGCAGTGCCGCGCCGCTCGACGCGCTCGCGCAGAGCTTCGCGACGACGGTCGGCGCGAACGGCTACACGCAGGCGTCGGCCGACGCCGCACAGCGATCGGCCGGCAACGCACTGCCGCATACGGGCGACCCCGTGCTCGGCATCGAGGCGCGGGGCGGCTACGGGATGGTCGCCGGGCAGGCGCTGCAATGGGCGGCCGGCGAAACGCTGTCGCTCGGCTGCGGTGGCGACTTCAATCTCGCCGTCGCGCAGCAGTTGCGCGTTCATAGTGGGCAGGGCATCGGCTGGCTGGCCGGTGCGAGCCATGCGGACGGCGTCGGCATCAGCATGATCGCCGGCAAGGACGGACTGACGCTGCAGGCGCAGCGCGATGTGCTGGGCCTGCGCGCGCGCGACGATCTGAAGCTCGCGTCCGCGAGCGCGGACGTCGAGATCGCCGCGAAGAAGACCGTGCATCTCGCGGTGAGCGGCGGTGCGCACGTGACGATCGAGGGCGGCGACGTCACGTTCGGCTGCCCGGGTAAATTCGTCGTGTATGCCGCGCAGCATGCATTCGTGGGCCCCGATCAACTGAATACGCCGTTGCCGCAGTTTCCCGAAAAGGTCTGCGTCGAATGCCTGCTGCACGCGATGCAGTCCGGCAGCGCGCTCGCGGGCAAGGCGATCTGAACATGACGATCGACGCGACCGACTGGATCGACCGCTATCCCGACGACACGCCGGACCGGCTGAATGCGCTTGTCGAGCGCGCGCCGGCGGGCGGCCGCTGGCATCTGCTGCTCGACATGGGCTTCGCGCCAGCGCTGCGTGAGCGGATGCACGCAGTTGCGCGCAATGATGCCGTCATCGCGTTGTACGAAGGCATGTACGACGGCGACGACCTGCTGGCGATTTCGCCGTGCGTCGTGCCGTTGCCGGCCGACGCGGCGGCGCGCGGGGCGATACTGGAGATCGTGCTGCGCGAGACGTCGGGACGGCCGATGGTGAGCCTGCTGCACGGCGCGCGCGAGACGGTCGCGCTTGCCGCGCATCTGCGCGGACAGATGGAGGCGATTGCGGCGGCCGACGACGAAGCGTTTCTGGTGCGTCTCGCCGATACGCGTTGCCTGCCCGCATGGCTCGCGGCGCTGACGCCCGCCCAGCGCCGCCGCTTCACGGACGGCATCGATGCGTGGCACGTGTTCGACCGCACCGGGGCGCTCGTCGCGCTCGATTTCGACACTGCGGGCGAGGCGGCTGACGGTGAGGCGGACGCAGGGCGCAGCGGCGAGCCATATGTGCTCGACGGCGAACAGATCGAACGGCTTCGGCAGGCAGCGAAGATCGACACGCTGATTTTTCATGTTCGCCAGCGTCCGGAGAGTTTCGGCCGTCTGGTGGCCACGCCGTCGCAAGTCCATGCGTGCGTGAGCACGGCGTGGGCGCGGCACGACGGGCCGCCCGCGGCGGCGTCGCGGGCCGCGCTCGATGCGCTCGCGGCGGCCGGGTATCTGGTGACGGAACTGGCACCGGCGACGTCGTCCGCATAGAACGATACGGGTTGGCGTGCAGGCGACGACACGGACGTGTCGGCAATGCATGCGACGGGGTACGCAATGGATAGTGATTCGCGCCGGACGGCGTCGGACAAGAGGATGACAAGATGAGTTTGAATGCCGGTTCCACGATGTTTGCCGCTCGGCTGCTGATGTGCGCGGCCATCCTGCTCGGCACGGCCGGATGCTCGCGCGCGAGCGACGTGTCGCCTGCTGCGTCGAATGCGGCCGGGGCGGCGAGCGGTGTGTCGGGCGTCGCAAGCGCGGCGGCCGAATCCGGCGCGATGGGGCTGAAGCTGAATGCGCTCAACTACACCGACGTTCCGATCGGTGCGTTCTACGTCGACGGCACCTGGGGCGGGACGGTGCCGGCGCGCATCGGCAGCGGCGGCGGCGCGATCATCTGCTGCGTCGCGTTGCCGAAGCAATGGCATCCGGGGCTGACCGTCAATCTGCAGTGGCGGGACGACAACCTGTACAGAAAGGATCCGAAGGCGCTCGCGAGCCGGGTCGTGCCGGTCGAGCGCTACGACACCTTCTCGGACGGCTTCCTGTGGGTCCTGTTCTTTCCGCACGACCGCATCAAGGTTTATGCGTCGCAGTGGATGCCCGGCTACCGCGGCTTCCCCGAAAATCTGCAGGCGCCCGACGAAGCGTGTCCCGGGCACTTCACGCTGCGCAACAGCGACCCGCAGTGCCCGAATCCCGACAGGAGGATTGCGCGATGAGTTTCCGCTTCGCGAGCGCCGATCGGCCTGACGTCGGCGTCGTCACGCGGGAGGAGCAGGACGCGATCATGCGCCGGTTGCACGACGACGACGGGATGAGTTGCTGCAAGACGCTGCATGTGGGCATCTTCTTCGACGGCACGCGCAACAACGCCGATCGCGATCGTGCGGGCGGCAAGCACAGCAACGTCGCGCGGCTGTTCGACGTGTTTCCCCGCGACAAGTATCACAGCGCCATCTACGTGGCCGGCGTCGGCACGCCGTTCGTCGACGAGATCGGCGACCAGGGCGTCGGGCTGCAGGCAGCGGCCGGCGCCGCGACGGGGTGGGCCGGCGAGGGACGCATCAACTGGGCGCTGCTGCAGATCCACAACGTCGTGCATGCGCACGCGTTCGGCAATTCGCTGTCCGCGGCGCTCGGCAAGAGCGACAAGGAACTCGCGAAAGCCGTCAGCGTCGACCTGAATTTCAAGGGCATCGATCTCGGCGGTACGCCGCCCAAGCCGGGCAGTCTCGGCGACATCAACGCACGCGGCAGTTCGAGCGTCGGTGCGCTGAAGCTGATGGCCGCCGAGCAGAACGGGATCGAACTGACCTGGGATCGGGACACGATCTGGGCGCAGCTCAAGGGCGAAGTCGATACCGCGAACTGGACCGCGACGATGCGTGCGTGGGACGAGAAACGCCGCGTCGCATTGCGGGCCCGCTGCGCGCAGTTGCAGGCCCGCGTCGGCGATCTGCTGGTCAAGGGCAAGCCGAAACTGCAGCGCATTCGGCTGTACGTGTTCGGTTTTTCGCGCGGCGCGGCCGAGGCCCGCACGTTCTCGAACTGGCTGGCCGATGCGCTCGATCCCGATTTCAGCCTGTGCGGCGTACCCGTGTCGTACGACTTTCTCGGCATCTTCGATACGGTCGCGTCGGTCGGCATCGCGCAAAGCACGGCCGCAACGCTGTTCGACGGGCACGGCGGCTGGGGGCGCAAGGAACTGATGAGCGTGCCGCAGTACGTGCGCCGCTGCGTCCACATGGTCGCGGCCCACGAGCCGCGCGGATCGTTTCCGCTCGACCTGATCGACGCGTCGCTGGACGGGCGTGAGGAGATCGTCTATCCGGGCGTGCATTCGGATGTCGGCGGCGGTTACGGGCCGGGTGAACAGGGGCGCGGCACCGGCGATGCGGACAAGCTGTCGCAGGTGCCGCTGCTCGACATGTATCGCGAAGCGCGCAAGGCCGGTGTCCCGCTCGACATCAAGGGGCCGGGCGTCGCCGCCGAAGCGGCGGCGGCGTTCGCGATTTCGCCGGCGCTCACGCGCGCGTTTTCCGCGTACGTGAACACGAGTGCGAGCTACTACTACGCGAAGGAGTACGGCACGCCGGGCCTGATGCGTGCGCACTACGGGCTTTACCTGCGCTGGCGGAAGATGCGGCTCGACAATTTGCGTTCGCAACCGTCGTTTCTCGCCGCCAAGGCCGCCTATCCGCAGGATGCCGTCGATCTCGACAGTGCGAACGAGGAACTGCGGCTCGAATGGCGCGACCTGCTCGAATGCGAGAAAGCAGGCGGACCGACCGTAAGCCGGTACGCGGGCAACGCGGTCAGCCGGAAGATCACGCAGAACCCGAAGGCGGCGGCCGTCATGTCGCCGGCCGTCCTGCCGATCGCCGCGGGCCTGCAGTCCTCGATTCCGTTCGTTGGCCCGCTGGTGCGCGCGAGCGCCAAGCGCGCCGAGGATTTCTTCCAGCTGCAGCTCGACGAGAAATGGAAGCAGTGGCTCGAGGTGCGCGGTGACTGGAACATGGGGCCGCCGGAAGCGCCGATCAGCACGCTGTACGACAACTTCATGCACGATTCGCGCGCGTGGTTCAAGCCGCTCGGCGACGACGACGACGTGTGGAATCACAACCAGATCAACGCGCTGAAAACGCGCCAGGCCGAGTTCGAGCGCCGGCATGCCGAGTGGAAGAAGCGTCAGCAGCTCGGCGTGCCGGGACCGTCGCAGATCATGCAGGCGATGGGAGCAGGGGCGCTCGGGCTCGGGCCGGCGGTCAACGTTGCGCCGGAGCCTGAACCGCGTTCGCCGTTGACCGCGCAGCAGATCGATGTTCTGAAACGCTACGACGCCGCGCAGCAGGCCGCGCAGAAGGCTCGTGCGGCCCGAGACGCAACCGCGCCGACCGATAGCGCGATCCTGACCGACCCGAAAGTCACCGGGGGGCTCGCGCTGCAGGATTCGGGGCGCGAGTTTTCGTTCGTCTGGGGCTACCTGCGCTGGCGCACCGTCTACGTGAACGGCGTGCGCTGGGACGCGCCCCATGTGCCGAGCGTGCAGGAAGACATGGAAGCGATGCGCCAGCAACTGCAGCGCAACGTCGACATGAGCAAGCTGTTCCGATGAACCGATTCGATACGAACCAGCCGGCGCGACACGCATGCGCGCGCGATTGCCGAGAAACGACATGGATCTAATTGCCGCATTGACAGGGTACGGGCAGGCGACCCGTCATATCCAGATCGATACCGCGATGCCGGGGGCCCTCGTGGTCGAGCGCTTTCACGGTCGTGAAGGGATCAGCGAATCGTTCCGGTTCGAGATCGACGTACTGTCGAGCGAGCCGTTTCTCGATCTCGCGCCGCTGATCGGCAGCGCCGCGCGGCTGCGTCTGGCGACGGCATCGGGCGAACGATGCTGGAACGGCTACGTCACGCATGCCGCTTATGCGGAGAGCGACGGCGAATTCACGCGCTACCGGCTCACGATGGAATCGTGGCTCGCGTTGCTGCAGCTGCGCCGCAATTGCCTGTATTTCGTCGATCTCGATGTCGAGGGTATCTGCGATCGCGTGTTCGGCGACTATCCCGAAGCGAAGTGGCGCCATGAACGCGTCGAGCCGCTGCGATCGTTTCGCTTGCGCGGCCAGTATCGCGAAACCGATCTCGAGTTCGTGTTGCGGCAGTTGTCCGAAGCCGGATTGTCGTTTCGCGTCGAGCATGGGCAGGATGCGGGGAAGGCGCCGTCGGGCGACCATACCGTCGTCGTGTTCGACCGCCATGCGCGGTTGCCCGACGGCAGCGCGATCGCGTTCAATGCGCAGGACGTCGGCGATCCGGACGGCGTGATGACGCAATTCTCCGATCGGCGTCAGCTCGTGCCGGATCGTGTGGTGGCGACGAGCTGGAAAGCCAGTGAACTCCATGCGATCGCCGGCCATGTGCAACAGCCGGCCGATGCCAACGCGCCGCTGCTGCCGGTGCGGGAAATCTTCGACGGCCAGCGCGCCGGCCGCTTTGACACGAGCGGCGACGCGCAGCGTTACGCCGAACAGCGTCTCGACGCGCTGCAGCTCGCGAAGCGGATCTACCGCGGTGGCGGCTCGTCGCGCACGCTCGAGACCGGCAAGGTACATACGCTGAACGATTATCTGGGCGGCGCCGTTCGTTTCGTGCCGCTGTCGATCGAGCACGAGGCCGTGAACAACCTCGGCGCGCAGATCGGGCAGCTGTTCGGACGCGGCGAGCTCGACAAGGGGCTGTATCGCAACCGTTTCGTCGCGGTGCCGGAAGGCACGCCGATCGTGCCGCCGTTTCGCGACCGGCCGACGGTATATGGCGTGCAGACCGCGATCGTGGTCGGCGAGCCGGGCGGGCGGGTCAGCAGCACGCGCGATCACCAGGTGCGCATCCAGTTTCCGTGGATGCGCGGTGTCGCGCCGTTGCCGGGCGGGCTGACGGAGACGGCAAGCCGGTCCAATCCGGCCGGCCATGCGCCGGGCGATCACCGTTCGGGCATCCTGGTTCGCGTCGCCGAACAGGCGGCCGGGCCGAATTTCGGTCATGCGTTTGCGCCGCGCGTGGGGGCGGAAGTGGTGGTCGGCTTCGAGTCGGGCAACATCGATGCGCCGGTCGTGCTGGGCCAGGTGTATGGCGGCCGCGTACGTCCGCCGTTCTCGGCCGGCGAGGGCAGCGATGCCAATCATCCGGGAACGCTGACGGGCCTGCAGACGCAAACCCTCGATGGACAGCCGGGCAGCCGCTGGGTGATGGACGATGCGGCCGGGCAACTGCGTCACGAACTGAGCAATTCGACTGCCGGCACGCGACTCGCGCAGGGCTATCTGATCGACCAGCAAGGCACGATGCGCGGCGCGTATCGCGGAGAAGGCTTCGAACTGGCGACGCAGGGGTGGGGTGTCGTGCGGGCCGGCGCGGGCGTGCTGATGTCGAGTACCGCGCGCCGGCTCGGCGCGTCGACGCAGATGGATGTCGCCGAACGCGTGGAGCAATTGAAGGACGCGGCGAAAACGGCGCAGGAACTCGACACGGCGGCGACGGGGGCGCAGGCGGTCGGCCTGAGCGCGAACGCGGCGCAGACGGATTTCCTGAAGGCGATCGATCCCGCGCAGGACGGCAAGTATGCGGGTAGCGTGGGCGGCCAGAGCGCGACCAAGCCGACCGGGACGCAGCGCGACGGCGGCAACCCCGTCGAGCGATTCGCGACGCCCGCGGTGCTGATGGAGTCGCCGGAGAACATCGTGGTGACGACGCCGGAGAGCGCGGTGTCGTATGCGGCACGGCATGTTCACCTGACGTCGCAAGGCGATGCGCACGTGGGCGCCGGTGCGACCGTGGCCGCTGCGACCGGCGATGCGATGAGCCTGTACAGCGTGGCGGGCGGGCTCAAGGCGATCGCGGGCGAAGGGCCGGTGAGCGTCGAGGCGCACGCGTCGACGATGGAGATTCTCGGCGACCAGACCGTGCGCGTGACGTCCACCGACGAGCGCGTCGACGTGCTCGCGCAGGAGGCGATCGTGCTGCAGCAGGGGCCGAACCGCATCACGCTGAAGGGCGGCGACATCATCGTCGAGACGCCGGGGCAGTTCGCGGTGAAGGCAGGCGGGCATCCGTTCCCGGGGCCGCGCGCGACGAGCATGAAGCTGCCGGCGCTGCCGGTGTTGCCGCAGGGCGATCCGTGCGACTTTCTCGTGCAGGCGCTGGCGGCGAGTCCGGCGGGGCGGGGGGCGGTGGGGGCGGGCGGAAGTCTGGCGGGTGCGGCGAGTTCGGTCGCCGGTGCGACGGCATCGGGGGCGAGTGGTGCGGTGGGCGCGGCGCGGACGTTCGCGAGTGCATCGAACCAGCCGATCTCGATGCCGACACTGCCCGCTCAGCCGGCCGCAGCCGACTCCACATTGTCGCGGGAGCCGCAACTCGGACATTCGGCTCCCGTGCCGGTGTCGGACGAACTCGAGGGACTACCCAAGAGCGGCCCTAGCGGGTCCGTCGCCCCATGCAACCTTCATGTTCCGCCACTCAAGGAGCGGGAATATCGGCCGGATATGGGGCTTGTCGACTACTATCAGACTGACGCGAACGGCCGAGCAGTGCTCGAAAATCAGAAGCCGATTCTGCTTCGCTTTTCCGGGTCGACCGGCATGTACGACATCGAATACACGCCGGCAACGGCTACGTTGACCGCAACGGTTCGCCTTCGGGTCGTGCTCATGGATCAGCATGAGTATACGAACGGCCGGTTGCTGGTGGACAGGAAAACCGGTAAGCCGGTTTCGATACCGTACGACGGCGATGGGCCGCAGGATGACAGGGTCGTCTGGGAGAAGGTCGAGAGGCCTGGCAATTCGGCCGATCTCGCGGGTTTCAAGCAGCGGATCGAAAGCGGCCTGAACCGAAACCACTACTACATGCAGCCGAAGAAATGTCCGCTCGGCAAGAACTGTACCTGCAAGGTGAAGTTGAAGCAGGAAATCGAATTCGTCACGACGACCGGGCCATTTCACAGCACCATCAGTCTGTACCCGATGGAGGCGCGGGCAAATTCGGAGAACTGGGGCGAGGTGCAGGTCACGTGGGATCCAGTGAAGAAGAAGGCAACGCGTGAGGCTACGCAAAACGCCATCATTCACGAGGCAGGACACCACTATGGCTGGCCGGACGAGTACTTCGAGAACAAAGGGACCGTTTACGGCGCCTATATTAATGCGCAGAAACTAGTCGACGTCACGATGCCGCAGCTCCAGGACAATTGGCAGCGGACTTCTTCGACGAATCTGATGGGGGAGGGGATGTTTCTGCCGCATCCCGAGATTCCGAAGTACTACATGTACGGATTCCGCGACTGGTTCCAGAAGAAGACCGACATCGAGTGGGAAGTCCTGAAATGATGCGTTTTACACGGGTTCTGATGGCGATGACACTGATTCTTGGAGTGACGGACATGGCGTCTGCGAAAAACGAGCGTGGCTATTTCGAAATCCGCAGCGGGTCCGGACAGACCAACCCCGCGCCGACCATGGTGATCAAGGATGACGGCAAGACGCTTTCCTACTATTCGCGCGGAAGAGACCTCGATCACAGTTCGCAGGGCCGCTATCTGGGCATCGGGAAATATACGGTCGAATCGAGCGACACCTATGCGGGACAGCTCGCGGAAATTCGGCACGTGTTGAGCAAACGTGATGCGGCGGTCCGGGACGCGGTCAACGCGGGACCTGTTCTGTCCTATTCGTTCGACATGGAAGGACACCACTACGAAGGTGCGTTCAACTACCAGGCGGAAAAGCCGGTACAGGACAAAATCATCGCGTTGTATTCGCTTGCGAAGGAACTGTTGAGCCACGGAGAACCCGAGATCAATCTTCGTCCGGCATTGTCGATTCGTTCCGACTCGAATCGCTTGCTGGTCGAAGTCGAATTCCGGAACGAAGGCCGGCGCGAGGTCGTCATCGATGGTCCGGATACCTGGACGGACAACCTTGCGATCCCGAGTCGGCAATACGTCGAAATCCGGGGGAGCAACAGCGCGGGCGCCGACTTCAAGGTCCGCCTCTGCAGCAAGTATCTGATCGAAACGTCGCGCCGCTACGCCGGTGGAATCACCGTCAAGCCGGGCGACGTGATCCGGCTTGGGTTCGCGGTTCCCTACGATGCTTTGTCGTTCGACAGCGATTCGCCCATTCAGCGCATGGAAACCGGCACCTACGATTTTGTCGGTCGCATGCAGGGCAATGTCGACAAACCGGACGAGATGTCCGGCAGGTTCCTTACATGGACGGATCCGGTTCCGTCAGTCGGTTTGACGCGGGAATGACATGATTCAGGCTGAACGCACGCCGCGCGCGATAGCGATGATCCGAAGGAGAAAAGGTGCTCGCCGAGCGGGAAGCCGCGCGGACGGAATCGCGCGACGCGTGCCGTATTTTCTGGCGGCGGTGTTTCTGTTCGGCGCGACGGAAGCCGCATTGGCCGGAGAAGCTGGGGACTACTTCACGATGGAAAACAGTCCAGGGCAAACCAATCCTTCACCCCCACTGGCGTTCAGGTTCGATGGCAATCGCGTTGCCTACTATTCGCGCGGACGGGATCTGGATATCATGCCGCCGACGAAGTACACGGGCATCGGAAAATACACGGCAGAACTGAACGATCGTTTCCGACCGGAGATCGAGCAGGTCAAGCGGATGCTGGCCAATCACGAGATTGCTTCGGTACCGGGCCGGAATATCGGATCGGTCCTGAGATATTCGTTCGAGCAGAACGGGACGCGTTACGAGGGCCAGCTTCAATATCGATCCAGCGACGCGTTCAGTGGCAAGCTGGCGTTTCTTTACGACCTCGCGCAGGATCTGCTTGACCACGGCACGCCCGAAATCAATCTGCATCCGGAGTTTGCCGTGCACTCTGCATCGCGGGATCTGGTGGTGGATGTCGTGTTCAGGAATGATGGGGAACAGGAGGTCGTCATCGACGGTCCGGAGCAATGGTCGCCAAAGTGGGCACACCCGAGCGTGCAATACTTTCAGATCCGGGCATTCGGTGACTCCGGTATCAGGTTCAAGGTCAAACTGTTTGCAAAGTATCTGAGCGCTGTCTCCCGCTCTTATGCGTCGGCGATTTCCATCAAGCCGGGACAGCCGGTCAAGATCGAATTCGTGGTGCCCTATGCGGATCTGGAGTTCGATCCGGATTCCTCGGCACGGCAGATTCTGGCGGGTGCGTACCGGATCGGAGCCGTGGCCAACCTCAATATCCAGACGCCCGATGAAATGAATGGAAAGGTGTTTACGCGAATGGATTCGCTGCCCGCCGTCGAACTGACCGAACAGTAATGCGAATGCCGGGCACGTCGAACTTCCTGATTCAAGATACCGCCCCCCGCGAACCCCGAACCTACCCACCATGTCGACCCAATCCGACCTCATCCAGACGTTCTTCCGCGGCTGGTCGCAGCACGACCGGTTTCTATGGCTGACCACGCCGCTTGGCGCGGACAAGCTCGTCGCCGAGAGCCTGCACGGATGGGAGTCGCTCGATCGCGGCGGCTTCCGGTTCAAGGTCACCGCGCTGACCGAGCGTCCTGACGTGCCGCTCGACAAGCTGATCGGTGCGCCGATCCTCGTCGAATGGCAGGTCGCGGACGGGCACGACGCACGGCGCCCGTTCCACGGCCATGTGATGGCTGCGGAACTCGTCGGCTACAACGGTGGCCTCGCTCGCGTGCGGCTCGTCGTCGAACCGTGGCTCGCGCTGCTGCAGCAGCGCGTCGACAGCTACAACTTCGTGAACGCGAGCGTGGTCGAGATCAGCGAGCAGATCTTCGCGCACTACGCGCGTGGCGCGATCGCGCCGGCATGGCGCTGGGCGCTCGCCGATCCGGCGAGATATGCGAACCGCAGCCTGACCGCACAGGCCGGCGAATCGGATTTCGCGTTTCTCGAGCGACTGTGGGCGGAAGAGGGCATCTTCTACTGGTTCGAACACGAAGGCGATGCGCAGTCGACGGACCTCGGCAAGCACACGCTCGTCCTCGCCGATACGAACCAGCGTTTCGTGCCGGCTGAACCCGAGGTCGTCGGTTTCCATCAGACGAGCGATGGCGACCCGCGCGGCGGTATCCGGCAGTTCATGAACGCGCGCCGCTGGCGCATCGGAAGCGTCGCGCGCGCCAGCTGGGATCATCGAAGCCTATCGACCCGTCCGGTCGGCGTGCGCGCGAGCGGCGCGGTCGCACCGGGCGAGGATCGCGATGTCGCGGGTCCCTACGCGTTCCAGACCGCCGCGATCGGCGACCAGCGTGCCCAGCAGCAACTCGACGCGCAGCGTGTGGCGGCGCTGCAGGCCGAAGGCAGCGGCACGCGGCGCGATCTGCGGCCGGGGCTGCACTTCGCGATGTCGCAGCATCCGTCGCTCGACCCGTCGCGCGCGTTCGTGTGCCTGCGCGTCGAGCACGACGCGCGTGCGAACGTGGGCGCCGACGTGCATGGTGCGATCGCGCAACGGCTGGGCGCGATTCCGCCGATGCTCGATGCGGCGCCCGGCGAGCGCGGCGGGGCGCAGGCGCTGCACGCGGCATTCGACGCCGCGACGCACGCCGGTGGCGCGCTCGTGGACGGCGGCGCGGTGTACGGGAACCGCTTCACGGCGCTGCCGTTCGACCAGCCCTACCGTCCGTTGGCGCCGAACGGGCACGGTGCGCGCGTGCATCCGGTCGCGGTGATGCCGGGCGCCCAGACGAGCATCGTGGTGGGAGCGGGCGATCCGATTCACACCGAACGCGATCACCGGATCCGGATCCAGCATCATGCGCAGCGCGGGCCGCGTTCCGCGAGTCGCGAGGAACATCCGCGCGCGGCAAATGCACCGGCCGATCACGGTGCGGGCACCTGGACGCGCATGGTGACCCCGGTCGGCGGCGACAACTGGGGCGGGGTGAACGTGCCGCGCGTCGGTCAGGAAGTCTGGACCGAATGGCTGGAAGGCCAGCCCGACCGGCCGGTCGCGGTCGCCGCGCTGTACAACGGGCAGGGCAACGCCGACGCGCAGCACAATGCGCTGGCGGGCGGCCCGAGCGGCAGCACGGCCAATGCGGCGGCGTGGTTCGCCGGCAACGAACACGCGGCCGTGCTGACCGGCTTCAAGACGCAGGACCTGGGCGCGAGCCAGACCGGCGCGGGCGGTTCGCGGCAATTCATGCTTGACGATACGGCCGGCCAGTCGAGTGCACGCCTTTATACGACCGATCACGGCAGCGGCTTGACGCTCGGGCACATCAAGCAGGTGCAGGACAACCGGCGTCTGGCCGATCGCGGCTACGGCGCGGAACTGTCGACGCAGGCGGCCGGTGCGCTGCGCGCCGGGGCCGGCTTGCTGATCAGCACCGCGCCGGGCGTCAACCAGATGGACGCGAGTGCGGCGAGCCAGGTGCTCGCGCAGCAACGCGAGATGCTGCAGGGGCTCGCGAACTTCGCGCGCAAGCAGGGCGCGGAGCCGGGCATGAGCCCGGCGCAGCCCGGTGCCGCGACTGCAGGCGGCACGACCCAGCAGCCCGCGGCGATCGAGGGGCTGCAGCAAAGCCAGGCATCGATCGGCGCGACACGCGAAGGCAGCGGCGCGGGCGGTGCCGGCGGCGGCACCGCGCTCGCGTGGCACCATCCGCATCTCGTCGCGCACGGCGCGGCCGGCGTCGCCGTGCTGAGCGCGCAAAGCCACGTGTGGACGTCGGGTACGCAAACCATGCTGAGTGCCGGACGCGACGTGCAGGTCACGGTCGAGGGCAAGTCCAGCATCGTTTCAAAGGAAGGTATCGCGCTGTACACGCACGGCGACCCGGGCGGCAGCCGTCCCGTGTCGGCTGTCGGAATTGCGCTTCATGCTGCGACGGGAGCCGTCGCCGTGCAGGCGCAGAACGCCGGGACGCTCGACGCCCGTGCGCAACGTGCGGTGACGGTATCGAGCGCGCAGGCGAGTGTCGCGCTGCAGTCGCCGAAGCGGCTGTTGCTCACGGCCGGCAACGCGTTCCTGAAGATGGAAGGCAACGATATCGTGATCGGCGCGCCCGGCAAGGCGACGTTCCACGCGGCCCAGCACACGCTGACCGGCCCGCGATCCGCGAACGTGCAGCTGCCGCCGATGAACAAGCCCGCATGTGTCGAATGCATGCGGGATCTCGCGCATCGCCACGAAGCGATCGCCACGCGCGGGTGACGACGATGACCGCGCTGCTCCAGGCATGGGAAACGACGGCAGCCGCCGAGCACGCGGCGTTTCCGGATGCTCATCGCTATCTGCTGGCCGATGGGTCGCAACTGCCGGTCAACGCGGCGCCCTGGCGCGAGTTGATCGCGCAAGGGCAGGTTCACAACGTGCTCGCGGGCCAGCCGGAGGCGAGCCATCCGGAGGTCTGCGCACTGGTGTGCGATTACCGTGCGCCGCACGTGCCGGTGTTGCTCGAACGGCAGATCGCGCGGCGGCCATTCGCGTTTCTGTCGCTGGTCAGCGTGTATCCGCTCGATGAACTCGCGCCGAAACTCGCCGTGAGGACGCGCGTGACACTACCCGACGATCGCGACGGGCTGCTGCGGTTCTACGACGCGGCGGTGTTCCAGGCGCTGGCGGGCGCACTGTCCGAGTCCCGCTATCAGGCGCTGCTGTCGCCGTGCGTGTCGTGGACCTGGGTGCGTCGCGATGGCACCGTCGGGTCGGTGCGGCATCCGCGTCGGCACGAACGGCTCTTCTACCCGCGTGTGGATGTCCGCGAGCTCGACGCGTTGCGGCGCGACAGCCGGCCGGACGCCGTGCTCGCCGAATTGCGACGCAACGGCCGGATCCCCGTCGACGCGGATCCGTTCGACACCTATGCGCGGATGCGTCGTCTGTTCGACGTGCTGGACGCGCAGGAGCCGGGTGACGAGCGGCTCGCGTACCGGATCGGCGCGACGCTGGCGATGGTCGGCCACGTGCAGCTCGACGATGCGAGCGTTGCCGAATGCATCGCCGCCCATCGGCACGATCACGACGCGCTGTGCGATGCATTGCTCGATCGCCTGATCGAGCTGGGCGATGCCGCGAATGCCGAGACGGAGCCGGAGGTGCAGCGATGAGCGTGGCTGCTTTGTTTTCGTTGCGTGGCCGGGCCGGGCGCATGCAATGGTGGCGCGTGACCGTGCCGTTGCTGCTCGCCGGCTCCGTGCTCGATGCGCTCGCCGATCTGCCCGCCGCGCA
Source organism: Burkholderia sp. AU30280 (assembly GCF_020420125.1). NCBI lineage: Bacteria > Pseudomonadati > Pseudomonadota > Betaproteobacteria > Burkholderiales > Burkholderiaceae > Burkholderia > Burkholderia sp. AU30280. The sequence continues at coordinate 241,246 of NZ_JAIZRY010000007.1, forward strand.
GCGGGCGCAGACATTCGTGGATCTGGCCGGATGGGCATTCGCGATCGTGATGATCTGGCTGCTCGTCGCGGTGTCGGTACGGCGCTGGCACGACATCGGCAAGTCCGGATGGTGGACGCTCGTCCATGCCGTTCCCGTCGTCGGCGCGTTCGTCGCGATCGCGATGAACGGGTTCGTCCGCGGTGACGACGCACATAACCGGTTCGATCCGCCGTTGCGCGGTGAACGCAACAACGACGCAAGTTTGCGAGGGTATCGATGAAATTCAGGGCAGGGATGCACGTTTTGGCGCTGGTCGGGCTCGGTGTGCTCGCCGCATGCAGCAAGCACGGTGTCGACGTATCAGCGCAGCCGCATGACGTGTGCGTCACCGGATACAACGAGTACGGACGCAAGCTTCACGAATTCTGGCTCGACAATGAGCACAAGTCCGGATGCTTCGGCAATCCGTCGGCGCGCGAGGACGGCGAGGCATTCGGCGGCGGCGGCGGCTTCGCCTGCGGCTGCAAGGTGACGCCGGGACAGACGGTGAAACTGTTCTGGGAATTCGCGCAGCCGCTGGACGACATTCAGCGCGGCATCCAGCCCGAACGCAAGACGATCGACGTGACCATTCCTCAGCCGGAATCGCCGACGTCGCGCTATCTGCGCGTGTATTTCCGCAAGAACGGCACCGCCGAGCTGCAGTGGGTCGACGACATGAACGCGCCCGAACTCAAGCCGACGCAGGAGAAGTGAGCCCCATGGCCGACATCAACCTGAAAAAGGACGCCGTCTCCGCGGAGACGGACCGCGTCAAGGCGGAGGCCGAACAGATGTGTCCCGCATGCGAACACATGCTGTGGGTCAGCTTCTATTTCGACGGCTTCAGCTTCGGCGAGAAGGACGGCCCGCGAACCAGCATCCTGAAACTGTTCAACGCCGCGTACGACAAGAAGAACAAGAACATGCGACGCTTCTACTATCCGGGGCTCGGCGCGGATTTCGATCCCGAGACCGGTGTGCTGAGCGAGGTCCTGAAGGACAAGGCGACGGATACGCTCGGCGAGAAGGCCGGCGACAAGCTCAAGGAGCAGACCGTCGACAAGGCGAAGGAAAAGGCGCAGAAGGCCACCGAGGACGCGTGGAAGCGGAGCGGAAAGATCAGGAATCCTACGTTCGGAAATCGCGTGAGCGACACGTTCGATACGCTGGTCGGGAAGGCGAAAGACGGCTTGGGCGACGCGCGCAAGCGAATCGAACGCGCGATCGAGCGGCCCGGGTCGGAAAAGAATCGTGCGCTGCGCTATCTGCGGCACGAATGGAAAGGTTTCTGGCGCGACGTCGTCAAGTATCCGTACCGGATTCCGAAGACCGTGCTGAAGGAGGTCGGCAAGGAATCGCTGGGCGCATTGGCCGAGTCGTTCCAGCTCACGCGCGATACGAAGCTGGGCGCCGCGCTGTTCAATACGGGCGTGGATACGCGCCTGAAGGCGGCGGAAGGGGATTTCAAGGCGGCGGTGGCCGGCGCGAAGCAAGCCGGCACGGTGAACAAGATCCATGTCGCGATCTTCGGCTACGACATGGGCGGCGGCCTTGCGCTCGCCTTTGCCAAGCAATTGCTCGACGAGGTGGCCAAGGGCGGCCAATACGACGGCGTACCGGTCAAGATCAAGTTCATGGGACTGTTCGATTGCGTGACGAACCGCTTCGACGACAACCTGCTGACGGGCTACATCCCGCTGAGCAATGCGGTGTCGTCGGATCTGATCCTGTCGCCGGACATCGAGAAGTGCGTGCACTACGCGGCCGCCCACGAACTGCGCGTGTACAAGCCGCTGACCATGCTCGGTGTCGACCCGTCCGACATGCGCGGCCGGCGCCAGGAGCGCCTGTTTCCCGGTGCGCAGGTGGACGTGGGCGGCGGGGCGATCGAAGGTGAGGACGGCATTTCCGACAAGCTGGCGCGCGTGCCGCTCGAGATGATGTACCACCGCGCATATGGCGCGGGCATTCCGATGCCGAGCCTGAGCGCGCTGGCGAACGAGGACGGTGCGCTGTATCAGCAGATCGTCGCGCCGCCGGAGATCCAGAATTTCCAGCTCGACTACCGGATGGCGGTCAAGAAGCTCGTGGCGACGACGCGCGAAATTCCGCCGCTGATGCTGCTGGGCACCGGCATCGGCTATCCGTCGGCGGCGCTCAAGCCGTCGATCGGGCCGCTGGACTTCCTCAACCCGAAGCCCGTGCCCGACATGACGGACGGGTGCCGCGTGCCCGATCCGGCGCCGCCGCGCCCGGTCGTCGTGACCGATCTGCCGAAGGACATCCAGGGCGAGCTGAAGGGCCACATGGTCGTGTATGTCCAGTGGCTGCGCATGTGGTACGACCAGGCCGAGAATCGCACGGCCGCGGCGCAGCGCAAGCCGGGCTGGCTCGGTGGCGCGGCCAATCCGCTGGCATACGGGCGTTACGAGAAGCTGGTGCGCGAGATCGATTACCAGAAGCAGCACGGCACACGCCCGGGATATGGGTTCGATCGCAAGCAGGCGATGAAGCAGCTCGACGGCGAGTTGCCGCCGTCGATTTTCAACACCGATCCGCAGGCGCAGGCGCTGTTCTGGCTTTGGAACAATCCGGGCGAGCGCCTGCCGCAAGTCGAGGCGATGTATCCGCTCTTCGTGAAGCACGTGCACGACAGCATGGCCGAGAGCGACATCGAGTCGGTGTGGAGCCACCTCGTGTCGATCAAGAACTACATGAATACGCGGGCGATGCAGAAAATCGCGACCGCGCCCGACAAATCGTTCCTGGACCGCGTCGCGGACGTGTACCACTCGCTGGTATCGACCGTCTCGGCACCGTCCGGCACGACCGTCGCCCGATAGCCCGATAGCCCGATAGCCCGATAGCCCGGCTCGCGCCGGCCGAGCGCGCGCAGCCTGCCCGCGCGCTATTTCGAGATATACCAGAGTGCGTCGGTGCTGACGCGCGTAGCCGGCTTGGCCGCGGCGGGCGCCTGGGGCGTCGCGGGCGGCGGCGTGTTCGACGTGACCGCGGTGGGCCACGTGGCTGGCGGGTTCGACGGACTCGACGCGGGCGGGGTATTCGCCGTGCTCGCGGTCGATGCCGAACCCGACGTCGACGGCGTGTCCAGATACCAGAGTGCGTCGGCCGACGCCGTGCGCTTGGCCGATGCATTCGCGGCCGGTTGTTTCGCTGCGGGCGCCGCGGTAGCCGTCGGCGAGGGCGCGCCCGAGCGCTGCGTTCCCGTTCCAGCCCCGCCCTGAGCGGTCATCCCCGCCGTCCCCCGCTGCGCGCGCGCCTCGAACGGCCCGAGCTGGAAGATCAACGTTTGCGCCGGACGCGTCAGGACGGCATACGGAAACTGCAGCTCCCACGACATCAGTACGCGTCCGGACGACGTCTCGGTGAAGATCGCCGGCACGTGTTTCATGTCGCTGAACTGCACGTACACCCGCGCGCCATCGTCGAAGACCTGGGTCGGCTTCGCCTGGTCGGCGCCCGTGACCGTCCATCCGAAGTTGTACGAGCCGGCCGGGCCGGCGGGGCCGCCCTGTGGCGGCGGGGGTGGCGGGGCCGACGAGATCGTGCGCGGACGCGTGACCTGCTGCGGTGCGGACACGCTCAGGCTCGCGAACGGGTTGTACGCCTGGGCCTGTTGCGGCGGCGTAAAGGACGGTGGAAGGATAGGCATGGGAGTATCCGGCGAATCCGGCATGGTCCGGATTGCATCATAGACCTTGCGTGCATACGCGAGGCGCTTGTCGGGCGATGCGGAGTTGTACGCGCCGATCGCGTTCCAGTTGGCGCCGAGCTGGCGAATGTTCTGCGACAGGATCCACGCGCCGACATACGCGTTCGTGCACGCATCGAACAGGCTTTCCCGCGTGATGCCTTCGCGCGCGAGCGTCGGCAGCCAGGTGCTGTTGATCTGCATCAGGCCGATGTCGACCGTGCCGTTCGTATTGGTGTTGACGGCGTTCGGATTCATGCCCGACTCGACCTGCGCGATGCCGCGCATCAGGCTGACACTCACGTGCTGGAACGCGGCCGCATCGTCGAGGCAATCGGCCCGGGCGACGTCGTGCAGCACGCACGACATCGCGATCGTCGAGGCGATTTTCAGCGTTTCTCGGCTGATCGAACGGGTTGTCTGACGCGGCATGGCAGGATGGGGCGGAATCCGACCGCCCGGTGCAAGGAAATTACGCAGACGCGAAGTGTGCCATAGCGAGCAGGCAAATGGCTCGCGTCAAACTTTCCTTTGCATTTGCCCATGCGTTCGCCCCGCATTTTTATCGCGTCCGATCGCGGGGGGCGGCGAAGCATTATCGGTAAAAATGGCCGGATTATCGCGCGAATACCGGGGCAGTGACGGTGCCGGAATGCTGACGCATCGCGTCATTTGTTGGGGGGAAATCGGTGCTGAATCAAACGGGATGGCAATCGCGCGGCAGTCGATATCCGGGCTGGAAAGGGCGATGACGCGGCGATCCGGAAACAACGGCGGCCGATGCCGCCGTGTCGGCCAATGCGGATTCGACCGGCCGCGCGACGCGCAGCCGGCCGTTGTTTTGCATCAGAAGCGGTGACGCAGGCCGAGGTTAACCATCGTCTGCGAGCTCGTGCCCGCATAACCGTACGACCCGATCGAGGCCTGCGCGGCCATCGAGCCGCCGTTGCCGTCGCCGGTCCGGCCGCTGGCGTGCTGGTACGCGGCGGTCAGGTAGACGTCGGTGCGCTTCGACAGGTTGTAGTCCGCGCCGGCCGATACCTGGTGATAGGTGGCCGACGTGTCGCCGCCCGAGCGCGTGTAGCTGTAGCCGACGCCGACCAGCAGCGCGTTGGTCGCCTGGTAGTTCACGAAGCCTTGCCCCGTGTTGTAGTGCTCGTTCGAGCCGAACATCGAGCTTCCATCGCGGCGGTACTGCGCGTTGCTGTAGCCGAGGCCGAACGTGAACGGGCCGGCGACGTACTGGCCCGCGATGCGGGCGATGCCGATCGAGTGCGCGCTCGCATAGCCGTTGTTGATCGGGCCGTCGAACGTGCCGTCCGACGAGCTGGTCCAGCCGCTGCGCAGGCTGCTCGACGCAGGGCTGTTGGTTGCGTGGAAGTAGCCGCCCGCGACGCTGAACGGCCCGTGGTTGTACGACACGGCGGCCGAATACGAATTCGCGGCGCCGGTGCTGCCGGCGATGCCGCCGAACGAATACATCGCCGCGAACTGCAGGCCCGCATAGACGGCCGACGTGTACTTCACCGCGTTGTCGACGCGGAAGCTGTTGTCGTAGTTGTCGACGTCGCCCGGCGTCGCGAACGCGCTGCCCAGATAGTTGTCGGCGGTGATGCCCTGCACGAGATCGACGAGCGGATCGTACTGGCGGCCGAACGTGAGCGTGCCGTAGCGGTCGCTCGTCAGACCGACGAACGCCTGCCGGCCGAACATGCGGCCGCCCTGGCCGAGCCGGCCGTTGCTCGGGTCGAAGCCGTCCTCCAACTGGAACAGCGCCTTCAGCCCGCCGCCGAGATCCTCGCTGCCTTTCACGCCCCAGCGGCTGCCGGCCAGGTTGCCCGCGCTGCTGTTGCCGAGCATCCATGCGTTGTCCTTGCCTTGCGCATGGTTCACGTAGGTGATCGACGTGTCGATCACGCCATACAGCGTGACGCTCGACTGCGCATGTGCGACGGGTATTGCCGCGAATGACGCGATGGAAATCAGAGAGAGGGTCGTGCGTTTCATGTCATCTCCTTGCGCATGGGTGTGTTCGTGATCCGGAATGGCAGGAGACTACCGAGTCGCAATCAAGCGGCAAAAATGAAATTCTCCGTTGTGGCCTGATCCCGACAGGCGTGTTCCCGGAAATTCATTTTTGAGGGATTTGAATTATTGATCGCTTCGTATCAATGGGTTGCCGTTTCGCGATTTTTTCATTGCGTTTTGCGTCGGGCGTGATAATTCGGCGCGATTTTCGGGCGAATTGCCGCAATCTCAATATTGTTATCGATTCGTCAAATCATTATTGAACGAATCGAATTGGCCGGGTTGGAGCGGATGTGATAACCGCGTGCGGGTCGTAGTCGGCGGACGGTACGCGGCTTGACCATCCGTCGCCGCAGCGACGTCGCCCGCACGCCAAAGCAGTAGTCGCCACCTTACTTTTGTATATAATAATCATTCTCATTTACAAAATCGTTGACGCGTGCGCACCCCGGAACCCGGCCATGTCCGCTGACAAGCTGCTTCTTCATCGAGAAATCGACGCTCTCTACACCGGCCACCACGCGTGGCTGCGCGGCTGGCTGAGCCGGAAGCTCGGGTGCGCGCATCGCGCGGCCGATCTCGCGCACGACACGTTCATGCGCCTGCTTGCGCGCGACGAGCCGATCGGTGCCGACGAGCCGCGTGCGTTCCTGACGACGGTCGCGCAGCGCGTGCTGAGCAACCACTGGCGGCGCGAGCAGATCGAGCGCGCGTATCTCGATGCGCTCGCGCTGCGCCCCGAAGCGCATGCGCCGTCGCCGGAGGAGCGGGCCGTCGTGCTCGAGACGCTGCTCGAAATCGACCGGCTGCTCGACGGCCTGCCGCTCGCGGCGAAGCGGGCGTTCCTGCTCGCGCAGCTCGACGGGCTCACGCAGGCCGAGATCGCGCGCGAACTCGGCGTGTCGCTGGCGACGGTGAAGCGCTATCTCGTGAAGGCCGGCACGCAGTGCTTCTTCGCGATGGCGGCCTGACCGATGGCCGCCCCGGGAACGCCGGCGGTGCCGCCGCAGGTTGCGCGTCGCGCGGTCGAATGGTGGGTCGACCGGCAGGCCGGCCGTACCGATGCAGCGTTCGACGCCGCGCTCGCGCAATGGCGCGCGGAGGATCCCGCGCACGACGCGGCATGGCGCCACATCGAGACGATGCAGCGCAGGTTCGGCGGGCTGGCGGCCGGGCTCGACCCGCAGGCCGCCCACGCGGCGCTGCTGCCGCCGCGTGCGGGCCGCCGCCGCGCGGCCGTGAAGACGCTGGCCGTGCTGCTGTTCGCGGGCGGTGCCGCATGGATGGCCGAGCCCGCGCGGCGTGCGGCGATCTGGCCGGCGGACCTGCGCACGGCGGTCGGCGAGCGGCGCACGGTGACGCTCGCGGATCGCACGGTCGTCGTCCTCGATACCGACACGGCGCTCGACGTGCGCCTCGACGATACGGTGCGCCACTTGCGCCTGCTGCGCGGCACGGTCATGGTGACGAGCGGCCACGACGATCGCGTGCCCGCGCGGCCGCTCGTCGTCGCGACCGCGCAGGGCGAACTGCGGCCGCTCGGCACGCGCTTCGCGGTGCGGCAGCGCGACGGCGCGACGCGTGTCGAGGTGTTCGCCGGTGCCGTGCGCGTGCGGCCCGACGATGCGTCGGCCGGCGCGCGCGTGATCGCGGCCGGAGAGGGCGCGGAGTTCACGCGCGACACGATCGACGCGCCGGCGCCGCTCGATGCGTACGCGTCCGCGTGGACGAGCGGCATGCTCGTCGCGTCGCGCATGCGGCTGGCCGATCTCGTCGCCGAGCTCGACCGCTATCGCCGCGGCAGCCTGCGCTGCGATGCGACCGTGGCCGACCTGCGCGTGTCGGGCACCTATCCGCTCGACGATCCCGCGCGCGTGCTCGACACGCTGAAGGCGACGCTGCCGATCGACGTTCACTACCTGACGCGCTACTGGGCGACGGTCGTGCCGGCCCGTTCGTGAGCGCATCAAAAAATTTTCCGCCGACCTGAGCTGTTTCTCGATGGTCGCGTGACATGGGTAATGAAAGCCGCACTGACCCATCGTCCACCGACTTCCCGATCATGGTTTCCATCCGTCTCACGTATCGGCGCCGTCCGGCGCCTGCCCGACATCTGCCGCGCGCGTCGCGCGCGGCTGCGCCCGCCGCGCCGGGTCGCCTCGCGCGCCGGCTGGCCGGCGCCGTCCTGGTGTCGGCGCTGCTGCCGCTGCCCGCGCTGGCCGACACCGACACCGACGCCGATGCGGCGCCGGCCGCGCAGCGCGCGGCGCGCCGCGCGTTCGACATTCCGGCCGGGCCGCTCGAAGCGGCGCTGAACCGGTTCGGCCGCGACGCGGGCATCCTGCTCGCATTTCCGGCCGAGCTGACCGCCGGCCTGAAGAGCGGCGGCGTGCAGGGCCGCTTCGACGTTGACGGCGCGCTCGACCGCCTGCTCGCGGGCACGGGGCTCGTCGCGTTGCGACAGCCGGGCGGCGGTTATACGCTCAAGCGCGCGGGCGCCGAGTTGCCCGCGATCAATGTGCGCACGAGCGCGCTGCGCGCCGAAAGCTATCGCGCGCCGAAGGAAGCGGGCGTGCTGCGTTCCGAGATCCCGCTGCTCGATACCGCGCAGGCCGTCAACATCGTGCCTGCGCAGGTGTTGCGCGACCAGCGTCCGCGCAACCTGGACGACGCGCTCGGCAACGTCAGCGGCATTACGCAGGGCAACACGCTCGCGGGCACGCAGGACACGATCATGAAGCGCGGCTTCGGCGGCAATCGCGACGGTTCGGTCATGCAGAACGGGATGCCGCTCGTGCAAGGGCGCGCGTTCAACGCGGCGGTCGACAGCGTCGAGGTGCTGAAGGGGCCGACGTCGCTGCTGTACGGGCTGATGGACCCGGGCGGCGTGGTCAACGTCGTTACCAAGCAGCCGCAGCTCAAGCGCTACAACGCGATCTCGCTCGGCGCGTCGACGTTCGGGCACGGCAAGAACGGCGGCGGCGCAACCTTCGATTCGACCGGGCCGGTCGGCGATTCGCGGCTCGCGTACCGGCTGATCGTCGACCAGTCGAACGAGCAGTACTGGCGCAACTTCGGCGAATACCGGCAGACCTTCGTCGCGCCGTCGCTCGCGTGGTACGGCCGCGATACGCAGGTCGCGGTGTCCTACCAGTACCGGAAATTCCATTCGCCGTTCGATCGCGGCACCGCGCTCGACCCGCGCACCAACGCGCCGCTCGACATTCCCGCGCGGCGGCGCATCGACGAGCCGTTCAACAACATGGACGGCGAATCGCACCTCGCGCAGTTGAGCGTCGATCACCAGTTCAACGCGGACTGGAGCGCGCATTTCGGCTACAGCTACAACCGCGAGACCTACGACGCGAACCAGTTGCGCACGACGGGCGTCGATCCGGTGAAGGGCACGATGAAGCGCAGCAACGACGCGACGCGCGGCTCGCTCAGCACCGACAGCTACGGGATCGGCTACGTGAACGGCAAGCTGATGCTGGGCGGGATGCGGCACGACGTGCAGGTCGGCTTCGATACCGAATACCGCCGCATCTACCGCAAGGACATGCTGCGGCAGGCCGTGAAGACGCCGTTCAGCTATCTCGATCCCGTCTACGGGCTGCTGCCGCCGTCGAGCACGGTGTCGGCGAGCGACAGCGACCAGACCGACACGCTGCACGATGCGTCGGCGTTCGTACAGGACACGATCCACCTGACCGACAAGTGGATCGTGTCGGGCGGGTTGCGCTACATCACGTACAACCAGGTCGCGGGGCGTGGGCGGCCGTTCGTCGCGAACACCGATCTCAGCGGCTCGAAATGGCTGCCGCGCGCGGGCGTCGTCTACAAGTGGACCGACACGTTCTCGCTGTACGGCAGCTATTCGCAGTCGCTGAAGCCGTCGTCGTCGATCGCGCCGATGACGGGCTACATCATCGACGGCGCGACGCCACCCGAGGAAGCGACCGCGTGGGAAGTGGGCGGCAAGCTCGACCTGCCGGGCGGGATGACGGGCACGCTCGCGTTGTTCAACATCGACAAGAAGAACGTGCTCGTCTCGCAGTACAACGACGCGACCAAGCTGACCGACTGGCGCACGTCGGGCCGGGCGCGCTCGCGCGGGATCGAGCTCGACGTGTCGGGCAAGCTCGGCGAGCGCGTGAACGTGATCGCGAGCTACGCGTACATCGACGCGAAGACGACCGAGGATCCGCTGTACACGGGCAACCAGCTATGGAACGTCGCGCGTCACACCGCGTCGCTCGCGGCCGTCTACGACTTCGGCACGGTGGTGGGGGGCGACGACCTGCGCATCGGCGCGGACGTGCGCTACGTCGGCGCGCGGCCCGGCGATTCGGCGAACAGTTTCACGCTGCCTTCGTACGTGCTTGCCGACGCGTTCGCCACGTACGACACGCGGATCGGCAAGCAGAAGCTGTCGTTCCAGCTCAACGTGAAGAATCTCTTCAATCGCACCTACTACCCGTCGAGCGCGAACCGTTACTTCGTCGCGATCGGCGATGCGCGACAGGTGTCGCTGCTCACCACGCTGCAGTTCTGACCACGCAATCGCCGCGCGGCCGTCATGGCGGCACGCGGCTTCGGAGACGATCCAGATGAACCGGAACATGAAGACCGGCGCCGTGCGCGCCGTTGCCGCCGGCGCGCGGCGTCGCGCATTGCGTGCAATCGCGGGCTCGGTGCTCGCGATCGGCGCGGGCCTCGGCCTCGGCGCAGGGGCGGCCGCCCCCGCGTTGGCGGTCGATGCACCGCAGGCCGTCACGCGTGTCGCGATGCTCGTCCAGCTGCGCGGCCCGAACCTGAAGGTCGACGAGCGCATCGGCCAGCATCTCGGCGAACGCGGCTATGCGGTGCGGCTGATCGACGAGTCGGCCACGCCCGATGCGGCGCGCGACGCCGACCTGGTCGTGATCTCGTCGACGGTGTCGTCGAAGAACGTGCGGCCCGGCTGGCGCACGCTCGACAAGCCGCTCGTGACCTGGGAAAACGACCTGCTCGACGATCTCGCGATGACGGGCAAGCGTCATGACGTCGACTTCGGCGAAACGGGCAAGGAGCGCTACCTGTGGCTCGTCAATGCGCCGCACCCGATCTCGGCCGGGTTGCCGGCCGGCGCGACGAACGTGTACGGCAAGCAGGCGCCGATGAGCTGGGGCAAGCCGGGGCTCGGCGCGATCACGATCGCGACCGTGTACGGCCAGCCCGACAAGGCCGCGATCTTCGCGTACGAGAAGGGCGCGACGATGGACTACGAAGCGCTCGCGCCGGCGCGCCGCGTGATGTTCTTCCTCGACAACGACACGTTCACGAACCTGTCGCCGGCCGGCGTCGCGCTGTTCGACGCGGCCGTCGACTGGGCGGCCGGGCGGCGCTGATTTGCAATATCGGCCCCAGGGCCAGTTCACGCTAATAACGGGCTTGCGAACGTGCGTTGCCGGCTGCAGAGCAAGAAGCAAGGAAGCGCCGTTTGGCCGAGCCGGACAAGCGACGCGCGACGCCGCAATGCGGCCGGCAACGCACGTTCCCCTGTTTGGAAAAATCATTCGTGGGGCCAGCGCACGCCCGTTATTAGCGTGAACAGGCCTAGGCCGCCTGCCGCGACGCCGCTTCGATCAGTCGTGCCAGCACCTGCGCCGGTTCCGACATCGTCCGCCGCGCGCGATGCACGAGCCCGATGTCGCGGTGGAACGTATGGTGCCCGAGATCGATCGCGCGCACGCCGGCCGGCCAGCGGCGATACGCGGCGGTCTGCGGGACGATCGCGACGCCGACACCGTTCTCGACCAGCTTGACTATCGCGTCGAGCTCGTCGAGTTCGCAGGTGTCGCGCACCGCGATGTGCATCTTCCTCAGGAAACGGTCGACCTGGCGGCCGCCGAACGACGCGCGGTCGTAGCGCACGAACGGCTCGCTCGCGAGCAGCGCGGCCCAATCCTTGCCCTTCACGCCGCGCGGCACGATCAGCCGGAACGGTTCCTGCGCGAGCGTCGTCCAGTGCAGGTCGCTCTGCAGCGAAAACGGCGGCCGGATGATCGCGGCCAGGTCGATCTCGCCCGCATCGACGCGGTTGACCAGCTCGATCGACAGCCCCGGTATCACGCGCGTGCGGCACGCGGGATGCCGGCGATGGAACTCGGCGAGCGCAGCCGGCAGCAGCGCGCTCTGCACCGACGCGATCGCGCCGATCGTCACGCGCACGTTGGCAGGCGAACCGGGGGCCGTCGAGCTCAGGTTCTCGTACAGGCCGATCAGCGCCTGCGCCTGGTCGAGCACGTGATGACCGCGCTCGTTGAGCCGGGCCGACCGGCCTTGCCGGTCGAACAGCGCGAAGCCGAGCTCGGCTTCCAGACGCTGCATCTGCGCGCTCACGGCCGCCTGCGTGAGCCCGATGCGATTGCCGGCCGCGGCGAACGTGCCTTCCCGGGCGACGGCGACGAGGGTTTTCAGTTCGCGGATCATTCATCAATTCCATTTGTGAATGAAGAAACTATATATTGATTTAATTTCTGTTTGACCTTGACTACCATGGTGCCGTCCTCGCGCCACGCGAGCGTTCCATCACGAGGCAACCATGAGTCTTTCCCCGTTTCACCTGGCGATCCCGGTCTACGACCTGCCGGCCGCGCGCGATTTCTACGGCCGTGTGTTCGGGCTGGCAGAGGGGCGCTCGAGTGCGCAGTGGGTCGACTTCGACTTCTACGGGCACCAGCTCGTGATCCACGAGCATCCGAAGACCGCGTCGCAGGAAGGCGCGCATACCAACGCGGTGGACGGTCACGACGTGCCGGTGCCGCATTTCGGGATCGTGCTCGACTGGCCGAGCTGGGAGGCGCTGGCCGAGCGGCTGAAAGCGTTCGGCGTGACCTTCGCGATCGAGCCGTATGTGCGGTTCAAGGGGCAGGTCGGCGAGCAGGCGACGATGTTCCTGTTCGATCCGTGCGGCAATGCACTCGAATTCAAGGCGTTCCGCGACATCGGCCAGTTGTTCGCGAAGTGACGGATCGGGCGAGTCTGCGCCGATTGAAATTGGGTGCGAGAATGCGGCCTCCGGCCCGGCTGCGCGCACGCGCGCCGGCCGGCGCCGCGCCGCACGGCATCCGTCCGTGCGCGACGTTCTCCAAGGAACCCGTATGGACAGTCACATCGCTCCGGTGGAGCTGAAGAAGGCCTACCGTCTCCTCAACCACGGCCCGACCGTGCTCGTGTCGGCCCGCCACGATGGCGTCGACAACGTGATGGCCGCCGCATGGGCGTGCGCGCTGGACTTCCTGCCGCCGAAGCTGACGGTCGTGCTCGACAAGACCGCGAAGACGCGCGAGCTCGTCGAGCGCAGCGGCACGTTCGTGATCCAGGTGCCGACGGCCGCGCAGATTCGGCTCACGCATGCGGTCGGCAGCCACAGTCTCGCGGAGCGGCCCGACAAGCTGCGCGAAGCGGGCGTCGCACTGTTCGACGTCGAAGGCCACGATCTGCCGTTCGTCGCCGGATGTTCGGGCTGGCTCGCGTGCAGCCTGATTCCGGAGCCGCACAACCAGCAGGCCTATGACCTGTTCATCGGCGAGGTGGTCGCGGCGTGGTCCGATACGCGCGTGTTCCGCGACGGCCACTGGTATTTCGAATCGGCCGATCCGGCGCTGCGCAGCCTGCACTACATCGCGGGCGGCAATTTCTATGCGATCGGCGAATCGCTGCACGTCGATCCGGACGCGAAATAAGCGTCGGGCGGGCGACCGGTCCCGCCGATCCTGGCGCGCGGTTCACGCGCGCTTGTTCAATTCCGTCAGCATGGTTTCGGCGAACGCCTGCGCGACGCGCGGCAGCGTGCGGCCGCGCTTCGTGACGAGTGCGATCGGCCGCACGAACGCGGGGTCGTCGATCGGCTTCGCGACCAGCTCGGGCTCGGCGCGCACCTCGCGCGCGGTCGCCGGCAGGATCGTCACGCCGAGGCCGCCGCGCACCATCGCGACGGCCGTCATCATGTAGGTCGGCTCGCACGCGATGTCGGGCGTGCAGCCGGCCGCGTCCAGCGCGGCATCGACGACGCTGCGCACGCTCGTGCCCTGCGCGGTGAGCACGAGCGGCACGGCCGCGACGTCGGCGGTGCTCACGCGGCGCTTGCGCGCGAGCGGGTGATCCCTCGGGCATACGGCGACGAGCCGGTCGGCGCCCGCATACAGCACCTCCAGCGACGCATCGAACGCGTCGCCGCCGGTCAATCCGAGATCGGCTTCCTCGTTGCGCACGAGCGCGGTGACGAGGCTCGCGACGCCGTCGCGGATCTCGAAGCCCGCGCGCGGCACGTCGCGCCGGAACGACTGGATCAGCTCGGGCAGCAGGCTCGATGCGAAGGTCGGCAGGCACGCGAGCCGCACCGTGCCGCTCGTGCCTTCGCCGAGCGCGCGCGCATCGCGCAGCACGCGCTCCATGTCGTCGAGCGAGCGTTGCAGCAGCGGCAGCAGTTCGCGCCCGGTCTGGGTGAGCGCGACGCTGCGGCTGTTGCGGTCGAAGAGGCGCGCGCCGACGATCTCCTCGAGCCGGCGGATCTGCACGGTCAGCGCCGGCTGCGACAGGTGCAGGCGCGCGGCCGCACGCGTGAAGTTGCCGGCCTGTGCGACGGTGACGAACGCGCGAATGTCGCGAAGGTTCAGATCCATAACGACTCGTGATTGCTGCGATCAAATCATTTCAATTGTGCTATCGCTGCGCCGACCTTACGCTCGTCTCCAACAAAAGACAAGGTAGGAGACACGGATGCTGCCGTTACTCGGGCTTGGCACGATCGTCGTGCTGCTGGCCGCGATTCTGTCGAAGCGGATGTCGCCGCTCGTCGCGCTGATCGTCGTGCCGATCGCCGCATCGCTGATCGGCGGCTTCGGGCTGCACACGAGCAAGTTCGTCATCGACGGGCTGAAGGGGCTCGCGCCCGTCGTCGGGATGTTCGTGTTCGCGATCCTCTATTTCGGGACGATCACCGACGCCGGCACGCTCGACCCGATCATCGATCGCATCCTGCGTGCGGTCGGCACGCGGCCGACGCGCATCGTGATGGGCACGACGCTGCTCGCGCTGCTGATCCACCTCGACGGCTCGGGCGCCGTCTGCTTTCTCGTGACGATTCCGGCCGTGCTGCCGCTGTACGACCGGCTGAAGATGGACCGGCGCGTGCTGGCCGCCGCGGTGTCGATGGCCGCGGGCATCAACTTCCTGCCGTGGACGGGGCCGATGATTCGTGCGTCGGCGTCGCTGCACCTGCCGGTGTCGGCGCTGTTCAATCCGCTGATCCCGGTGCAGGCGATCGGGCTCGTGTTCGTGTTCGGCGTCGCGTACTGGCTCGGGCGGCGCGAGGAGAAGCGGCTCGGCCTGTCGCGCGACGATGCATCGGTTCCGCTGCCGAAGCGCGAGCTGACGCCCGACGAGCAGGCGCTGCGCCGGCCGCACCTGTTCTGGTTCAACCTGGTGCTGACGCTCGTCGTGCTCGGCACGATGGTCGTGATGGGCGAGAAGATTCCGCCCGCGATCATGTTCATGGTCGGGCTGTGCATCGCGCTGATGGTGAACTACCCGGACGTCGACATGCAGCGAAAGCGCATCGACGCGCATGCGCGCGCCGCGCTGATGATGGCCGGCATCCTGCTCGCGGCCGGCGTGTTCACGGGGATCATGCAGGGCAGCGGGATGCTGAAGGCAATGGCGCAGGCGGCGGTCGGCTTCGTGCCGCCGTCGATGGCCGGCCACATTCCGGTGGCGCTCGGCCTCGCGTCGATGCCGCTCAGCATGCTGTTCGATCCCGATTCGTTCTACTTCGGCGTGCTGCCGGTGATCGCGGAGGTGGCCGGCCAGCTCGGCGTGCCGGCCGTGCAGGTCGGGCAGGCCGCGCTGCTCGGCCAAATGACGACCGGGTTCCCGGTCAGCCCGCTGACGCCCGCGACCTTCCTCGTCGTCGGCCTGTGCGGCATCGAACTCGCCGAGCATCAGAAATTCACGTTCCCGCTGCTGTTCGGCGCGTCGATCGTAATGACGATCGCGTGCGTCGCGCTGGGCATTTTTTGATCTTTCCCGGCGGCGAAACCCGCCGGACGACGGTACGGACATGACAGCAAAGCAACCTGAACGGCGCGTTCGCATCGGCGCGGGCGCCGGCTACTCGGGCGACCGGATCGAGCCCGCGGTCGAACTGGCCGCACACGGGCAGCTCGACTATCTCGTCTTCGAATGCCTGGCCGAGCGCACGATCGCGATCGCGCAGCAGGCGCGGCGCAAGGCTCCGGCACTCGGCTACGACCCGCTGCTCGATGCGCGGATGCGCGCGGTCTTGCCGGTCGCCGCGCCGAACGGCGTGCGCATCGTGTCGAACATGGGCGCGGCCAATCCGCGTGCGGCCGCACGGCGCACTGCACAGATCGCGCAATCGCTTGGCCTCGCGAAGCTGAAGGTCGCGGCGGTCGAAGGCGACGACGTGCTCGACGTGGTGCTGCGCGGCGCATTCCGCTTCGAGGAATCCGGCGACGACGTCGCCGCCTATCGCGACCGCATCGTGTCCGCGAACGCGTACCTCGGCGCCGCGCCGATCGTCGATGCGCTTGCGGCCGGCGCGGACGTCGTGCTGACCGGGCGCGTCGCCGATCCGTCGCTGTTCGCCGCGCCGCTGATCCACGCGTTCGGCTGGCGGATGGAGGACTGGGACATGCTCGGGCAGGCGACGGTCGTCGGCCATCTGCTCGAATGCGCGGGGCAGGTGACGGGCGGTTATTTTGCAGACCCCGGCTACAAGGACGTGCCGGACCTCGCGCGGCTCGGGTTTCCGATCGGCGAAGTCGCGGCCGACGGCGCGGTCGTGATCACGAAGGTGCCGCACGCGGGCGGCCGCGTGAGCGCGGCGACCTGCAAGGAACAGCTGCTCTACGAGATTCACGACCCGGCGCGTTATCTGCAACCCGACGTCGTCGCGGATTTCACGCGCGTGGCGGTCGTGGAGGAGGCGATCGATCGCGTGCGCGTGACGGGCGGGCGCGGCACAGCGCGTCCCGATACGCTGAAGGTGTCGGTGGCTTACGTCGACGGCTGGATCGGCGAAGGCCAGATCTCGTACGGCGGCCCGGGTGCGCTCGAACGCGCGCGCCTCGCGCTCGAGATCGTCCGCGAACGGCTGGCGCTGACCGGCGTCGCCGCGACCGAGTTGCGCTTCGACCTGATCGGTGTCGATTCGCTCTATGGCGACGCGACGCCGGCCGTGCGCGGCGAGCCGGCCGAGGTGCGCGTGCGGGTGGCGGGCCGCGCGGCGAGCGCCGATGAAGCGGCGCGGATCGGCAACGAAGTCGAGACGCTCTATACGAACGGGCCGGCCGGCGGCGGCGGCGCGTTCAAGTCGACGCGCGAGGTGATCGCCGTGCAGTCGGTGCTGCTGCCGCGCGCGGCCGTGACGCCGTCGTTTTCATTCGTGGAGGCATGATGCAACTGCGTGAACTCGCGCATGCGCGCACCGGCGACAAGGGCAATACGCTGAACGTGTCGGTCATCTGCCGCGATCCGCGCCATTACGATCACCTGCGCATGCATCTGGATGCCGACGCAGTGAAGGCGTGGCTCGCGGGCATCGTGCATGGCGACGTCGTGCGTTACGAATTGCCGGCGCTCGGTGCATTCAATTTCGTGCTGCGCGATGCGCTCGGCGGCGGCGTCACGCGTTCGCTCGCGCTCGACGCGCACGGTAAGTCGGTCAGCTCGGCGCTGCTGGCGATCGAGGTGCCCGACCCGACGTAACGGATGTCGCCGCCGCGGGCGGGCAAGTGCTTACGGAATCAGCAGTTCGCGAAGGCCGTTGGCGTGCTCGATGCGTTCGCCCGCGATGGGCAGGCGCTGATCCCGGCGATAGTCGTAGACCGCACGCGACGCGGCGAGCTGGTCGAAATCGAGTTCGACCGCATGACGCGATTCGGTATGGCCGGCCTCGAAGATCAGGTTGCCGAACGGATCGGCCGCGAGGCTGCCGCCCGCGAACACGACGTCGTGCGTGCTGCCGCCGACGCGGTTGGCGACTACCGCGAACACCTGGTTCTCCATCGCCCGAGCCGTTGCCGACGTGCGGTGGACCGGGCGGTACGGCTCCATGTTGCCGTCGGTGATGAGGATCAGCTCGGCGCCGAGTGCGGCGAGCGCGCGACCGGTTTCGGGGAATTCGTTGTCGTAGCAGATCAGCAGGCCGATCCGCGCGCCGCGCCATTCGATCGTCGCGTAGCGGTCGCCGGGCAGGACGACGCCGCGCTCGCTCACCCACAGGTGGGTCTTGCGATAGCGCAGTGCGATGCCGTCCGGCGTGACGAACACGGTGGTGTTGTAGAAGCGGCCGCCGTCGTTCTCGATCAGCCCGACCACGACCGCCACATCGCGTGCACGTGCGGCCGCGATGACCGCCGCGACGCTCGCGCCGTCAAGCGGTTCGGCGCATTCGGCAAGATTCGACGGATCGAGGAAGCCGGTGAGCTGCGCTTCCGGAAACATCACGATGTCGGTGCCCGGTGCGCAGGTGGCGATCGCTTCGAGCGTGCGCTGCAGGTTGTAGTGCGTGTCGCCGTCGCGGCCGGCGAGCTGGACGATATCGAGCTTCAGTTTCATGGCGATGTCGGTGGCAGGGGCCCGTCGCCGGTGGCGCCGGAAGGGGTAAGGAGGCCCCAGTATGCGCCGAAGCGGCGGATTTCCCATCCCGCCGGCGCGTTAACCCTTCGGGGGTATTGATCGTGACGCCGCCAGTGGCGGCGAGCGCCGACCCGCGTGACCCGCGACGCGTGTCAGGTGCCGGCCTGCGCGTTCAGGAACAGCGAGAACAGCTCCGATTGCGAGTTGATGGCGAGCTTTCCGTAGATGTTGCGTCGATGCACCTTGACCGTTTCGGCGGAAATCGACAGCTTGTTCGCAACCTCCTTGTTCGAGCGCCCGCTCAGGATCAGCCGGATCACGTCGAGCTCGCGTGCGGTCAGCGGCGTGCCGAGCCGCGCCATCGCCTGCTCGAAGCCGTCGTGCGCGCCGGGCCGGCGCGACGGCGCAGCGTCCGCGGATGCAGGCTCGAACGCGAGCCGCTGCCGCATCAGCGCGGCCACCCACGGCCGGATCAGGTCGAGCAGCGCAACCTGCTCGGGGCTGAAGCGCCGCTTGCTGCCGAGCGACAGGCACAGCGTGCGTACATCGTCGAGCACGACGTTGAACTGCACCTCGTCCTCGACGACGTTGTGCGTGAAATAGCGCGTGTAGTACTCGGTATCGCGGAAGCACTCGGGCGCGACGTCGGACAGCCGGAACAGGCCGCTCTTCGGTGCGTCGCGGTTCGCGATGTAGAACGGGTCGAGCTGGTACAGGCCCTGCACGTAGTCGCGGAACAGCGGGTCGGGGCCGCCGCCCTCGTACGGGCATTCGGCGAACACCTGCGGGCGGCCGTCGCCGAACGTCAGCGCGACCCAGCTGTCCACCGCGACGTATTCCTCGATCAGCCGGATCAGCGCCAGCCAGAAGCTCGGCTGGTCGAGCGACTCGATGAGCCGCCCGACCGAGCGGTGCCATGCGACATCCTGCAAGGTGAGGTTCATGCGTAGGTCCATGTCGGCAGGTGCGATGCGCGCTTGCGGTGCCGCGCCGTGCGTGTACGCTACGGGCTCGCGGGCAGATTTCCGCGCGCATCGAACGGAGCCTGGGTGAAGAACGAGATCGTAACGCCGGCCGGCGCGAATGGCGAGGCCGTGCGCCGCCGCCGGTTCGCCGCGGTTGCCGCCGTGCATGCTGCCATGGCATGGTCGGGCGCAATGGCCGTACAGACGGCCGCCGCCGCGCCACTGGCGTCGTGCAACGATCAGCTGACGCGGTTGATCGTGCCCGCACTGCGGCAGACACAGATGAACCGGCGCGACATCCGTGCCGACGTGGACGAGCGTGACGGCGACGTCTACCGCGTCAGGCTGTAC
This sequence comes from Burkholderia sp. AU30280, assembly GCF_020420125.1. Taxonomy (NCBI): domain Bacteria; kingdom Pseudomonadati; phylum Pseudomonadota; class Betaproteobacteria; order Burkholderiales; family Burkholderiaceae; genus Burkholderia; species Burkholderia sp. AU30280. The sequence continues at coordinate 260,974 of NZ_JAIZRY010000007.1, forward strand.
ACGATACCGGACCACTCGGGCACCCCGAATCGCGAGGCGACGATCGGCTGGGTGACGCTCGATCCGCAGGCGATGCGTGCGCTCGACGTCACGCGCGATCCCGACCGGCCGGACGTGCTGAATATCGACCGGCGCGCGTTGTCGCGATTCGTGTCGACGTGCATTGCCCCGGCGGCGCCGGCCGCCCCCATGCGCAACGCCGTCGATTGCGATGCGCTGAACCGCCGCGCGCAGGCGCAGGGTGATGATGTGACGGGCAGCGACGCCGGGCGCGTCGTCACCGGCAAGGGGCGCCTGCCGTTCTATTCCGCGCCGGACGACGCATGCCGGATCGACGGGCTGTTCATCGTCGAGCACGACCACGTCGATGCGCGCACCGACTATGGCCGCTTCACGTCGGTCGTCTATCTGAATCCGCGCACACGCGGCATCGCCGAAGGGTGGGTGCCAGCCGCGCGGCTGAAGCCGGACGGCACCGGCATCGCGCCACGGCAACCGTGATCGTGTGTGCCCGCCACCCTTCGCTCCACACCTTTTCGACCAGAACGATCCTCGTCATGACAGTCCCGCACCGGAACAAGCATCTGAAGCCGCTCGCCGCGCTGGGCGCACTCGCGGCGCTCACCGCACTCTCCGCGTTGTCGCCCATCCAGGCGGCCGAGCCTGCGCAGCCTGACCATCAACTGAAAACCTTTCTCCACGACACGTACGGCAAGTGGCGCGCGGACCGCAAGGGCTGGCAGGCGGACGGGGACGATTTTGTCCATGCGCCGTGCGGTTCGCTGCGCGTCGCGACCGCGGACGGCCCGCGCACCCTGCTCGCGATGTGCGGCGAGACCGCGGCAGCGGTGCAGAACGGGATGCCGGGCATGGATTCGGACGCGACGACCGGCACGATCGACCTGTACGTGCTGAAACCGGCGGCCGACGGCAAGACGCTCGAGCCGGTCATGAAGAAAACAGAGATCGCGTCGGGCGGGCGCGGCGAGCCTGGCACCGTGCGCATCGAGCGGCTCGGGCCGCACCTTTTCGGTTTCGTCATCGGCGAAAGTGACATGCGGCAAGGCTATTCGCAAAGCTTCCGCTCGATCTGGCTGCCGGTCGGCAATGCACTGGTGCTGGCGGCGGCGCGCATCGACGAGGCGCTCGACAACGCTGAGTCGACCGAATGTGCGAACGCGCGGGCGCGCTGCGAGGAACGTCGCTTCGAGATCGCGCCCGACACGACCGGCACCGGCGACGTGTATCCGTTGACGGTCACGGAAACGGGTACGCGCGGCGACAAGGCGATCCGCGCGCGCTACACGGTGAAGTTCGACGCGGCGCGTGGCCGCTACGTCGTGCCGAAGGCATTGCGCGAAGGGTACTGATCCTTCGCGCGCGGGAACGGGCGGCGTTGCGCCGCCCGCGCATCACACGTACAGATACCGCACGAGGTGGAAGAACACCGGCGCGGCGAAGCAGATCGAGTCGACGCGATCGAGCATCCCGCCGTGGCCCGCGATCATCGAGCCCCAGTCCTTGGTGCCGAGCGAGCGCTTGACGGCCGACAGCACGAGGCCGCCGACGAAGCCCGCGATCACGATCGCGAGCGAGATGCCGAACGCCGACCCGAAGCTGAACGGCGTCACGCGATACAGCGATGCGCCGCACAGCGTGGCCAGCAGGCCGCCCCCGATGAACCCTTCGATCGTCTTCGACGGCGACAGCTGCGGCGCGATCTTGCGCTTGCCGAACAGCTTGCCGACCACGTACTGCAGCACGTCGCTGATCTGCACGACGAACAGGAAGAAGAACAGCAGCAGCGCGTTCTGCCCCGTGTAGTGCGGAATGTCGAGGATCAGCACGGCCGGCGCATGGCTCAACCCGTAGACGCACACCATCAGCGCCCAGTTGATCTTCGCGTTGCGGCTCAGGAATTCGCGCGTGTCCTGCGTGAGCGCCGACACGAGCGACATCGCGAAGAACAGGTGCACGGGCACGAAGATCGAATACATCCCGTACCAGTTGATCCCGAGCAGCAGGTACTGCACGGGGATCGCGATGAAGAACGCGATGAACAGCGTCGTATGGTCGCTCGCGGTGGTGGGCGTGAGCGTGATGAATTCACGCAGCGTCAGGTAGGACAGCACCGCGAACACCAGGTACGTGATGTTGTTGCCGAGGCCGATCGCGATGGCCATGATGGCGATCATCGCCCACCATGCGCGGATGCGCTGGTTCAGGTTGACGATGGTCGCGTTCGTGCCGCCGCTGCGTGCGCCGAGGATCGCGCCGATCACGGTCGCGACGACGAGCACGCCCGTGACGCCCGCGACCAGTTCCCAGAAAATTGTTCGCATATTCGATATCCGGAAAAGGGAGAAGAGGGCGCCGCGTTCAGCCGGCCGGCCGCTGCGGCGGCGCGAGCGCGACGATCGCGTCGCGCATGCGGGCGAGGAACGTCGGCTTGTCTTCCTGGGCGCCGAGCGCATCATTCGCACCGAAGTGCACCTTGCAGATCAGCGGCACCGGCCAGATCGCGCCCTTCGGCATGATCCGTTGCAGGTTCTCGAGATAGACGGGCGCGAGTGCGACGTCCGGAAACTCGGTCGCGAGGTGGAACAGCCCGCTCTTGAACGGCTGCGGCAGGATCTCCGCGCCGCGCGTGCCTTCCGGGAAGATGATGATCGAATGGCCCTGCTTGAGCGCGTCGCGCACCGGGTCGAGCGGATCGCCGCCGGATTCGCGGTGGCGGTCGATCAGCACGACGTTCAGCAGCTTTTGCGCGATGTGGCGCTTCATGTCGCTGCTGTCCCAGTAGTCGCGCGCGGCGACCGGCCGCACGACCGCGCGCACGTTGCGCGGCAGCGCGGCGAGGATCGCGAGCGTGTCGATGTGGCTCGTATGGTTCGAGAAGTAGATCTTCTGCGTCGGCGACGGCGGCGCCTGATGCCAGACCGGATACGCGCCGGCGACGAGCCGCACGATGGACAGCAGGAAATCGCGCTGCCAGACATTGAGGATGTTCATCGGCGCTGCGCCTCCTGCCTGCATGCATGGCCCGCTGCGCACGAGCAGCGGGCGGAGCCCCGGAATGCCGGCGCGGCAGGATGCGCGCCGGACGGCCCTTGTTTAAATTTTTTCAAATTCGTGGCTGCCTGTCGCAGGTCCGCGATAATCGGACGATTCGCCGTCTCACGCTGATGCGTCGCGGCGAATGGGCCGGTCGGCGGCGTGATAATCGGCTGTTGCACGAGTGCCCGTTTGCAGTTCGAATGGATCTCGCTGCGATCGGGCCAGCGGATTATCGCGAGTTTCCGTCGAAAACGCCAGATTCGCGCCGCGCGTGCGGGCCGGGCGCATGCTTGACGCATCGGGGCCGCTCGGCGACGATTAGGCCCGTCCATGGAAGGCCCTTCAAGGCCCTTCAAGTCCGTTTCGCCGCCCGGGGCATGGTGGCGGGAAACGTATCCGACTGTGCCGCACAAATAAAACGATGAGCCTCTACGCACTCAAACCCAAATTCCAGAATCGTCTGCGCCCGTTCGCGAACGCGCTCGCCGAGCGCGGCGTCACGGCCAACCAGGTCACGCTGTTCGCGGCCGGCGGCTCGATCGTCGTCGGCGCGCTCGCCGGCCTCGGCGTGTTTGCCCGCGCACTGTTCCTGCTGATCCCGCTGTGGCTGTTCGCGCGGATGGCGCTCAACGCGATCGACGGGATGCTCGCGCGCGAACACAACCAGAAGAGCACGCTCGGCGCCTACCTGAACGAACTCGGCGATGTCGTGTCCGATATCGCGCTGGTGCTGCCGTTTCTCGCGATTCCCGTGTTCGCTCCGGCGGACGTCTGGCTGTTCGCGCTGACGGCGGTGATCGTCGAATGCGCGGGGCTGATCGGCCCGCTGGTCGGCGTGAGCCGCCGCTACGACGGCCCGTTCGGCAAGAGCGACCGCGCGCTTGCCCTCGGCGCGTTCGCACTGTGGATCGGGCTCGGGTTTCCGGTCGGCGGCGTTGCCGCATGGCTGTGGCGGCTGTTGATCGTGCTGTCGATCGTGACCGTGGTGCGGCGCGTGCAGGCCGGCATCGCGGAAAAGGGCGGTTGAAAGGGGAGTTGGAGCGGTTGCGGTACCGGGCGCCGGAGGGCGGCGCACCAAGATTCGAATAACGAAACGAGAGAGAAACGCATGAGCGCACGCATGGCCCGCGAGGCCGACTTCATCACGCACGACGGCGAAACGCTGTTCTATCGTCACTGGCCCGCCACGGGCGCACGCTGTCGCGGCGCAATCGTGCTGCTGCATCGCGGCCACGAACACTCGGCGCGCGTCGCGCACCTGGTCGACGAGCTCGACCTGCCCGAATTCGCGTTCTTCGCGTGGGATGCGCGCGGCCACGGCCGCTCGCCGGGCGCGCGCGGCTACAGCCCAAGCGCGGCCGCGTCGGTGCGCGACCTGCAGACCTTCGTCGAACATATCCGCGACACGCACGGTATCGCGATCGAGGACATGGCCGTGGTCGGCCAGAGCGTCGGCGCGGTGCTCGCGGCGACCTGGGCGCACGATTATGCGCCGCCGATCCGCGCGCTCGTCGTCGCGTCGCCGGCGTTCCACATCAAGCTCTACGTGCCGTTCGCGCGGCCGGGCCTGCGGCTGATGCACAAGCTGCGCGGCCTGTTCTACGTGAACAGCTACGTGAAGCCGAAATTCCTCACGCACGATCCCGAGCGGATCGCGAGCTATGCGGCCGATCCGCTGATTACGCGGCCGATCGCGGTCAACATGCTGCTCGACCTGCACGACACCGCGCGGCGGATCGTCGCCGACGCGGCCGCGATCACCGTGCCGACGCAGCTGCTGATCTCGGGCGCCGACTGGGTCGTGCATCGCGGCCCGCAGGACCGCTTCTTCGAACGCCTCGGCGCCGCGCGCAAGGAGCGCATCGTGCTGCCGGGTTTCTATCACGACACGCTCGGCGAACGCGACCGTGCACAGGCGCTCGCGCCGCTGCGTGCATTCGTGTTGCGCGAATTCGATGCGCCGAGCCCGCGCGTGTCGCTCGCCGACGCCGACCGGCGCGGCGCGTTCCACGATGAATACGCGGCGCTCGGCCGGCCGCCGGCGAATGTGTTCGCGCGGGCGTACTGGGCGCTCGCGCGGGCCGGCCTGAAGGCCGGTGGCGCGCTGTCGGACGGCATCGCGCTTGGGCTGCGGCTCGGCTTCGATTCGGGCTCGACGCTCGACTACGTGTATCGCAACCGCGCACAGGGGCGGTTCGGCGTCGGGGCGCTGATCGATCGCACGTATCTCGATTCGCCGGGCTGGGTCGGCATCCGCCAGCGCAAGGTGCATCTGCAGGAACTGATCGGTGCGGCGATCGGCCGCTTGCGCGGCCACGGCGCGCCGGTGCGGATCGTCGACATCGCGGCCGGGCACGGGCGCTACGTGCTCGACGCGATCGCGTCGGTCGCCGAACGCGACGGCGCGGCGCCCGACGACATCACGCTGCGCGACTACAGCCCGCCGAACGTCGAGGCCGGGCGCGTGCTGATCGCGCAGCGCGGCCTCGAGCCGATCGCGCGCTTCGAGCGCGGCGACGCGTTCGACGAGGCGTCGCTCGCGGCGCTCGAGCCGCGTCCGACGCTCGCGATCGTGTCGGGCCTCTACGAGCTGTTCGGCGAGAATTCGCTGATCGAGCGCTCGCTGCGCGGGCTCGCGCAGGCCGTGCCGCCGGGCGGCTATCTCGTCTATACGGGGCAGCCGTGGCATCCGCAGCTCGAATTCATCGCGCGCGCGCTGAACAATCACCGCGGCGAAGCGACCTGGGTGATGCGCCGCCGCTCGCAGGCCGAGATGGACGAGCTCGTCGCGCGCGCGGGTTTCCGCAAGCTCGACCAGCGGATCGACGCAATGGGCATCTTCACGGTCAGCCTCGCGCAGCGGGTCGACGCGTCATGAGCGCGCTCGACGGCGGCGCGAGCGGCCTCGCCGATGCGGCCTCGGCGGCCGGCGCGCGCGACGCGTCGTTCGCGCTGCGCTTCGGCTGGCTCGCGGCGATGGGCGCCGTGTTCTTCTCGACCTACGGCTTCGCGAACTGGCTCGCCGCGCGCCGCGCGGCGGTGCCGACCTTCGCGTTCGGCTGGGAGCACGCGATCCCGTTCGTGCCGTGGACGATCGTGCCGTACTGGTCGATCGACCTGCTGTATGCGCTGTCGTTCTTCTTCTGGACGCGCCGCGCCGACCTGCTCGACCACGTGAAGCGGCTGTTGACCGTGCAGTTGATCTCGGTCGCATGCTTCATCGCGTGGCCGCTGCGCTTCGGGTTCGAGCGGCCCGACGCGGGCGGCGTGGCCGGTGCGCTGTTCACGCTGCTGATGGGCTTCGACAAGCCGTTCAACCAGGCGCCGTCGCTGCACATCGGGCTGCTCGTCGTACTGTGGGCCGTCTATGCGAAGCACCTGCGCGGCACGCTCGCGCGTGCCGTGCTGCACCTGTGGTTCGCGGCGATCGGCGTGTCGGTGCTGACCACCTACCAGCATCACGCGATCGACGTGCCGACCGGCGCGGCCGTCGGCTGTCTCGCGCTGTTCCTGTTTCCGCTGCGCGATGCCGCGGGCCGGCTGCCGGGCGCCGATGCGTCGCCGTGCGCGGCCGGCCGTGCGCTCGCGCGCCGCTATGCGCTCGGCGCGGCGGCGGTCGCGCTCGCGGCGCTCTGGTGCGTGCCGCGCGCGCCCGGCTGGGCGCTGGCGGCAGGGTGGGTCGCGCTGGCGCTCGCGTGTGTCGCGTGGATCTACCGGCGCGGCGCGCCCGGCGCATTCCAGAAGGACGCGCACGGGCGTTTTCCGGTCGTCATTCGCTGGCTGCTCGCGCCGACGATTGCGGGCGCGTCTATCAATTCGCGGCTGTGGACGCTTCGGCAGCCGGCGCCGGTGCGGATCGACGAGCGCGTATCGATCGGCCGCACGCCGACGACACGCGACGTGCGCCGCCACGGCTTCACGGCGCTGGTCGACCTGACCGCCGAAATGCCGCGCTGGACGTCGGTCGATGCAGCGCTCGCGTATGTGACCGTGCCGCAGCTCGACCTCGTCGCGCCGACGGCCGGGCAACTCACGCAGGCCGTCGCCGCGCTCGAACGCCTGCACGGGGAAGGGCGCGACGTGCTGGTCTGCTGCGCGCTCGGCTATGGGCGCAGCGTGCTGTGCGCGGCCGCATGGCTGGCGGTGCGACGCGGGCTCGGCGATGCGCGCGACGCGCTGGCCGCGGTGCGCGCGGTACGGCCGCATGCGGTGTGGTCGGATGACGGCGTGGCCGTGCTTCAGCACTGGATCGATCGCCGCCGTGGTGCGGGAGGTACGTGATGCGCGACCCGTCCGCAGCGTTCAGGATTGCCGCCGCGCGCGGCGCGCTCGATGCGGGCGCGTGGGCGATCGCGGCTGCGCTGGCCGCGTCCGGCGCGGGCTGGTGGATCGCATCGGGCTGGGCGCCCGCGACGATCGCCCGCGTGCTGCTGGCCGTCGTCAGCACCGGGTCGGGGATCGCGGCGCTGTGGTACGCGGTGCGGATCGAGATCGACCGCCGGTTGTTCGGCGCGCTCGCGCGGGCGGCGGCAGGCGAGGGATCGGTCGACGACGGGCTCGCGGCGCTCGACCGCGCGCTCGCCGATCTCGGCTGGATCGATGCGTCGAAGGCCGGACGCGCACTCGACGCGCGCGTGCGCGGTGCGGTCGGGCTGTGCCGGGCCGCTGTGCTCGTCGCGATCGTCCAGTGGCTCGCGGTCGGGCTCGCGATCGCCGTTCCGCCGATCGGCTAGCGCCCGTTCAAGCCAGCCGCGGGCGTTTGACGGCGTCGTTCCGCCCGCCGGCTCGTCAAGGTAGCCGCCTTCGAGTGTGCGTCATGCGTGCGCCGCCCGTTTCGACCGCGTGCGCTTCACTTCATACATCGCCTTGTCCGCATGCTCGATCAGCGCGTTCATGTCGGTGCCGTCGTCGGGCAGCAGCGCGATGCCGACGCTGACGCCGAGTTGCATCGGGCGCCCCTCGAATTCGAACGGTTCGCCGACCTGACGCGCGAGCCGCGCGCTTTGCGCATGCGCATCGTCGCGGTTGCCGATGTTCGGCAGGATCACCGCGAACTCGTCGCCGCCGATCCGCGCAACCGTGTCCGAACGCCGCACCGCGCCCCGCATCCGCGTGGCGATCTCGCGCAACGCCGCATCGCCCGCACGGTGGCCGAACCCGTCGTTGATCGGCTTCAGCCCGTCCATGTCGATGTTGAGGATGCCGAGCCGGCCGTTCGCGCGCAGCGTCGTGTGCATCGACTGCCGCAGGCGGTCGTAGAACAGCGCGCGGTTCGGCAGGCCCGTGAGCGCGTCGTGCGTCGCGCGCAGGTACAGTTCGTTCGCCTCGTTGCGCGCCGCGTGGAACATGGCGGCGGCGATCAGATCGGCCGTCAGCCGCAGCGTGCCGGCGTCGGCTTGCGAAAAGCCGTCGACTTCCGGCGACATCACCTTCAGCACGCCGACGGTCGTGTCGGCATGGGTGAGCGGCATCACGAGCATCGAGCGCAGGCCGACGCGCCGGCATGCGTCGCGATCGACGCGCGGGTCGGTTTCCGAGTCGGTGCAGTGCAGCAATTCGCCTTGCTGCACGCACAGGCCCGACAGGCTGCCCGAGCGGCGCAGCCGCAGGCCGAGCATCCCGGCCGCGGTGCCCGACGCGGCGCGGTACACCATGTCGTCGCCCTCGGCGAATTCGACCGCGGCGGCGCTCGCGCCGGTGAGCTGCGGCACCTGCTCGGCCACATAGGCCATCACGCTGCCGAGATCGAGGCCGAGCTTCGCGATCTCGGTCTGCGCGGCAATGATGCGCAGCAGCGTATCGGGGGACGGAGTAGCAGTGCCGACGATTTGATTCAAGTCAGTTTTCCGTGAAAGAAAGCACGTCCGTGCGGCGCGGGATTGCGGTAGCATACGCGCCGCCTCGCGGCAGCGAGTTCCGGCGGGGCGGTTCGCAACGAACCGCCGCCGGCCAGCCGCACCGCGCCGGCAGTATGCCGTTCGGCTTGCCGGGCGACAACGGCGCAATTCTTACCATTCATTCCTCTCGCGCAGCATTTCCGACCGGATCGAGGTTTTTTCGCTCGAACGTTGCGAATCGGGGTAAGTTTTGTCCTATTTTTGAGATAGTGTGACGAATGGGCAGGTGCCGGTGCCAGGCGCGTAGCCCGACGACGCGCGATTAAAGAAATCGCCGCGTTGTTTCGATAAATGAATCAGGCCAGTTAGATATATGAGGGGAAGCAGTGGGGATGTTCACTCACGGGCATGGCTGCTTTGCGCGCATCGGTTTCGATGCGACGGATGACCGGATGATCCTGACGACACGGAGCGGCGCATGAAGCCGGCCGTGTCGCTGCTCGTCCTCTCGGCCGCCATGGTCGGCGCTTTGCATGCCGCCGCGGTGTCGGCCGCGCCGATGCCGGCCGTGCCGGCTGCCGGCGCCGCATCCGGCGCTGCGCCGGTGCTCGCGGCTGCGCCCGCGGCGCCTAGCGCGTCCGCCGCCGGCCTGCCGGCGACGACGGTGCGCCTGCCGTTCGCGGTGCTCGGCGCGTTCGATCCGCTGCGCCTGCGCGGGGCCGATGATGCACGCACGATCAATGCGGGCGTGCGGCTCGATCGCGTGGTCACCGGCGCGCGGCTGCGCCTGACCTACGCGTATTCGCCGTCGCTGGTGTTCCCGATGTCGCACCTGAAGGTGTCGGTGAACGGCGAGGTCGTCGCGACCGTCCCGTTCGACGCCGCGCAGGCGGGCCGCACGGTCACGCAAGAGATCCCGATCGATCCGCGCTACTTCTCGGATTTCAACCAGATCGGCCTGCGCCTGATCGCGCACTACACGCTCGACCATTGCGAGGATCCGGCCAACTCGGCGCTGTGGGCCGACGTGAGCCCGAAGAGCGAGCTGATCCTCGACGAATCGCCGGTCCGCCTGCCGAACGATCTCGCGCTGCTGCCCGCGCCGTTCTTCGACCGCCGCGACAACGGCCGCGTGCGGCTGCCGTTCGTGCTGCCGGCGTCACCCGATTCGGCGACGCTGCGCAGCGCGGGCGTGCTGGCGTCGTGGTTCGGCGCGCTGGCCGACTACCGGCACGCGCGCTTCCCGGTGTCGTCCGGGCTGCCGGCCGACGACCAGGCGGTGGTGATCGGCACGGCCGCGACGCTGCCGGCCGGCCTCGCGCTGCCGTCGATCGACGGCCCGCTGCTCGCGGTCGCAGACAACCCCGCCGCGCCGGGGCGCAAGCTGCTCGTCGTCACGGGCCGCACGGCGGCCGAGGTCGACGATGCTGTCGCGACGCTCGTGCTGGGCCGCGTGGCGCTGTCGGGGCCGTCGGCGACGGTCGCGCACGTCGATCTCGGCGCGCCGCGCAAGCCGTATGACGCGCCGCGCTGGCTGCCAGTGAACCGGCCGATCGCGTTCCGCGAGCTTGTATCCGACGTGCGCGAACTGGAAGTGCGCGGCACGACGCCCGACGCCATCCGCCTGAACCTGCGGGTGCCGTCCGATCTGCATTCGTGGAACGGCGCGGGCGTGCCGATCACGCTGCGCTACCGCTACACGGCGCCGACGGTGCAGGACAACTCGACCCTCGCCGTCGAGATCAACGACCAGCTCGTGAAGTCGTACCGGCTCGGGCCGGCTCATGCCGAGGACGCGCACGGCCGCATGCAGTTGCCGCTCCTGTCGGTGCCCGAAGGGCGCGTGACGAGCGACGTCGACATCCCGGCGTTCCGGGTCGGCAGCGGCAACCAGCTGCAGTTCCGTTTCACGCTCGACTCGCAGAAGACGGGCCTGTGCTCGAGCACGGCGACCGAGCCGCAGCGTGCGGCGATCGATCCCGATTCGACGATCGACTTCTCGCACTTCGTCCATTACGCGCAGTTGCCGAACCTCGCGTTCTTCGCGAACAGCGGCTTCCCGTTCACGCGTTTCGCCGACCTGTCGCAGACGGCCGTCGTGATGCCTGACCGGCCGTCGCCGCAGGAGCTCGAGGCCTACCTGACGATGCTCGGCCACATGGGCGAATGGACCGGCTTCCCGGCGCTGCGCGTGCAGGTCGCGCGGCCCGGCGACGTCGCCGCGCTGTCGGGCAGCAAGGATCTCCTCGTGATCGACGGTTCGCCCGCGTCGCCGCTGCTCGCGCACTGGCGCTCGGCATTGCCGCTCGTGATCGGCGAGCAGGGCAGCGCGGGCGGCGAAGGCGCCGCGCGCGTCGCGTTCTCGGTGAAGGAGCGCTGGCGCAATGGCGTCGGCCTGACCGAAGGCGGCGCGCATATCGAGCAGACGGGCTCGCTCGCGGCGCTCGCCGGGTTCGAGCTGCCGGGCAGCCAAGGGCGCAGCGTCGTCGCGCTGACCGCGACCGACCAGCCGCGCCTCGGCGATCTGCTCGACGTGTTCGAGAACGCCGGGCTCGTGTCGCAGCTGCAGGGCGACCTTGCGCTGGTGCGGCCGGGGCAGGTGGACAGCCTGCGCGTCGGCGAGCCTTACGTGGTCGGCTTCGTGCCGTGGTATGAGCGCGTGTGGACGCATGCGGCGCGGCATCCGGTCGTGCTTGGCGCGGTCGGCGTCGTGGCGGGGCTGCTGCTCGCGCTCGGCGTGTTCAGCGTGCTGCAGAGAATCGCCGCGCGTCGACGGGGGATGTAACGGATGGCGCGGGCAATGGCGAAGCGACGGGCAATGCGGCCGGCGCGGCGCGGCGGCGCGGCACTCGCGCTGGCGCTGGCGGTGACGTGCGCGGCGGCCGGCATGGCCACGCGCGCGCAGGCCGCGGGGGCCGGTACGGTCGATGCTGCCGACGCGGGATGCGGCGCGGCGTGGCCGCGCTGGGACGCGTTCAAGCGTGATTTCATTTCGGCCGACGGCCGCGTGATCGACGTCGGTTCGGCCGATTCGCGCACGGTGTCGGAGGGGCAGGCGTATGGACTTTTCTTCGCGCTGGTCGCGAACGACCGGCGCATGTTCGACACGATCCTCGCATGGACCGAGAACAATCTCGCGCAGGGCGACCTGAGCGCGCACCTGCCGGCGTGGCTGTGGGGCCGTGCGCCCGACGGCGCGTGGCGCGTGCTCGACGCGAACGCGGCGTCGGACGCCGATCTGTGGATCGCGTATGCGCTCGTCGAGGCCGGGCGGCTGTGGCACGAGCGCAGCTACACGGCGCGCGGCGCGCTGCTCGCGAAGCGCGTGCTCGACGAAGAGACGGCGGCCGTGCCGGGCCTCGGCCTCACGCTGCTGCCCGGGCCGACGGGGTTCAAGCTCGCCGACGGCCAGTGGCGCGTGAATCCGAGCTATTCGCCGCCGCAGGTGATCCGCGCGCTCGGCGCGCGCCTGCCCGACGACAAGCGCTGGGCCGCGCTCGCCGCCAGCACCGGACGCGTGCTGCTCGACACCGCGCCGAAAGGTTTTTCGCCCGACTGGGCGCTGTATCGCGCGGGCACGGGTTTCGGGCCCGATCGCGAGACGAAGGCGGAGAGCGCGTACAACGCGATCCGCGTGTATCTGTGGGCCGGCATGCTCGACCGTGCCGATCCGCTCGCCGCGCCGATGCTCGCGCGTTTTGCGCCGTTCGCCGACACCATCGCCGCACATGGCGCGCCGCCCGAGCGGGTCGATACGACGACGGGCGTCGCCGGGCCGAACGACGGCAACGGCGGGTTCTCGGCGGCGGCCGTGCCGTTCCTCGACGCGCGCGGCCAGCGCGCACTCGCGGATGCACAGGCGGCGCGTGTCGATACGCTCGCGCGCCAGTCGGCGCCGGGTTACTACACGAGCGTGCTGACGCTGTTCGGGCTCGGCTGGCGCGACGGGCGCTACCGGTTCGGCGCGGACGGCACGCTCGACGCCCGCTGGGGAGGCCGCTCGTGCGCCGCCCGCTGAAGCGCGCCGCGCCGCACGTCGCGGGATTCGCGTGGCTCGCGTCGTCGGTGTGCGCGGCGGCGCCGGGCACCGCGGCGGACGCGACGATGGCGAACTCCGCGACACCGGCGACTTCCGCGTCCGCCGATGCGCGGCGTGAGCTCGACACCGCGCGGATGTGGGGCGTCAAGCATCGCGACGACCTCGCGCGCGATGCCTTGCGCAAGGGGCTGCTGATCGCGCCGGGCGATCCCGAACTGCTGGCCGAACAAGTGCGCGTGCTGCTGCGGCTCGGCGACGCGAAAGGCGCACAGGCGTCGCTCGCGCGCCTGCAGGCACAGTCGCCCACTGCGCCCGCCACGCGGCGGGTTGCCGACGAATACCGCGTCGCGACGAGCGGGCGCGGCGAGATGGCGCAGATCCGCCTGCTCGCGCGCAGCGGCCGCGCCGACGAAGCAGCCCGGCGGATCGTTGCGTTGTTTCCGAACGGCGCGCCGTCGGGTGCGCTCGGCGCCGAGTATTACCAGATCGTGTCGAATGCGCCGGGCGGGCGCGAGCCGGCGATCGCCGCGCTGCGCCGCGCGGTCGCGGCCGATCCGCAGGACACGAGCGCGGCGATGGCGCTCGCGCGGCTCTTGAACCAGCGCGCCGACACGCGGCCGGAGGCGAACCGGATCGCCTGGGCGCTTGCCCGGCGCGCCGACGCCGACCATACGGAGGCGATGGCGCTGTGGCGGCGCGTGCTGCAGTCGGCCGGCAGCGATCCCGCGTATCTCGATGCGCTGCATGCGTATCTCGCGCTCGTCCCGGACGATACCGAATTCGTCGACCGGGCGGCGACCCTGGATCGCCAGCGCGACGCGCAGCGCCGGCTCGAACGCAATCCCGACTACATCGCGCAGCAGCGCGGCCTGCAGGCGCTCGCGCGCGGCGACCTGGCCGGCGCCGATCCGCTGCTGACGCGCGCCGCGCGCGCGCGTGCGGACGACGCCGACGCGGTCGGCGGGCTCGGCCTGCTGCGCCTGCGCGAAGGGCGGCACGACGAAGCGCGCGCGCTGTTCATGCGCGCCGCGACGCTTGCGACCGACCAGCGCGGCAAATGGCAGGGCCTCGCGCGCACCGCGCAATTCTGGGGACAGCTCGCGCAAGGCCGCGCGGCCGCCGCCGCGGGGCGTCCGCAGGACGAAGAGCGCGCCGCACGCGCGGCACTCGCGATGCAGCCGGACAGCCCGGACGCGAAGCTGCAGCTTGTCGACGCGTTGCTCGCGCAGCGCGACTGGGCGCGCGCCGAGCCGTTGCTGCGCGCGCTGCTGGCCGCGCGTTCGCCTGACCTCGCCGCCGTGCGCGGCACGGCCATGCTGTATGAGAACACCGGCCGCGCGGACCAGATCGGCCCGCTGCTCGACGCGCTGCAAGGCCGCGTGACGGGCCGCGACGATCGGCGTGCGCTCGACGGCCTGCGTGCCGACCTGCTCGCGAACCAGGCGCGCGCGCTTGCGGACAAGGGCGAACGCGGGCCTGCGGCGCAGCGCTACGAGGCGGCCGTGCGCGCCGCGCCCGACGCGCCGTGGACGCGCTTCGCACTGGCGCGCCTCTATCGCGACATGGGGTTGCCGCAGCTCGGCCGCACGGTGATGGACGACGGGCTTGCGCAAGGCGCGACGCCCGAGATGCGCTATGCGACCGCGCTGTACCGCAATTCGCTCGACGACGTGGCGGGTGCGCGGGCCGCGCTCGCGCCGCTCGACGATGCGCACCGTTCGGACGGGATGCGTGCGCTCGCGCGCAAGCTCGACGCCGAAGGCGCGCTGGCCGATGCACGCGGTACGCTCGCACGCGGCGACCGCGCGGCGTTCGCCGCGTCCCTCGCCCAGGCGCAGGCGAGTGCGCCGGACGACCCCGACATGCTCGCCGCGATCGGCGCGCAATGGATCGACGCGGGCGAACCCGAGCGCGGACTCGCGCCGTTGCGCGACTGGATCGCGGCGCACCCGCGCGAAGCCGATGCGGACGTGCGGCTGCGCTACGGCGACCTGCTCGGCAGCGCGGGGCGTGACGACGCACTCGCCGCGTGGCTCGACACGCTGCGCCGCGAACCGTCGCTGACGCCCGCGCAGACGGCGAGGCTCGAGGACCAGTCGCTGCGGCTCGTGCTGCGGCAGACGGACGATGCGATCGCGCGGCAGGACTACGCGCAGGCGCGCACGCTGCTCGATCGCGCGAGCCCGGCCGGACGCGCGGACAAGCGCTATGCGCTCGAACTGGCGGATCTCGAGCGCGCGCAAGGCCATTACGACGCGGCACGCGCGGCGCTTGCACCGGTCGTCGCCCGCACGCCGGACGATGCCGATACGCAGCTCGCGCTGGCACGCATCGACGAGGACAGCGGCAATCGGGCAGCGGCGCTGGCACGCGTGCAAGCTGTGCTCGCCCGCACGCCGGACGACGACGTCGACACGCAACTGTCGGCCGTGCGCCGCCTGAACGCGCTGCGTCGCCCGGACGAGGCCGCGCAAGTGATCGATCGGCTGCAGGCCGCGTATCCGGCGCGTGCGGACGTGACGGTCGCGGCCGGGCGCGTGGCCGAGGCACAGGGTCGCTACGACGACGCGGCGTCGCTGTACCGGTTGTCGCGGTCGCAGGAACGCACGGCGGGCGTGGGCCCGGGCCGCGACGGCCTGACGCCGGCGCAGGCGGCATTCGCGGATCTCGAACAGCGGCGCAATCCCGAGATCGAGACCGGCTGGACGCCCGCGTACAAGTCGGGCGACGAAGGCATCTCGTCGTATCGCGCGCAGCAGGTGCCGATCTACCTGCAGGTGCCGATCCGCTACGACGGGCATGTGTTCGCGCAGATCGACACCGTGCATCTGGATCCGGGCACGCTCGACACGAGCAACCCGGACGCGTATTCGCTCAGCACGTTCGGCAGCTACGCGTCGCTCAAGGCGCGGAACGCGCTGACACCCGCAGAGATCGCCAATCCGCCGGGCTCGCTGCACCAGACGGCCACGGGTGTCGCGCTCGGCGCCGGCTATCTGACGGACGCATGGCGCTTCGACCTCGGCACGTCGCCGCTCGGGTTCCCCGTGCATTACCTGGTCGGCGGCGTGCGCTATCGCTTCGACGCGGGCCCGGCCAGCTTCTCGGTGAATGCGTCGCGGCGGCCGGAAACGAGCAGCGTGCTGTCGTACTCGGGGATGCGCGACCCATGGACGGGTGCGGTCTGGGGCGGCGTCCGGCGCGATGGCGCGAACCTGCGCGCGTCGGTCGACGTCGGCCGCACGAACCTGTTCGCGGAACTCGGCGCGGGCGTGCTGTCCGGCCGCAACGTCGAACGCAACGCGGAAGTCACGCTGCGCACGGGCTTCACGATGCCCGTGTACGAGCGTTCGACGATGAAGGTCAGCACCGGGCTCGTCGGTAATGCGTGGCACTACGCACAGAACCTGCGCTACTACACGTACGGGCAGGGCGGTTACTACAGCCCGCAACGCTACCTGTCGCTCGGCGTACCGATCGAATGGGCGGGGCGGCACGATGCGCTGTCGTGGGACCTGACCGTCACGGGCGGGATCTCGAACAGCTACGAGAAGGATTCGCTGTATTACCCGCTGTCCTCGGACCAGCGGGCCGCGCTCGTGTACGCGGGCAGCTCGACGCGCGGCGTGTCGTTCTCGTACGGCGTCAACGGGATCGTCGAGTACCGCGTGAACCCGCACCTGAGTGTCGGCGCGCAGTTGCAGGTCGACCGGTCGCACGACTACGCGCCGAGTTCGGCGCTCGTGTACCTGCGCTATGCGTTCGACGCACGCGCGCAACGCAGCTGGCTCGTCACGCCGACGCCGGTGCGGCTTTATTCGGATTACTAGGGGAACGCCGTGACTACGGAACTCGATGCTACCCGTCCCGCGCTCGGCGCCGCCGGCCTGCTGGGCCGCCTGCGTGCGCGGCTGGGCGCGGGGCCGGCCGGCGGCCGCGCCGGCCCGGTGAGCCGGCTCGCGATCGACGGCTTGCCCGATGCCTGGACGCAACTGGAAGCCGGCGGCCTGTACGCGATCTATGCGGCTGGCGGCACGCCGGCCTGCGATGCGCTCGTGTGGGAGAGCGCGCGACAGGCGCGCACGCGCGACGTGACGGTCGTGCTCGCGCGCGAGGCGGCGCACGTCGCCGAACAGATGCAGGCGCGCGGCTTCGCGGGCGGCGCGCTGCCGGCCGGCTGGCCGCGCAACCTGAACGTGCTGGCGATGCCGCCGGCGGCGGAACCGGCCAACGGTGACAACACCGGCGCCGGCGCCGCGGCGGACGCACCGCGCCGCGCGGCGCCGGGCCCGTTCGCCCGGCTGAGCGGTGGCCTGCGCGCGATGAAGCGCTACGGCTTTCGCGCGCGCTCGCTGTATTTCGTCGAGGGCGCGCAGCGCTGGTTCAGCTGGGACGACCCGATCGCGCTCGCCGACGAGGCGCACGCGCTCGCCGAATGGTGCCGCACGCGCCGGATCGCGCTCGTGCTGCTGCTCGATCCCGAAGCGACCCGTGCGGGCGACGCAGCGCGCACCGACGATGCTCCGCTCGTCCGCGACACGGCTCGCACGACGCGCGGCGGCTTCCACGGTATCTGCTCGGGCGTCGCGCAGTTGCAGCGCACGCACGGCGAGCTGCTGTGGGTCGTCGATTTCTGGCGTGCTGGCGATACGCTCGCGGCCGGCGAAGTACGGCCGCTGCGCTTTGCGCCGGGCGGCCGGCTGTCGGCGAGCATCGACGGCGGGCTGACCGGGCCCTCGCACCGGATGAAGCTCGCGAGCGACGAGGATCGCGTCGTCGCCAGCCGCGCGGTGCTCGACGGCGCGAACCGCGCGCCGGACGGCTGGGAGATCGTCGAGGACAACGCGGCCGTCGTCGCGGCGTGCGCGCGTGCCGAGGCCGCGACCGCGGTGCTCGTGTTCCGCTCGCATGCGCAGCTCGAAGCGCTCTGCGCGGACGTGCACACGCTGCGCCGGCAGTGCGGCGGTGCGCTGAAGATCGCGGTCGTCGAGCGCGGCGAAGTGCTGCGCCAGCAGTTCGAGATGCTCGTGCTGAGCGTCGGCGCGAGCCGCGTCGTCGCGCGCGACCTGCCGGTATCGCGGATGCAGGCCGCCGTGCACGCGCTGCGCGGCCAGCTCTATGCGCGGCCCGTCGCGGCCGACTATCGTGCGGCGCTCGCGGCCGCGCTCGGCGATTCGGTGCTCGGCTACCTGCCGGTCGGTGCGTTCTGCCAGCGGATTCGCGCGGTGCTCGATCGCGGCGCCGTGCTCGCGCTGCCGCACACGCTCGCGAAGATCGCGCTGCTGCCGGGCGTGTCGCACGTCGACGCGCTGCGGTTTTGCCGGCCGCGCCGCACGGGCGATATCGTGACCGCCGATGCCGCGCACCTGTACGTGTTCCTGTTCGCGTGCGAACCGGCCGATGCGGAGGACGCGCTCGCGCGCATCTTCGACGTGCCGGTCGATACGCTGTCCGACCGTGTCGTGTGCCTCGGGTCCGGCAGCATCGACACCGAGCTCAATGCGCTGAAGGCCGAGAACCGGCGCGCGCCGATTGCCGACTACAGCGATCTGTTCGCGGCCACGCAGCCGGCGGGCGCCGGGCGCACGCCGTCCGCGCGCACCGATCCTGGCGCGGCGCTGCCCGACCCGCGCGAAGTGAGCGTGGCGATCGACGCGATCGATACGATCGTCGCGCTCGAGGCGATCGGGGCGACGCCGTCGGCCGCGGCCGCGGCCGCCGACGCATCGGCGCCGGAATCCGTCATTCCTGCCGCGCGCAAGCGCGGCGCCATCCGCAGCGCGATGCCGCTGCGCAAGCAGGGGGTCGCATGATCGCCGACATCGTCATCGGTTTCATCGTCGGCATCGTGATCGCGGTGCCCGTGTGGATCGTCGCGCAGCATCTCGGCATCGGCCGCGGTTTTCAGGCGCCGCGCGGGATCGACCGGCGCGACGCCGTACCCTGCGAACTCGTGCCGGTGGCGCTGCGCGGGCGGCTGCTGCCCGATGCCGAGCCCGGCCAGCGTGCGGACGAGGCGGCCCTATGAAGACGATCGCCATTACGTCGACCACGGGCGGCGCGGGCCGCACGACGCTCACGGCTGCGCTCGCGGTGCTGCTGGCGCGCCGCGGCCGCCCGGTCGTCGCCGTCGAATTCGACGCGCAGAACCTGATGGGCGCAACGCTCGGCCTCGACACGCTCGCCGAGCACGGCCTCGCGCAAAGCGTGCTCGGCGGCGCCGAGCCGTGGCATGCGCAGACGTGGCGCAACGCCGACGGCGTGCTGTTCGTGCCGTACGGGCAGCTCGACGCGGCCGGCGCCGCCGCGTGCGATGCGCGGCTCGCGGCCGATCCCGCGTGGCTGTCGCGCGCCCTCGACGAAATCGCGCTGCCGGCCGACGGCGTCGTGCTGATCGACACCGCACGGTATCCGTCGACGCAGGCCGAGCAGGCGATTCGCTGCGCGAACCTGACGCTCGTCGTCGTGCCGCCCGAGCCGACCGCGTGCGCGACGACGGCCGCGCGGCTCGGTGCGCTGCGGGCCGGCGGCGGCGAACTGCAGATCGTCGTGAACCGGCTGAATCCGGCGCGCGACATGCAGCGCGACGCGCTGGGCATGCTGCGCGCGGTCGCGGGGCCGGCATCGATGCTCGAGCAACGCATCCACGTCGATGCGGCCGTGCCCGAAGCGCTCGCGCGCGGCAGCTGGATCTTCGACGACGCGCCGTATTCGCAGGCGTCGCACGACCTGAACGGCGTCGCGAACTGGGTCGATACGTGGTTGGCGGCAGGCGCCGCCGGTCGCCGCGGAGCGGCGCGATGAACGCGGGCTTCGCGCCGCGCCTGCGCGCAGTCGGCCGCCGCGCGGCCGACTGGCTCGCACGCGGCATCGGGTTGCCGGCGCAACGCACGCTGGTCGACTGGTTCGTGCGGCTGTTCTTCCACGCGCCGCCGCCGGGCCGGCCCGATCACGTGCGCCGCTGGGTGCGCGTCGCGTCCCTGCGGCTTGCGCACGAGTGGGGCGTGCTGCAGCCGCTCAGTCCGCGCGAATGGCTGTGGCGCACGATCGTGCGCGCGCCGCGCACGGCCGACGCCCGGCCCGCGCGCGATCCGCTCGCGTGGTTCGACAAGGTTGTCGTGCCCGTCTACGTGACCGGGCGCGCGGTCGGCCGGTGGATCAACGCGAGGCTCGAACGCTTGCCGTGGGTGCGCTGGGGCGGCTGGCTCGATGCGCGCGCGAACGGCGTCGGCCGGCGCCGCTGGCTTGCGCCGCTGCTGCTCGTGGCCGGCGCGCTGCTGTGGGCCGCAGCCGGGATGTCGCCGCTGATGCCTGGCGCGCAGTTCGCGTTCTTCGCGATCGTCGCGGTGCTGGCGCTCGCGCTGCGCCGCCTGCCGGGCCATCTGCCGACGCTCGCGCTCGCGTCGCTCGCGCTGCTCGCGACGTTGCGCTACGTGTGGTGGCGCACCACGCAGACGCTCGATTTCCGCGGCCCGGTCGAGGCCGTCGCCGGCTACCTGCTGTATGGCGCGGAAGCCTATACGTGGATGATCCTGCTGCTCGGCTTCGTGCAGACCGCATGGCCGCTCGACCGGCCGATCGTGCCGCTGCCCGACGATCCCGACACCTGGCCGACCGTCGACATCTACATCCCGACCTACAACGAGCCGCTGTCGGTCGTGAAGCCGACGGTATTCGCCGCGCAGAGCATCGACTGGCCGAGCGCAAAGCTGCGCGTGTACCTGCTCGACGACGGCAAGCGCCCCGAATTCGAGGCGTTCGCGCGCGAGGCCGGCATCGACTACGTGACGCGCGACGACAACCGCCACGCGAAGGCCGGCAACATCAACCGCGCGCTGCCGAAGACGCACGGCGAATACATCGCGATCTTCGACTGCGATCACGTGCCGACGCGCTCGTTCCTGCAGACGACGATGGGCGTGTTCCTGCGCGACCCGAAGTGCGCGCTCGTGCAGACGCCGCACCATTTCTTCTCGCCCGATCCGTTCGAGCGCAATCTCGGCACGTTCCGCGAGATCCCGAACGAGGGCAACCTGTTCTACGGCCTCGTGCAGTCGGGCAACGACCTGTGGAACGCGACGTTCTTCTGCGGCTCGTGCGCGGTGCTCAAGCGCAGCGCGCTGGAAGAGGTGGGCGGCGTCGCGGTCGAGACCGTGACCGAGGATGCGCACACGGCGCTCAAGCTGCACCGGCGCGGCTATACGTCGGCGTACCTGCCGACCGTGCAGGCGGCAGGTCTCGCAACCGAAAGCCTCGCGGGCCACGTGAAGCAGCGCACGCGCTGGGCGCGCGGGATGGCGCAGATCTTCCGCATCGACAACCCGTTCCTCGGGCGCGGGCTCGGCCTCATCCAGCGGATCTGCTACGGCAACGCGATGCTGCACTTCTTCTACGGGATTCCGCGGTTGGTGTTCCTGACGATCCCGCTCGCGTACCTGTTCTTCCACCTGTACTTCATCAACGCGTCCGCGGTCGCGCTCGCGAGCTACGTGATCCCGTATCTCGTGCTGGCGAACGTCGCGAACTCGCGGATGCAGGGGCGCTACCGCCATTCGTTCTGGGCCGAGGTCTACGAATCGGTGCTCGCGTGGTATATCGCGCTGCCGACCACCGTCGCGTTCTTCAGTCCGAAGCACGGCAAGTTCAACGTGACCGACAAGGGCGGCAAGATCGACGAAGGCTACGTCGACTGGTCGACGTCGAAGCCGTACCTGGTGTTGTTCGGGATGAACGTGCTCGCGATCGTCGCCGGCCTGTGGCGGCTCGTGGCCGACCAGGGCGACGAGGCGTCGACGATCCTGATCACGCTCGGCTGGACCGTGTACAACCTCGCGATGCTCGGCGCGGCGCTGGCCGTTGCGCGCGAGACCAGGCAGGTGCGCGTCACGCACCGGATCGCGATGCGCGTGCCGGCCACGCTGCTGCTCGCCGACGGTTCGACGGCCGCGTGCTTCACGAGCGACTATTCGACCGGCGGCCTGGGCCTCGAAGCGGTGCCGGGGCTTGCGCTCGCCGTCGGCGACACGCTGACGGTGTGCGTGACGCGCGGCGACCGGCCGTTCCCGTTCCCGGTGCGCGTGAGCCGCGTGACGCCGACCCACGTCGGCGTGAGCTTCGAGGCACTGACGCTCGAACAGGAGCGCCAGCTCGTGCAATGCACGTTCGGCCGCGCGGACGCGTGGCTCGACTGGCACGCAGGCGAGCGCCCCGACACGCCGCTCGGCGGGCTGAAGGAAGTGTTGCGTATCGGCCTGGAAGGCTATGTACGGATGTGGAAGGGTGCGGCGCGCGGCCTGCAGGCGATGCTGGCGCCGAAACTCGATCGGGCGCGCGACTGACGCGGCGCTCATCACGGAGTGGGTTAGATGACGTTCTGGAATCTGTATTTCATCCTGAAGTTCGCGCTGTTCGCGACCGGGCACTTGCAGCCGTTCTGGCTCGCGAACCTCGCGTTCGCGGTGGCGCTCGCGGCGAGCGCACCGATCCGGCGGCGTGCGTGGCGCCTCGTCCGGCAGCTCGTCGCGATCGCGATCGCGGTGCCGCTGCTCGCACGCGAGATGCATGCGCCACCGCTCGCCCGGCTCGTCGAGGCCGCGCGCGAAGTGAGCACGTTCCGCCTCGACTACTGGATGGAGCTGCTGCCGCGCCTGCTGCCGCCGGTGCTGCTGCTGACGGTGGCCGGCGCGCTGATCGTCTATTTCATCGTCAATCGCTGGCTGCGCGTCGCGACGTTCGTGCTGGCGGTGCTGATCGTGATGCCGCTGTGGCAGGCCGGCAGCGGGCTGATGGCGCGCGTCGTCGCACCGCCTCCGCAGCAGGCGAACACGACGGGCACGACGCTCGCCGGCCAGCCGGAGGATCACAACGCCGCGCTCGCGACGTTCCGCACGCAGGAATCGCAGCGGCAGGTCGCATTCGGCCATCTCGGCAACGATCCGGCCACGCAGTTCGACGTGATCGTGCTGCACATCTGCTCGCTGTCGTGGGACGACCTCGATGCCGCGAAGGTGCGCAACCATCCGATGCTGAGCCACTTCGACTACCTGTTCACCAACTTCAGCACGGCCGCGAGCTACAGCGGCCCGGCGGCGATCCGCGTGCTGCGCGCGAGCTGCGGGCAGGAAGCGCACGCCGACCTGTACAAGCCGGCGCCGCAGCAGTGCTACCTGTTCTCGCAACTGGCGAGCGCGGGCTACAAGGTGCAGTCGCTGCTGAACCACGACGGCCATTTCGACAACTTCCTGCAGGTGGTCCACGACAACATCGGGGTGCCCGACGCGCCGCCGGTGTCGAACGCGGCCGCGCCCGTCGCGATGCACGCGTTCGACGGCTCGCCGATCAAGGACGACTACTCGACGCTCGCGAACTGGTATGCACAGCGCGCGTCGGTGCCGGGCCCGGTCGCGTTGTACTACAACACGATCAGCCTGCATGACGGCAACCGGCTCGTCGGCAGTTCGCTGACGAGCATCGACTCGTATCCGCAGCGCGCGACGAAGCTGATGGACGACTTCGACCGCCTCGCCGACCTGATCGCACAATCGGGCCGCCGCGCGGTGATCGTGTTCGTGCCCGAGCACGGCGCCGCGCTGCGCGGCGACAAGAACCAGGTCGCGGGCCTGCGCGAGATCCCGACGCCGCGCATCGTGCACGGGCCGGTCGGCGTGCGGCTCATCGGCTTTACCGGCAACCACGGCGCGACGACCGTGATCGATCAACCGACCAGCTTCCTCGCGCTCGCGCAACTGCTGTCGAACCTCGTGTCGAACAGCCCGTTCAAGCCGGGCACGACGCTCGCGCAGTACGCGGCCGACCTGCCGCGCACGCGGATGGTGGGCGAGAACGAGGGCACGGTGACGATGCAGACGGCCGCGGGCTACTCGGTGAAAACTCCGGATGGCGTATGGATCGACGAACAGTAATGCTTCCCGGCGACGCCGATGACGATCGCCTGTCGCAACCGAACGACGTGATCGGTCTCGCGCGGCATCTGCCCGCGCTCGATCCCGAGCGTTACGTCGACGAGCAGGCGCGCCGCGCGTTCATCGAGTCGCTCGACCGGTGGCCGACGCTCGCGAAGCTGATGGGATTGAAGCGCTGAAAAGCGTGGCGGCCGATGCGGTGGGCGGCGGCGGTTGACCCGATGCCACCCGGGTTCGGTCGACACGAAACCCGGGCATTCCGTCATTTGCCGCAGCCCGGCCGGGCTCGTGTGTGACGACTCTCCCGCAGGGGGGGCGCATGTCGCGTCAACTATCCGACGTTGACTGCACCTTGCGTTCCGGCTGGCGCGTCCACTCGTTTTCTTCGCCCGGTACCTTGCCGAAGGTCTGATCGGCCCACGCCGCACGGGCCGCGTCGATCTTCGCGCGCGCGCTCGACACGAAATTCCATTCGATGAAACGCTCGCCCGGCAGGTGCGCACCGCCGAGCAGCATCACGCGTGCGCCGTTCGCGCTGGCGAGCGCCACGGTCGCGCCGGGTTCGAGCACGGCCATCGTCGCGGGGGCGAGCGGGGTGCCGTCGATGGCGAGGTCGCCGTCGACGAGGTACA
Source organism: Burkholderia sp. AU30280 (assembly GCF_020420125.1). Lineage (NCBI taxonomy): Bacteria > Pseudomonadati > Pseudomonadota > Betaproteobacteria > Burkholderiales > Burkholderiaceae > Burkholderia > Burkholderia sp. AU30280. Next base: position 285,461 of record NZ_JAIZRY010000007.1, read on the forward strand.
CGCCGCGCTCCTCATGTTCGGCGTCGAGCGCGAGCGTGCCGCCTGCGGCGAATTCCGCATACGCATAGAGCGTGGGCGAGAACACGGCGACCGGCGACGTGAGCCCGAACGCGGTACCCGCGATCACGCGCACGCTTGCGCCGTCTCGCGTGAACGACGGCAGCGTCTCGGCCGCATGATGGACGAACGCGGGCGCGGTGTCTTCATGCTCGACCGGCAGCGCGACCCAGGTCTGGATCCCGTGGACCGGCTGGTCATGCGGCCGGTCTTCGTCGGGCGAGCGCTCCGAATGCACGATGCCGCGGCCGGCCGTCATCCAGTTCACGTCGCCCGGCACGATCTTCTGCCGGAAGCCGAGGCTGTCGTGATGCATCAGCGAGCCGTCGAACAGGTAGGTGACGGTCGCGAGGCCGATGTGCGGATGCGGCAGCACGTCGATGCCGCGGCCGGCCGGCAACACGGCCGGCCCCATCTCGTCGAAGAAGATGAACGGGCCGACGAGGCGCGCGGCGCGCGCGGGCAGCACGCGACGCACGACGAGGTTGCCGATGTCGCTTTCGCGCGGCGTGAGCAGGGTCTTGATCGAGGCGGACATGGTGGGGTCTCGTGGTCGAGGCGGGACGCGTCAGGCGATCGCCGTGTCGATGGTGATCGGATGCGTGAGGATCTTGTGCACCGGGCACGCGTTCGCGATCTGCAGCAGGCGCTCGCGCTGCTCGCCCGACAGGTCGCCTTCCAGCGTGATGCGGCGCACGATCGTGCTGCCGGTGCCGGCCGATTCGTGCGCGAGCTTCACGTGCACTTCGGTGAGCGGCCAGCTCTTGCGCTGCGCGTACATCTTCAGCGTGATCGCGGTGCATGCGCCGAGGCTCGACAGCAGCAGCGCGACGGGCGTGGGTGCCGCATCGCCGCCGCCCAGTGACGCCGGTTCGTCGGCGCGCCACTGGTGGACGCCGTCGCTGAAGTGGACGAGGTAATCGACGGAGCCGATGCTTGCTTCGACGGACAGTTCGCTCATTGCAGTTCCATGGGGAAAAAGGGGAAGGCCGGCGGCGTGGCTGGGCGTTACGGTTCGAGCAGCCGCTGCAGCCGCAGTTCCTCGAAATCGAGTTCCGATTCGATCCGGTGCAGCACGGCGTCGTCGACCTTGCCGTCGCGATGCAGGTCGAGCAGCGCACGGCGCGACACGCCGACGAGTCCGAGTTCGACCCGCAGCATGCGCGCACGCACGTTGGCCGGTTCGGCGCCGTGGCGATGCGCGCGTTCGTTGAAGGTGACGCGGTTCCGGTATTCGGCGAGCAGGCGCTCGAGCGACGGCCGCTCGAGGGTCGACCCGCGCTTGTCGAGCGCGTCGAGTTCGGCGAGCGCCGCGCCGAACGCATGCGCACGCACCGCATGCTCGGACATCGTGTGCCGCGCGGCCGGGCGCAGCTTCAGCACGCGGATCAGCGGCGCGAGCGTGCCGCCCTGCACGACGAGCGTGGCGATGATCAACAGGAACGTGCTGAACAGGATCAGGTCGCGGCCGGGGAATTGGGCGGGCAGCGCGATCGCGGCCGCGAGGCTCACGACACCGCGCATGCCCGACCAGCCGAGCACGACGGCCTCGCGCCACGACCACGGTGCGTGGCCGGCGCGCGGCGCGCGCAGGCGGCCCGGCAGCCACATCGCGACGAACACCCACACGATGCGCGCGGCGATCGCGGCGGCGGTGGCGGGCAGCGCGACGCGCAGGCCGGCCATCAGCACCGCGCCTTCATGGTTCACGCGTGCGAGGATCGCGTGCAGCGCGAGGCCGATCAGGATGAACACGAGTGCGTCGAGCACGAACACGATCGCTTCCCACGTCGCCTTCGCCTTGATCCGCATGTCGGCGTCGAACACGCGATGCTGGCGCACGCCGAGCACGAGGCCGCAGGTGACGACCGACAGCACGCCCGAGCCTTCGACGGCTTCCGCGATCCCATAGCTGCCCCACGCCATCGCGAAGGTCACGACGATGCCGAGCATCGGGTCGCGCAGGCGCGGAAGTACCCAGCTCATCGCATGGCCGCACGCGAGGCCGACCGCGATGCCGATCAGCGTGAGCGAGAAGAACAGGCCGGTGGCGCTCGCGGCCGTGATCGACACGGCGAGCGCGGCCGACACGGCCATCTGGTACAGCAGCAGGCCCGACGCATCGTTGACGAGGCTTTCGCCTTCGAGCACCGCGACGAGCCGTGAGGGCAGCGGGTGGCGCTGCAGGATCGCCTTCGCGGCGACCGCGTCAGGCGGCGACACGATCGCGCCGAGCGTGAAGCATGCGGCCCATGGCAGCGCCGGGTTCGCCGCATGCACGGCGAGTGCGACCGCGACGGTGGTGAATACCACCGCGCCGAGCGCGAGCGACGCGATCGGCGCAAGCTCCTGCCGGAATTCCTTCCATGCGGTGTAGAACCCGCTCGACATCAGCAGCGGCGGCAGCACGGCCGCGAGCAGCAGCGCCGGGTCCATGTCGGGTACGCGCTTGCCGGCAACCGCGACCACACATCCGCCGAGCAGCAGCACGACGGCCGGCGGAATCGAAATCCGCTCGGCGAGCCACGTGAGTGCACCCGCACCGCAGATCAACAGCAGCAGGTAATGAAACAGCTCGACGTTGGTCATGCGTGGCCGGCGGCGAACGATTGCGTCATGACGGCTTGCGATCGTTCGTGGTGCCGCCGGGCAGCGCGCCGAACATGTGCCGGCTGCATTGTGCATCGCGCCAAGCGGCGGTCAGGCGATGGCCCGCGAACATCCGGCGCGCGACGGGCAGGATCTGTTCGCCGGCCAGCATGCCAAGCAGGCCGGTGAGCGCGATGAGCGGCGGCGCCGGCGAATTCACGCGGAGCGCGCCGTAGATGGCACCGGCGAGGATGCCGGCAAGCAGCGACAGGCAATACGGTTTCATGGCGGGCGACCCGGGATGGCAGGCGAGCGGCGCGGTGCGCGCCGTCAAGATTGCGAAAGCGTATCGGGTTTGCGCGAAGAAAAAAAGCGCGGGGAGCCCCGAACCGGCATCGATTCCGTTTCCCGGGTGTTTGCGCCGTGCGTTTGCGGATTAAATATTTCGAGCTGGATGACGATCCGGCGCTGACATACCTCCGGCTCCTGCCGTTTCGACGGTCGCGGCAGGCCCGTCTTTTTTTCGTTCACGGGACACCTTGCGCCATGAGCAATCCGAAGCGCGTGTGCAGGTGCTCGCGTATTCCGACGAGATGCTGATCGTGCGCTGCGCTCGGGCCGCTGCGTGCTGTCCGGCGAGAAGATCATTTGCGGCGACGCCGTTTTCAGCCCGCGCGGGCGGGCGCCGTTCGAACCGAATGCGATGATCCTGGCGGCGGTGCTCGACCGTCCGCGCGCGTCGACGGTCTGCCCGCACGGTCAGGTGCTCGCGCGTTCGGCCCAGTTGCTGGTCGTACGCTGGTTCGAACCGGGCCGCGCGCACTTTGGCGAGCAGCACTGGAAACCCGGGCGGGCACGGCAGGCCGGGGTCTGCGTGCTGTCCGGCGCACGGATCCGCGTGCGGGGACGACGTATTCCGCCCGAGTGGTCGGCCGATGCCGCCGAATGCACGCGCGATGATTCTGGCCATCGCACTCGATGGCGCCGGGCCGAAGTACGGCGGGTGACGCGGCGCGCACGTGCTTGCGTTCGCGTTTATGCCATGACAAAGGGCGGCCGAAGCCGCCCCTTGCCGTGTCGTGGCCGGCAACGCACTCGCCGGTGCGTTGCCGCGTCGCTCCGCCGTTACAGGTTCGGCGACAGTTGCAGCGCGTTCGTCAGGTCGCCCATCGGCTGCCCGCCGTTCGCCTTCAACGCGTCGTCGCGCTGTTGCAGGCCCGCGAGGCGCGGCAGCGAGAAGCGGCGCGTGATGAAGCGCAGGATCGACGCGGTGTCGTATTGCGTGTGGTCGACGAAGCCCTTTTTCGAGAACGGCGACACGATGAGTGCCGGAATCCGCGTGCCCGGGCCCCAGCGGTCGCCCTTCGGCGGCGCCACGTGATCCCAGAAGCCGCCGTTTTCGTCGTACGTGACGACCACGACCATGTTCTTCCACTGCGGGCTTGCCTGCAGGTGGGCGAGCACGTTCGCGATATGCTGGTCGCCGCTCGCGACGTCCGTGTAACCCGGGTGCTCGTTCAGGTTGCCCTGCGGCTTGTAGAACGCGACCTGCGGCAGCGTGCCCGCGTCGATCGCCTTGATGAATTCGCTGCCGTCGGTGCCGCCGTCGAGCAGGTGCTGCGCGCGGTTCGCGCTGCCCGGCGCCTGGTTCGCGTAGTAGTTGAACGGCTGGTGGTGCGGCTGGAAGTTCGGCGCCGTCATGTTCGGGCCGTAGATCACGTTCGCCGTGCCGCTCTGTGCGGCTTGCAGCGCCTGGTTCCACGCACCGCCGTACCATGCCCACGACACGCCCGCGTTGGTCAGCAGGTCGCCGATGTTCTGTTGCGACTGCGGCGGCAGCGTCGTCGCGGCCGACGGATCGGCGAGGTTCGGGTCGCCGCCCGATGCGGCCTTGTTGCCGCTCGGCTGGTACGGCGGCTGCATCGTGTTGATCGCGTAGAAGTCCGGCGTCAGGTTGCCCGAATTCACGAACTTCGGCACGCCGTCGAGCGCCGAGGCCGGCGAGTTGCTCGCGAGCTGCAGCGACTTGCCGTCCGCGGCGACGGCCGAGATCGACCCGGCCGCGGGGCTCTTGTTCGCGTTCGCGTAGAACGGCGCGCACGCGCAGATCAGGTACTGGTGGTTCAGGAACGAACCGCCGAACGCACCCATGAAGAAGTTGTCGGCGAGCGTGAACTGCTGCGCGATCTTCCACAGCGGCAGCTTCGTCGCGTCGGGCGTGTAGTGGCCCATCACGAGGCCGCCCGAGTCGGCCCACGCGGCGAACATGTCGTTCTTGCCGCCGTTGATCTGCATCTGGTTCTCGTAGAAGCGGTGATACAGGTCGCGCGTCGTCACGCTCATCGGCGTGTTGAAGCCTTTCGGGTCGTCGATCGCGAACGGCGCGTTCGGCAGGTTGGCCGTCATCGCTTCGGTCACGGCCGGCGTGACGCCCTTCGCCGTCAGGCCGCCCCAGGCCTTCGGCAGCGTCGCGAGCGGCTGGCCGTTGCGGTCCTTCTGCTGCGCGCTTGCCGCAGTCACATTCTGCAGGCCGTTCGCGCCCGGGAAGTTGCCGTACAGGTTGTCGAAGCTGCGGTTTTCCGCATAGATCACGACGACGTTCTTCACCGTCGACAGGCCTTGCTGCTGCACGTCGTCGCCGCCGCAGGCGGTCAGGGCGGCGGCCGCGGCAACGGCGATCGGTGTAAAGCGAATCCAGGCGTGGTTTTTCATCCGTTGTACTCTCTATCTCTCTTGTCGCGTGGGAAACCGGCGCATTCGTGTACCGCCGGTTCGCGAGGGGAACCGTGGCATGTCCGGCTGTAAGCATTTTGAGGGGGCGATTTGACAGCCGGGTGTAGGCGTCCTTTCGATTGCCTGTCGATCGGCCGTCATGTAACGGTCATGCGGCTGACATAAACTCCGGCCGCTCCTGAACCCACTTCCCGACGAATCGATGAAGCCTCGCCAACCGACAGCCGGCGCGTTCGCGCGTTCGTGGCTGCACCTGACCGGCGCATTCGCGCTGGCCACCACGCTTGCAACCCTTGCCGGCTGTGACGGACAGCCGGGGGCGGGTGCGCCGCCCGCGCAGTCCGCGCGCGCGGCGAGTGCGCCGGGCGCCGCGAACGTGGTTGCGTCCGCAACGGTTGCCGCCAGCGGCGCGGTGGTCGAGACGAACCGGCCGCAGACGCGGGCACAAGTTTACGAAGGCGTGCGCCGGATGACGGCGCTCGGCAAGCAACTTTTCTTCGACCCTGCGCTGTCAGGTTCCGGCAAGCTCGCGTGCGCGTCGTGCCACAGCCCCGATCACGCGTTCGGTCCACCCAACGCGCTGGCCGTGCAGTTCGGCGGCGACGACATGAAGCGCCCCGGTTTTCGCGCGGTGCCGTCGCTGAAGTACCTGCAGGGCGTGCCGCAGTTCACCGAGCATTTCCACGATTCCGACGACGAAGGCGACGAGAGCGTCGATGCGGGCCCGACGGGCGGCCTCACGTGGGACGGCCGGGTCGACACGGGCGCTGAGCAGGCGCGCATTCCGCTTACGTCACCGTTCGAGATGAACAGCTCGCCCGCGAAGGTGGCGCAGGCCGTGAAGGCCGCGCCGTATGCGGAGGAGTTCCGCGCGGTGTTCGGCGTGAAGGTGCTCGATGACGACGCTGCCGCGTTCAAGGCCGTGCTGCGCGCGCTCGAGACCTTCGAGCAGACGCCCGAACTGTTCTCGCCGTACACGAGCAAGTACGACGCGTATCTTGCCGGCCATGCGCAGCTCACGCCGGCCGAATTGCGCGGCCTGCAGTTGTTCAACGACGAGAAGAAGGGCAATTGCGCGAGCTGCCACATCAGCCAGCGCGCGCTCGACGGCACGCCGCCGCAGTTCAGCGATTTCGGGCTGATCGCGATCGCGGTGCCGCGCAATCGCGCGTTGCCCGTCAATCGCGACCCGCGTTTCCACGATCTCGGCGCGTGCGGCCCCGAGCGTACCGACCTGAAGGGCCGCGACGAATTCTGCGGGCTGTTCCGCACGCCGTCGCTGCGCAACGTCGCGCTGCGCAAGACGTTCTTCCACAACGGCGTGTATCACACGCTGGATGACGTGATGCGCTTCTACGTCGAGCGCGACATCCATCCGGAGAAGTTCTATCCGGTCGTGCACGGCAAGGTGCAGATCTACGACGACCTGCCCAGGCGCTACTGGCCGAACATCAACCGCGAGGCGCCGTTCGATCGCAAGCGCGGCGAGCAGCCGGCGCTGAACGCGGCCGAGATCAAGGACGTGATCGCATTCCTGGGTACGCTGACCGACGGATACCAGCAAACGGCCGCGCCGGCCGGCCACTAGCGCCAGCGCAAGCCCGTCATTCGCGTGAACAGGCCCTAGCAGGCGGCGCGAACGGCACGCATGCTATCCTCGCTCGCTGACAGGCGCAGTGTGCGTGCCGGTTCGCCGGCATGCACGGCGCCGTTCGATCGAACATCCAAGGAGAACAACATGTCGATGCGTGCATCCCTTTCCGTCGTCACGCGCGTGCTGGCCGGTGCCGCGTGCGCAGCAGCGATGCTGCCCGCCCATGCGCAGAACAACCTGAACTTCCTGAACGACACGCCGCTCAGCTACTTCAGCAAGACCGACCGCGCGTCGCTTTCCAAGGCGGTCGTGCAGGTGCGCGACGAAGGCAAGGACGGCGAGACCACGACGTGGCAGAGCACCGGCCGCGGCACGCAGATCGATGCGAAGCTCACGCCGACCACGACCGAGACGGACGGCAAGACCTGCCGTGAAATCGCCACCGAAATCACCGCGAAGGGCCAGACGATGACGCTCAAGCCCGTCTACTGCAAGAGCGACGCGGGCAAGTGGCAGCTGCAGAAACGCTGAGCGCGCGCGTGATGAAGCGGGGCGGCGCGGCGCGCACGGTGTCGTGCGGCGTCGTGATCCTCGATGGGGCCGGTCGCGTGTTCCTCGCCCACGCGACGGATACCACCCACTGGGACATCCCGAAGGGGCAGGGCGAGCCGGGAGAGTCGCCGGTCGACGCGGCGCTGCGTGAACTGCTCGAGGAAACGGGCATCGCATTCGCGCCGGCCCGGTTGCTCGATCTCGGGCGTTTTGCTTACCGGCACGACAAGGACTTGCACCTGTTCGCGGTGCAGGTGGCCGACGGCGAGATCGATCCCGCGCAGTGCATGTGCACGTCGCTGTTTCCGAGCCGTCGCGACGGCTCGATGATTCCCGAGATGGATGCGTATCGCTGGACCGTGCCCGGCGACATCGACGCATATGCAAGCCGCAGCCTCGCGCGGCTGTTTCGCACGAAGCTGTCGCTGGTGGCGTTGCATCGGCGGTTGACGGGCGGGTGAGTGAGCGCGGCGGCTTGCGCTGCGTCATGACGGCGCTTTCGCTTCGCAGCACGCAATAAAAAACCGGCCCTGGGGCCGGTTTTTTTATGGTCACGCGACGGCGGCTTGCGAAGCCGCGCGCGGAGCATGCCGTTACGCCGGCTTGCCCCAGCTGTCACGCAGCCCGACGATCCGGTTGAACACGGGCTGGCCCGGCTTCGAATCGACCCGGTCGGCCACGAAGTAGCCGTGACGCTCGAACTGCAGGCGCGTTTCCGGTGCGATGTCGCCGTTGCCCGGCTCGAGGTACGCCTGCACGATCTTCTTCGAATCGGGGTTCAGCGCCTCGAGGAAGTTCGCGCCGCCCGCGTCCGGATGCGGCTCCTTGAACAGGCGGTCGTAGATCCGCACTTCGGCCGGCTGCGCATGCTTCGCGCTGACCCAGTGGATGTTGCCCTTGACCTTGTACGCGTTCGCGCCTTCGGTGCCCGACTTGCTGTCCGGGAAGTAGTTGCAGTGCACGGCCGTCACGTTGCCTTCGGCGTCCTTGTCGAAGCCCGTGCACTCGATCACGTAGCCGTAGCGCAGGCGCACCTTGTTGCCCGGGAACAGGCGGAAATAGCCCTTCGGCGGGTTCTCGACGAAGTCCTCGCGCTCGATCCACAGCTCGCGCGAGATCGGGAACGTGCGCACGCCGCGATCCGGGTGGTGCGGATGCACGGGCGCCGTGCACGCTTCTTCGAGATCTTCCGGGTAGTTGTCGATCACGAGCTTCAGCGGATCGAGCACGGCGACCGTGCGCGCGGCCTTGTCGTCGAGGTCGTCGCGCAGCGCGCCTTCGAAGATGCTCATGTCGATCCACGAGTCGATCTTCGTCACGCCGATCCGCTCGCAGAACAGGTGGATGCTCTCCGGCGTGAAGCCGCGGCGGCGCACGCCGACGATCGTCGGCATCCGCGGGTCGTCCCAGCCGTCGACGTGGCCTTCGGTGACGAGCTGCAGCAGCTTGCGCTTGCTGGTGATCGCGTACGTGAGGTTCAGTCGCGAGAATTCGATCTGTTGCGGCAGCGGACGCGTGAACACGCCGGCTTCTGCGAGTTCGTTCAGCACCCAGTCGTACAGCGGCCGGTGATCCTCGAATTCGAGCGTGCACAGCGAATGCGTGATGCCTTCGAGCGCATCCGAGATGCAGTGCGTGTAGTCGTACATCGGGTACACGCACCATGCGTCGCCGGTGCGGTAGTGGTGCGCGTAGCGGATCCGGTAGATCACCGGGTCGCGCATGTTCATGTTCGGCGAAGCCATGTCGATCTTCGCGCGCAGCACGTGCTCGCCTTCCTTGAACTCGCCGGCCTTCATGCGGCGGAACAGGTCGAGGTTTTCTTCCGGCGTGCGATCGCGGAACGGCGACGGCTTGCCGCCTTCCGTCAGCGAGCCGCGGTTCGCGCGCATTTCATCGGCGCTCTGGCTGTCGACATACGCCTTGCCGCGCTGGATCAGCAGCTCGGCGAACTCGTACAGCTTGTCGTAGTAGTCGCTCGCGAAGTACTGGTGATCGACCGCGTCCTTGCGCCAGTCGAAGCCGAGCCAGCGCACCGCGTCGACGATCGAGTCGACGTACTCGACGCTTTCCTTTTCCGGGTTGGTGTCGTCGAAGCGCAGGTGGCACACGCCGCCGTAGTCGCGCGCGACGCTGAAGTTCAGGCAGATGCTCTTGGCATGGCCGATGTGCAGATAGCCGTTCGGCTCGGGCGGAAAGCGCGTCTCGACGCGGCCGCCCCATTTGCCGGTGCGGTTGTCGTCGTCGATGATGTTGCGGATGAAATTGGAAGCCGCGGGGGCGTCGTTGCGTTCGGTGCTCATGCGGATAGCGTCAGGTTGTGTCGGCGCGTCGCGCCGGTTTAATCCCGTGATTCTACCTGACCGGGGTCCGTCCCGCGCGGCTTGCGGCATGGCGGGGGCGGGTTTCGAGCGATTATCTCGATATTGTGTCGGCTGTAACACGACGTAAATCGGATTGCCCGGGCCGTTTGGCGTTGCCTATGATGGCTGCACCGATTCAATGCCGCCGCTCGGATTCCCGCGCGGCGGGAGGAAACCAAAAATCATGATGAAGAAGACCACGTTTATCGTTCGTACCGCCGTGATCGTCGCGGCCCTGTCGCAACTCGGCGCATGCGCGATGACGCATACGCAGCGCAATGCCGGCATCGGCGCGGCCGCGGGCGGCGCACTCGGCTATCTCGTGACGGGCGGCCCGCTCGGCACGGTTGCGGGCGCCGCGGCGGGCGGCATCGTCGGCGCGAACGTGCGCTGACCGACAGACATGACGCGAGCCGCCTGCAACGCGGCTTGCCGTCCGGTCGCGACGCCGCGCTCAGCGCGTCCCGACCCCACGCACATCCTTCCGGTATTAGACAGGCGGCATCAGGGAGGAACGGGTGTGCGACACTGCGTCGACGCAACATAACGATTTCACGCGTCGACGCACTTTCCATGAGCCGATTCTCCGTTCGATTCCCCGTTCTCGTCCTGCCGGGCTACGCCAATTCCGGCCCGCTCCACTGGCAGAGCCGCTGGGAGCGTGCCGATGCACGTTTCTCGCGCGTCGCGATGCCCGACTGGGACCGGGCGTTCCGCAACGGCTGGTGCCTCGCGCTCGATCGGGCTGTTGAAGCCGCTCGCGGGCCGGTGCTGCTTGCCGGCCACAGTCTCGGTACGCTGACCGCCGCGTGGTGGGCGACGCGCTATGCACGCCCGGCCGCGCTCGCGAAAGTGCGCGGCGCGTTGCTGGTCGCGCTGCCCGATCCCGACGGTCCCGCGTTCCCGGCCGATGCACACGGCTTCGGGCCCGTGCCGTACGAACGGCTGCCGTTTCCGACCTGCGTCGTCGCCAGCAGCGACGATCCTTATGGCTCGCTCGCGTTCGCCCGCACCTGTGCGAACGCGTGGGGCAGTGCGTTCCACGATATCGGCCCGCGCGGCCACATCAACGCGGACGGCGGGCTCGGCGACTGGCCCGAGGCGCGCGCCTGGCTCGACGCGCTCGCCCACCGCGATTGACGACGCGGGGTGGTGGTCGAGGCCGCCGCCACGCGCCTGCCCGCACACGCGCCGGCCACCGCTTTCAGATTGCCTGTTTCGCCCGCAGCGCGGCGATCCTCGCATCGTCGTAGCCGAGCATGTCGCGCAGCACGTCGTCGGTCTGCGCGCCGAGCAGCGGCGGGGCCGTGCGCGCCTCGGGCGGCGTCGCGCTCATCCGGATCGGGTTGCGCACGAGCTTCGCGTCCGCGCCGCACGGGTGCGGTAGCGACACCTGCATCCCGCGCGCGACGACCTGCTCGTTGTCGAATACCTCGTCGAGATCGTTGATCGGCCCGCACGGCACGCCGGCCGCTTCGAGCGCACCGATCCAGTCGGCCTTGCCGCGCGTCTTCACCATCTCCGCGAGGATCGGCACCAGCGTGTCGCGGTGGCGCACGCGCGCCGGGTTCGTCGCGAAACGCTCGTCGTCGGCCAGCCCGGGCCGGCCGCCGGCCTCGACGAACTTGCGGAACTGGCCGTCGTTGCCGACCGCGACGATGATCCAGCCGTCGCGCGTCTGGAACGTCTGGTACGGCACGATGTTCGGATGCGCGTTGCCCCAGCGCACCGGCGGCTTGCCGCTCGCGAGGTAGTTGGTGTTCATGTTCGCGAGCAGCGCGACCTGCACGTCGAGCAGCGCCATGTCGATGTACTGGCCTTCGCCCGTCCGGTCGCGGTGTGCGAGCGCGGCGAGCACCGCGATCGTCGAGTAGAGGCCGGTCGCGAGGTCGGCGATCGCGACGCCGGCCTTCTGCGGGCCGCCGCCCGGCTCGCCGTCGCGCTCGCCGGTGATGCTCATGAAGCCGCCGATCCCCTGGACGATGAAGTCGTAGCCCGCGCGGTGCGCGTACGGGCCGGTCTGGCCGAAGCCCGTGACCGAGCAGTAGACGAGGTCGGGCTTCACCGCGCGCAGCGAGTCGTAGTCGAGCCCGTATTTCTTCAACTGGCCGACCTTGTAGTTCTCGAGCACGACGTCGCTCTGCGCGGCGAGCTCGCGCACGATCTGCTGGCCTTCGGGCGTCGCGATGTCGACCGTCACCGAGCGCTTGTTGCGGTTCGCCGCGAGGTAGTACGCGGCCTCGGCGGTATCCGCGCCGTCCGCGTCCTTCAGGTACGGCGGCCCCCAGTGGCGCGTGTCGTCGCCGGCGCCGGGGCGCTCGACCTTGATCACGTCCGCGCCGAAATCGGCAAGGGTCTGCGCGCACCACGGGCCCGCGAGCACGCGGGTGAGGTCCAGCACGCGGATATGGCTCAGGGCACCCATCGTCGAATCGTCTCCTTTCATGGCCGGCCTTGTCGGGCACGGCCGGTTGGCATGCCGAGCATCTTAAGGCGAATCGGCCCGGCGGGTGGCCCGGCCGGGCCGGCCGGATGGCCGAGCCGCTTTCCGGCGCTTTGCCCGGAAGCCGGCCCCGATCCCGTATAATCGATCGTTTCCGAATCCATGCCGCCGCGCGCTCCGCCAAGGGCGCCGGCGTTTGAAGCCGTCTTTGCCAGACTGTCCCCGCACGCCATGAAAGCTGCCGAAATCCGCGAGAAATTCCTCAAATTCTTCGAATCGAAGGGCCACACGATCGTCCGCTCGTCGAGCCTCGTGCCCGGTAACGACCCTACGCTGATGTTCACGAACTCGGGCATGGTCCAGTTCAAGGACGTGTTCCTCGGTACGGACCCGCGTCCGTACTCGCGCGCCACGACGGCGCAGCGCAGCGTGCGCGCGGGCGGCAAGCACAACGACCTCGAGAACGTCGGCTACACGGCGCGCCACCACACGTTCTTCGAGATGCTCGGCAACTTCTCGTTCGGCGACTACTTCAAGCACGACGCGATCAAGTTCGCGTGGGAACTGCTGACCACGGTCTACCAGCTGCCGAAGGAAAAGCTGTGGGTCACCGTGTACCAGGAAGACGACGAGGCATACGACATCTGGGCGAAGGAAGTCGGCGTGCCGACCGAGCGCATCATCCGCATCGGCGACAACAAGGGCGCGCGCTACGCGTCGGACAACTTCTGGACGATGGGCGACACCGGCCCGTGCGGCCCGTGCACCGAAATCTTCTACGACCACGGCCCGGACGTGTGGGGCGGCCCGCCGGGATCGCCTGAAGAAGACGGCGATCGCTACATCGAGATCTGGAACCTCGTGTTCATGCAGTTCAACCGCGACGCGCAGGGCAACATGACGCGCCTGCCGAAGCAGTCGGTCGACACCGGCATGGGCCTCGAGCGTCTCGCCGCGGTGCTGCAGCACGTGCACAGCAACTACGAGATCGACCTGTTCCAGAACCTGATCAAGGCCGCCGCGCGCGTGACCGAGATCAGCGACCTCACGAACAACTCGCTGAAGGTGATCGCCGATCACATCCGTGCGTGCTCGTTCCTGATCGTCGACGGCGTGATTCCCGGCAACGAAGGCCGCGGCTACGTGCTGCGCCGGATCGTGCGCCGCGCGATCCGCCACGGCTACAAGCTCGGCCGCAAGGGTTCGTTCTTCCACAAGCTGGTGGCCGACCTCGTCGCCGAGATGGGCGTCGCGTATCCGGAGCTGAAGGAAGCCGAACAGCGCGTGACCGACGTGCTGCGCCAGGAAGAGGAGCGCTTCTTCGAGACGATCGAGCACGGCATGTCGATCCTCGAAGCCGCGCTGGCCGACGTCGAAGCGAAGGGCGGCAAGGTGCTCGACGGCGAACTCGCGTTCAAGCTGCACGATACCTACGGCTTCCCGCTGGATCTGACGGCCGACGTGTGCCGCGAGCGCGGGATGACGGTCGACGAGCCGGCATTCGACGACGCAATGGCGCGCCAGCGCGAGCAGGCGCGCGCGGCCGGCAAGTTCAAGGCCGCGCAGGGCCTCGAATACACGGGCGCGAAGACCACGTTCCACGGCTATGAGGAAATCGCGTTCGACGATGCGAAGGTCGTCGCGCTGTACGTCGACGGTTCGTCCGTCAACGAAGTGAAGACCGGCCAGGACGCGGTGGTCGTGCTCGACCACACGCCGTTCTATGCGGAATCGGGCGGCCAGGTCGGCGACCAGGGCGTGCTCGCGAATGCCGCGACGCGCTTTGCGGTGGCCGACACGCTGAAGGTGCAGGCCGACGTGATCGGCCACCACGGCACGCTGGAGCAGGGCACGCTGAAGGTCGGCGACGTGCTGCGCGCGGAAATCGACGCGCATCGCCGTGCCCGCACGCAGCGCAACCACTCGGCCACCCACCTGATGCACAAGGCGCTGCGCGAAGTGCTCGGCGCGCACGTGCAGCAGAAGGGTTCGCTGGTCGACGCGGAAAAGACCCGTTTCGACTTCGCGCACAACGCGCCGATGACCGACGACGAAATCCGTCGCGTCGAGCAGATCGTCAACGACGAAATCCTCGCGAACGCGCCGGGCATCGTGCGCGTGATGCCGTACGACGAAGCGGTGAAGGGCGGCGCGATGGCGCTGTTCGGCGAGAAGTACGGCGATGAAGTGCGCGTGCTCGACCTCGGCTTCTCGCGCGAACTGTGCGGCGGCACGCACGTGCATCGCACCGGCGACATCGGCTTCTTCAAGATCGTCGTCGAAGGCGGCGTCGCGGCCGGCATCCGCCGTGTCGAGGCGATCACCGGCGACAACGCGGTGCGGTACGTGCAGGAGCTCGACGCCCGCGTGAACGAAGCCGCGGCCGCGCTGAAGGCGCAGCCGTCCGAACTCACGCAGCGTATCGCGCAGGTGCAGGACCAGGTGAAGTCGCTCGAGAAGGAGCTGGGCGCGCTGAAGTCGAAGCTCGCATCGAGCCAGGGCGACGAGCTCGCGCAGCAGGCCGTCGAGATCGGCGGCGTATACGTGCTGGCCGCGACGCTCGACGGCGCCGACGCGAAGACGTTGCGCGAAACGGTCGACAAGCTGAAGGACAAGCTGAAGAGCGCGGCGATCGTGCTGGCGGCCGTCGAAGGCGGCAAGGTCAGCCTGATCGCGGGCGTCACGCCTGACGCGAGCAAGAAGGTCAAGGCCGGCGAGCTCGTGAACTTCGTCGCGCAGCAGGTCGGCGGCAAGGGCGGCGGCCGTCCGGACATGGCGCAGGCAGGCGGCACCGAGCCGGCGAACCTGCCGGGTGCGCTGGCTGGCGTGAAGGGCTGGATCGAAGCGCGGCTCTGATCGTCCCGACCGAGGCGATGCCGTCTCGTTGCGGCATCGCGTGAAATGAAAAAGACCCGATCGGCTTGCGCCGGTCGGGTCTTTTTGTTGGTACGCCGGGACACCGTGTGCCGGCTGCCTGACGATTCAGGCCGGCGTGGCGACCGGCGGCTTCGCCGTCCCGTCCGGCTGTCGTGCGGCCTCGGTGAGCATGTCGCGCAACGCGGCCAACGCGGCCGACGCATAACCCTGCCGCCACGCGAGCAGCGTTTCGATGCCTTCCAGTGCGGGGATCACGTGCGCGGTGATGTTGCCGGTCTCGGGCTGCAGGTCGAGCACCGAACGCGGCGCGACCGCGATGCCCGCACCTGCCGCGACGCACGCGACGATCGCATGATACGACCCGAGTTCGAGCACGCGCGCCGGCTTGACGCCGTGCGCCGCGTACCACTGTTCGACGTACTTGCGATACGAGCAGCCGCGCTCGAACGCGATCAGCGTCGGCAGGATCACGTCGCGCGGCGTGCGCACCGGCGGGTGGCCGCGTGGCGTGAGCAGCGCCAGGTCCTCGCGGAAGATCGGCACCGTCTCGAACGTGTCGGGCAGCGTGTCCGGCGCGGGCGGGCGCGCGAACAGCGCGGCGTCGATCTCGAAGTCGCGCACGCGGTCGATCAGGCAGCCCGTCGTGCCCGTCAGCAGTTCGAGCGACACGTCGGGCCACGCATGGTGATAGCGCGCGAGCACGGTCGGCAGGCGGCTCGCGGCCGTGCTTTCCATCGTGCCGAGCCGCAGCCGCCCGCGCGGCGTGTCCTCGCGTACCGCGTCGCGCGCCTCGTCGGCGAGCGCGAGCAGGCGCTCCGCATACGGCAGCAGCGTGTGCCCGGCCGGCGTCAGTACGAGCCGGCGGCCGTCGCGCACGAACAGCGCCGCGCCGAGTTCCTCCTCGAGTTGCTTGATGCGCGTCGTGACGTTCGACTGCACGCGATTGAGCTTGGCCGCCGCGCGCGTCACGCCGTTCTCGCGCACCACGGCCCGGAAAATCGCCAGCGCCGCCAGATCCATGATTCTCTCCGAGCGATGAATGGATTCTTAATTATTCATTTTTCAAGAACGTTTGGTCAAGCTAGGATGAATCCATTCCGATTGCCGATCCGGCCGGCGCGTTGAACGCCGGCCCATGCCGCCATGTCACGCTCCGATGCCCCGACCGCCGCCGCCGGCGCGCCTCCCGCCGATCAAGCCGACCGCCGCGCCCGCACGGCCGCACTGGCCTGCATGGTCGGCCTCGCGGTCGTGCTCGGCGTCGGCCGCTTTGCGTTCACGCCCTTGTTGCCGCTGATGCTCGCGGACGGCTCGATCGGCCTGAAGGCCGGTGGCTGGCTCGCATCGGCGAACTACGCGGGCTACTTCGTCGGCGCGGTCAGTTGCGCGGCGCTGCGTGCGGCGCCCGCACGCATGGTGCGCTTCGGGCTCGTGGCCACCGTGCTGCTCACCGCCGCGATGGGCGTCGGCCACCTGCTGCCCGTGTGGCTCGCGGTGCGCTTCGTCGCGGGCGTCGTCAGCGCATGGACGTTCGTGTTCGTGTCGCAATGGGGGCTGCGGCGCTTGGCCGAACTGCATGCGCCGGAGTGGAGCGGGGTGATCTACGCCGGGCCCGGCGTCGGCATCGTGGTGACGGGGCTGATCGGCAGCGCGCTGGCCGGCCGGCACGCGGCGGCAGGCTGGCTCGGTTTCGCGGCGCTGTCGGCCGTGCTGTCGGTCGCGATCTGGCGCACGTTTGCAACGGCCCCGGCGCAAGCCGGCGCGCCGGGCGGCGGCGCGCCGCACGCGGCCGCCGCAACCGCGGCGACGCCGGCCGATACGCACCGCCATCGCGCGGACGCCGCATGGCTCGTCGTGCTGTACGGCCTGCCGGGCTTCGGCTACATCATCACCGCGACGTTCCTGCCCGTGATCGCGCGCGCCGCGCTGCCGGCCGGTTCGCCGTGGCCCGACCTGTTCTGGCCGATGTTCGGCGCGGCGCTGATCGTCGGCGCGATCACCGCCGCGCGGCTGCCCGGGCACTGGGACAATCGGCTGCTGCTGGCCGCCGGTTGCGCGACGCAGGCGCTCGGCATTGCCGCCGGGATCGTGTGGCCGAACGCGGCCGGCTTCTCGGCCGGCAGTGCGCTGCTCGGCTTGCCGTTCACCGCGATCACGCTGTTCGCGATGCGCGAGGCGCGGCGTTTGCACGGCGAGCGGGCCGCCGGGCTGATGGGCTATGCGACCGCGTCGTACGGGGTCGGGCAGATTCTCGGCCCGCTTGTCGCGGCGCCGCTGGCCGCGCGCTTCGGGTCGTTTTCCCCCGCGCTGTGGGGCGCGGCGGCCGCGCTGCTGCTCGGCGCCGCCGGCTTCGCGGCGACGGCCGCACGAGGGCGCCTGCAACCGTGATATCGGCGGGGCCGGATCGTCTGCGGCACGGGCAAACTCGCTAGAATGAAGCCTTTCCCGCGCCGAGCGGGTGCGCGGGCAGCCGGCAGGCGGCCGTCCGGCGCCTGCCAGATCCCCATCGATGACCACCGCCGATTACCGCTTTTGCCCGCGCTGCGCGAGCCCGCTCGCCGAGCGCGCCGATCCCGACCATGAAGGCGGCCGCATTCGCCAGGCGTGCCCCGACGACAGCTGCGGCTATGTCCACTGGAACAACCCGCTGCCCGTCGTCGCCGCGATCGTCGAGCTCGACGGCAAGATCCTGCTCGCGCGCAACGCGGCCTGGCCCGAAGGCATGTTCGCGCTGATCACCGGCTTCCTCGAGAGCGGCGAGACGCCCGAGGACGGCATCGCGCGCGAGGTGTTCGAGGAAACGGCGCTGAAGGCCGAGCAAGTGTCGCTCGTCGGCGTCTACGAATTCATCCGCAAGAACGAGCTGATCATCGCGTACCACGTGCGTGCGTCGGGCACGGTTGCGCTGTCACCGGAACTGCTCGAATACAAGCTCGTCGATCCGCCGTTGCTGCGCCCGTGGCGCGCCGGCACGGGCGTCGCGCTCGCCGACTGGATGCGCGCGCGCGGCCTCGATTTCGAGTTCGTCGACCGGCCGGGGCAGTGAAGGGCCGGCCCGTCGGCAGGGTTGCATCCGCCGTGCCGCGAGCGATCGTGGCGCGGCGCTCCGCTTCTTGCCGGTGCGCCGTGTTCCGCGGCCGCCGCGCGTCGTCCTCGTCGCTTCCATCGTCCTGACCGCCATCGCCATGTCCGACAAACCGCAACCGCGTCCGCGCGACGCCTATCGCCACTTCCTGCCGATCACGACCCGCTGGATGGATAACGATGTCTACGGGCACGTGAACAACGTCGTCTACTACAGCTACTTCGACACCGTCGTGAACGAATACCTGATCCGCGCCGGTGTGCTCGATGTCGAGCACGGGCAGACGATCGGCCTCGTGGTCGAGACGCAGTGCAACTACTTCGCGCCGCTCGTGTTTCCGCAATCGGTCGATGCCGGGCTGCGGGTCGTGAAGCTCGGCACGTCGAGCGTGCGCTACGAGGTCGGGCTGTTCGCGCAGGGCGACGCGGCGCCCGCCGCGCAGGGGCACTTCGTGCACGTGTACGTCGATCGCGGCACGCGCCGGCCGGTGCCGCTGCCCGACGCGCTGCGCGCCGCGCTCGAGCCGCTCGCGGCCTGACTGCGCGGTGCACGCGTTCGCGCTCCAGGCCTTCAACGGCCTCAGCTACGGCTTGCTGCTGTTCATGCTGTCGGCCGGACTCACGCTGATCTTCAGCGTGCAGGGCGTGCTCAACTTCGCGCACGCGAGCTTCTACATGCTCGGCGCGTATGTCGGCTACAGCATCGCGGCCAGCGCGGGTTTCTGGCCCGCGCTGGTGCTCGCGCCGCTCGCGGTCGGGCTGCTCGGGGCGGGCTGCGAGCGCACGATGTTGCGCCGCGTGCAGGCGCGCGGCCATACGAGCGAGCTGCTGCTGACCTTCGGCCTTGCCTACCTGATCGGCGAGGGCGCGAAACTCGTGTGGGGGCTCGCGCCGCTGCCGGCACCCGTGCCGGCGCTGTTCGATGGCGCGCCCGTGACCGTATTCGGCCTCGCGCTGCCGCGCTACCGGCTGTTCATGATGGGGATGTCCACGGCGATGCTGGTCGCGCTCGGCGCACTGCTGCGCGCGTCGCGCATCGGGCTCGTCGTGCGCGCGGCGCTCACGCACCGCGCGGCCGTCGAGGCGCTCGGCTACGACGTGCCGCGCGTGATGACGGCGCTGTTCGGTGCGGGCACCGCGCTCGCGGCGCTGGCCGGCGTGATCGGCGCGCCGCTCGCCGTCATCGAACCCGCGCTGGCTGAAACCGTCGGGTCGGTCGTGTTCGCGGTCGTCGTGATCGGCGGGCTCGGCTCGCTCGGCGGCGCGTTCGCGGCGTCGCTCGCGGTCGGCTTCGCGCAGACCTTCGCGGCTGCGAGCGACACGTCGCTGCGCGACCTCACGGAATGGGCCGGCATCGCGCTGCCCGACAGCGTGGCCGCGGTGTCGATCGCGCAGCTGGCGCCGCTGGTGCCGTACCTGCTGCTCGTCGTGGTGCTGGTCGCGCGGCCGCGCGGGTTGTTCGGCGAGCGTGCCGATGCGTAACCGTACGCTCGCCGGCGTCGCGCGCGGGTCCCTGTTCGCCGCGTGCGTCGTGCTGCCCGCGTGGCTGTGGCCGCATGGCGCGGTGCTCGGCTATCTCGCGCAGACGGCCGCGCTCGTCGTGCTCGCCCTGTCGTACAACCTGCAGCTCGGCACGACCGGGCTGCTGTCGTTCGGACACGCGGCGTTCGCGGGCGTCGGTGCGTTCGCGGCCGCGCACTGGTTCAACCATTTTGGCGGCCCGCTGCCGCTGTTGCCGCTCGTCGGCGGCGTGGCCGGCGCCGGTTTCGGCTTCGCCGCCGGGCTGCTCGCGACGCGCCGTGCGGGCACCGCGTTCGCGATGATCACGCTCGGGCTCGGCGAATGCGTCGCCGCCGCCGCGTGGAGCGTGCCTGTCTGGTTCGGCGGGATCGGCGGCGTGCCGATCGATCGCGCGAGCGGGACGCCATGGGGCGGCTGGCATTTCGGCGCACCGGTCCAGGCGTATGCGGTGATCGCGGCCTGGTGCCTCGCGTCGGCGTGGGCGATGCACGCGCTGACGCGCACGCCGCTCGCACGGCTCGCGAATGCGGTGCGCGACAACCCCGTGCGCGTCGCCGCGCTCGGCACCGATCCGCGCCGCGTACGTCTTGCGATGGTCACCTGCGCGTCGTTCTTCGCCGGCGTCGCCGGCACGCTGACGTTGATCGACGTCGAAATCGCGACGCCCGACAGCGTATCGATGGCGCGCTCGGCGACCGTGCTGATCGCCGCGGTGATCGGCGGCACCGGCGCGTTCTTCGGGCCGGCGGCCGGTGCGGCGGTGCTGACCGCGCTGAGCATCGTCGTCGCGGGCGTGTCGCGCGCGTGGGCGCTGTATCTCGGCGTGCTGTTCGTCGTGATCGTCATGGCCGCGCCGCGCGGCATCGCCGGGATCGTGCCAGCGCTCGCGCATGTGTTGCGGCGCGGCGCGCCGGCGGCCGAACGGTGGCGCATGCTGTGCGCGGTCGGCGCGTGCGTGTTCTGGGGCGTCGCGCTCGTCTGCGCGGCCGAGCTCGGCTATGCGTGGCGCTTCGCGCAGGACGACGGCGCGGGCTTCGCGTTCGGTGCCTGGCGCATCGACGCCGATACGCCGGCCGGCTGGGCCGTCGCGTGCTCCGCGTTCGGCATCGGCACGCTGCTGTGGGGCTGGCGCGCGCGGCTCATGCCGGCCGGCAAGCGGGAGGACGGGCGATGAACGGCAACGCGATCGCGCTTCACGGGGTAGTGCAGCGCTTCGGCGCGCAGACGGTGCTCGACGGCGTCGAGCTGAGCATCGCGGCCGGCGAGCGTCATGCGCTGATCGGGCCGAACGGCGCGGGCAAGTCGACGCTGTTCGGCGTGATCGCCGGTGCGGTGCGGCCCACGCGCGGGCGCGTCGTGCTGCACGGCGTCGAGTTGCGCGGGCGCGGCCCGGTCGTGGCGAGCCGGCTCGGCATCGGTCGCAGTTTCCAGCAGACGAGCGCGTTCGCGCGGCTGACCGTGTTCGACAACCTGCGCTGCGCGGCGCTGCATGCTCCGGCCGAGCGGCGGCGCTGGTGGAACCGGCTGCGCGAATCGGCGTCGGTCGATCTCGCGGCCGAGCGCGTGCTGCACGACGTCGGCCTCGATGCGCACCGCGATACGCCGGCCGCCGAGCTGAGCTACGCGGAACAGCGCGCGCTCGAGCTCGGGATCGCCCTCGCGAGCGGCGCACGCACGCTGCTGCTCGACGAGCCGACGGCCGGCATGAGCCGCGAGCAGGCGGCGCGGATGATCGCGCTGATTCGTGCGACGACGCAGGGGCGCACGGTACTGCTGATCGAACACGACATGGATGCGGTGTTTGGCTTCGCCGAACGCATCACGGTGCTCGTGCGCGGCGCGGTGGTCGCGACCGGCGCGCCCGATGCGATCCGCGCCGATCCGGCCGTGCGTGCCGCCTACCTGGGCGAGGGCGGCCCATGAGCGCGTTGCTCGACATTCGCGACCTGCGCGCAGGGTACGGGCTGCAACCCGTGCTCGACGGCGTCGATCTCGCGCTGGCGCCCGGCGAGACGCTCGCGCTGCTCGGCCGCAACGGCTCGGGGCGCTCGACGCTCGCGAAGGCCGTGATGGGGCTCGTGCGCACGGCCGGCTCGGTGCGCATTGCCGGCGCCGAATGCGTGGGGGCGCGCACGTTCGAGATCGCGCGACGCGGCGTCGCTTACGTCGCCGAAAGCCGCGATGTGTTTCCGCTGCTGACGGTGCGCGACAACCTGAAGCTCGGGCTGCGCGGCGCCCGCGGTGCGGCCGAGCGCGCGGCGCTCGAGCGGCTGTTCGAGCGCTTTCCGTTGCTGGCCGCGCGTGCGGACGTCAAGGCGGGGCGGCTGTCGGGCGGCGAGCAGCAGGTGCTCGCGCTGGTGCGGGCGCTGGCCGGCCGCCCGCGCGTGCTGATCGTCGACGAACCGGCCGAAGGGCTCGCGCCGCTCGCGGTCGATGAGGTTGGCGCGTGCCTCGCCGCATTGCAGGCCGACGGTGTCGCGATCATGCTGATCGAGCAGCGGCTGCAGTTCGCGCCGCGGCTCGCGCGGCGCGTCGCGGTCATGGGGCGCGGACGGATCGTCTACGACGGCACGCTCGAAGGCCTGGGCGGCGAGGTCGCGAACGCATGGTTGAGCGCCGGCTGACAGCGCGCGCGATTGTTCGGAAAACGCCGCCAGTCAATTCGTGTCGAGCCGCTTTATTGCTGCCGCACCGCACAGTAAATTGCCAGTCATGCCGGGTGCGCATCGACGCAACGACGCATCGACGTGGCGTCCGGCACCATCCATCAAGCGTCTTCTGACTGAGGAATGAAATCATGAGCAAGCTGGCAAACAAGGTAGCGATCGTCACGGGCGGATCGAAGGGCATCGGCGCGGCGATCGCGAAGGCACTGGCCGCGGAAGGCGCGTCGGTGGTCGTCAACTACGCGAGCAGCAAGGCGGGCGCCGACGCGGTCGTCGGCGCGATCGTCGAAGCCGGCGGCCGTGCGGTCGCGGTCGGCGGCGACGTGTCGAAGGCGGCGGATGCGCAGCGCATCGTCGATACGGCGATCGACACGTATGGCCGTCTCGACGTGCTCGTCAACAATTCCGGCGTGTACGAATTCGCGCCGATCGAAGCGATTACCGAAGAGCACTACCGCCGGCAGTTCGACACGAACGTGTTCGGCGTGCTGCTGACCACGCAGGCCGCGGTCAAGCATCTCGGCGAAGGCGCGAGCATCATCAACATCAGCTCGGTGGTGACCAGCATCACGCCGCCGGCCAGCGCCGTGTACAGCGGCACGAAGGGCGCGGTCGACGCGATCACCGGCGTGCTCGCGCTCGAACTCGGCCCGCGCAAGATTCGCGTGAACGCGATCAACCCGGGGATGATCGTGACCGAAGGCACGCACAGCGCGGGCATCATCGGTTCGGATCTCGACAAGCAGGTGCGCAGCGAGACGCCGCTCGGCCGCCTCGGCGAGCCGGACGACATCGCGTCGGTCGCCGTGTTCCTCGCGTCGGACGATGCGCGCTGGATGACCGGCGAGCATCTCGTCGTGAGCGGCGGGTTGAACTGACCGGATCACGCCGCGCCGCAAGCAGGGGCGGCGAAATCCGGCGGACGCTGCGGCCGCACCGCGATGCCGATGGCGTTCAACGGGTTCCTGGGCATCGGCTTCTTCGGCTTCAGCCAATGGCTGCCGACGCTGCTCGCCGCTCAGCGCGCAACGGTTGCTACGTGCTCATCGCCAGCGCGTTCGCGCCGACGTGCCACCGCAGACACTCGACGACGAGCGCATGATCGCGCGCGTCGTCGAGCCCCGCGATCGTCATCGCGCCGACGATGCCGGTTCCGGCGAGCCGCAACGGCACGCCGCCGCCGTCGAGCGCATAGTCGTCGTCCGACAGCCCCTGCGACTGCAGCGACCAGCCGGCGCGGCGAAAGCGCTCGCCGACCGCGAGCGAACTCAGGCCGAAGCGCAATACCGTGTTCTGCCGCCGGCGGATCGCGTCGCTGTCGCCGGCGTCGCTGCCGTCGAGCGCGCAGTAGAACAGCGGCACCCGCTCGCCGACGATGCTCACCGCGATCGGCAGCCCGCGGCGCGAGGCAAGGTTGACTGCAATTTCACCGATCCGGCGCGCGATGGCCGCATCGAAGCGCGGCAGCGCCGGGTTCGACGCGTCGTCGTCGAAGGGATGGGGTTCGAGGCGAAAGAGGGTCGTCACCATGGCGGCTCCGTGGCGTCGCCGGCTCTGGGTGCGCGTGCCGGGCGTCGCATCGTCACGGGCCGCGCGCGGGCCCGTCTTTCCATCAGCGCTGCGGTGCGTCGAGCATCCACTCGTGCGCGGGATCGTTCTTGAACGCCCATGCGCGGCTCGGCCCGGCCATCACGTTCAGGTAGTACAGGTTGTAGCCGTGCGGCGCGACGACCGGATGGTAGCCGCGCGGCACCATCACGACGTCGTGGTTTTCCACCGCGCACGCTTCGTCGAGACTGCGGTCGTCCGTGTACACCCGCTGGAACGCGAAACCCTGCGGCGGATCGATCCGGTGGTAATAGGTTTCCTCGAGCGACGTCTCGTCGGGCGCCGCGTCGCGGTCGTGCTTGTGCGGCGGATAGCTGCTCGAATGGCTGGCCGGCGTGACGACCTCGACCACGAGCAGCCGGTCGGCCGCCGGGTTGTCGCCCATCAGGATGTCGCACACGTAGCGCGTGTTGGTGCCTTGCCCGCGTACCGAGCGGCGCATCCGCTCGCCGTCGAGGCGCTGCACGGGCTTGTCGCCGCTCGCGTACGGCGCGGTGCACAGCGCGATTTCCGCATCGCGCGTCGCGACCAGCGTGACCGTCTTGCCGCCCGGCACGTACAGCGCGTCCGGCGACACGTCCTCGAATACGCTGTCGCGCTTGCCGAGCGCATCGTAGGTCGTGCCGTCGACCTCCGCGCGCACCGTGCCGGTGAGCACGACGACGCACAGCTCGCGCGCGCCGGTGTCGAGCGTTTCGGCGTCGCCGGCCTTCAGGCGCAGCGCACGGAAGCCGACATGCTTCCAGCCGGCCGACTCGGGCGTGACGTTGCAGATTTCGCGGTCGGCAGAGGCTTTGACCAGCAGGGGAGAAATCGTCATGGGGTGGGGCTCCGCAATAGGGTAGGGCTCACGCGCTCAACCGGTCGACGATCGCGCGCAGCGATTCGTAGCCCTTCTTCGCATACGCATAGCTCGGCGCGACGGCCGGATCCTGCTCGGCCTCGACGACGAGCCAGCCTTCGTAGCCGGCGTCCTTCAGCGTGCGCAGCGTCGCCTCGTAGTCGAGCGCGCCGTCGCCCGGCACCGTGAAGGTGCCGTTGATCACGCCGTTCAGGAAGCTCCAGCCGTCGTTGCGCGCCTGCGTGACGACCTGCGGCCGCACGTCCTTGCAATGCACGTGAACGACGCGCGACACATGCTTCTTCAGCAGCGTCACCGGGTCGGCCGCGCCGCCGAAATACGCGTGGCCGGTATCGAACAGCAGGAACACCTTCGCCGGGTCGGTCAGCGCCATCAGCCGGTCGACGTCGTCGGGCGACTCGACGTATGCGCCCATGTGGTGATGGTAGGCGAGCTTGATGCCGTACGCGTCGAGCAGGTGCGCGCCGAACGCGTCGAGGCGTGCCGCGTAGCGCCGCCAGGCGGCGTCGTCGACGAAGCGCGGCCGCTTCGCGACCGGCGTGTCGATGTTGCCCTGGATCGTGCCCGCGCATTCGCCGTAGACCACCACCTTCACGTCGTTGTAATGCAGCTTCGTCATGTGCGCGCGGCAGCGCTCGATTTCCGCGGCGACCGCCTCCGCGTCGCTCATGCCCGGCTCGACCTCGGCGAGGAAACCCGAATACCAGCCGGACACGCACACGAGCCCGAACTCGGCGAGCTTCGCCTTCAGCTCGGGGCCCGTCTTCGGAAACTTGTTGCCGAGCTCGAAGCCCGCGTAGCCGATTTCGGCGCCTTCCTTCAGCGCCGTTTCGAGCGGCGTCTCGCCGCCGAGCGACGGCAGGTCGTCGTTCATCCACGACAGGGGATTGATACCGATGCGGACGTTCCAGCTCATGACGTGCTTCCTTGGTTCGAATAGGTTTTTCGCGGGGAGGGGGCAGTGCGCGCGCTCAGCGCCGCTGCCGGGTCTTCGCATCGAGATACGCGCGGTGCGCCGCGTCGACGCCGGCGCGTTCGGACACCTGCGGCACCGCGACTTCCCACCATGCGCCGCCGTCGTCGGTCGTGCGCCGGTGCGTGGTGTCGATCACGAGCACCTGGCTCTTCTTCGCCGCGCGGGCGCGCTTCATCTCACTGCGCAGCTCGCCGATGTCGCGCACGTGCACGGCTTCGGCGCCCATCGCGCGCGCATGCATCGCGAAATCGATCGTCGAGCGCTCGCCGCCTTCCGGCACGCAGTCGTCGAGCATGTTGTTGAAGCTCGCGCCGCCGCAATTCAGCTGCAGCCGCTCGATGCAGCCGTAGCCGCGGTTGTCGAGGATCACGACGATCAGCTTGCGGCCGAGCATCACGGACGTCGCGAGTTCCGCGTTGAGCATCATGTACGAACCGTCGCCGACGATCACGATCACTTCGCGCTCGGGCCGCGCGAGCTTCGCGCCGAGGCCGCCCGCGACCTCGTAGCCCATGCACGAGTACGCATAGTCCATGTGGTAGTTGCCCGGCACGCCGCTGCGCCACAGCTTGTGCAGCTCGGCGGGCAGCGTGCCGGCCGCGCAGACGACGAGGTCGTCGCGCGCGCTGTCGCGGCCCGCGTCCGCAGCGGAGTCGCGCACCGCGCCGATCACTTCCGCGTCATACGGGAGCGTGTCCGTCGGCACGCGCGTGGTGAGTTCGGTCACGCGCGCGTTCCACGCGGCGGCCTGGTCGCGGTTGCTTGCGGTCCAGGCCGGATCGGCGCGCCAGCCGGCCAGTGCGGCCGACAGCTGGCCGAGGCCCGTGCGCGCATCGGCCACCAGTTGATGGCCGCGTTTCTTGCCCGCGTCGAACGGCTGCACGTTCAGGCTCAAGAGCGTCGCATTGCCATAGAGCGCGTGCGAGCCGGTCGTGAAGTCCTGCAGCCGCGTGCCGACCGCGAACACCACGTCGGCCTGCGCGGCCGCGCGGTTCGCGGCGGGCGAGCCCGTCACGCCGATCGAGCCGAGATTCAGCGGATGGTCCCACGCGAGGCTGCCCTTGCCGGCCTGCGATTCGGCGACCGGCACGCCATGCGCATCGGCGAACGCGCGCAGCGCATCCCATGCCTGGCTGTACAGCACGCCGCCGCCCGCGACGATCAGCGGCTTGTTCGCGGCCTTCAGCACGTCGAGCGCATCGGCGAGTTCGAGCGCGTCGGCCGGCGGCCGGCGCATCCGGATCACCGGCGGCGCGAAGAAATCCTCGGGCCAGTCGTACGCGAAGGTCTGCACGTCCTGCGGCAGCGCGAGGCACACCGGGCCGCACTGCGCGGGGTCGGTCATCACCTGGATCGCGCGCGGCAGCGCGACGAGCAGCTGCTCGGGCGACGTGATCCGGTCGAAGTAGCGCGTCACCGGCCGGAAGCAGTCGTTCGCGCTGACGTCGCCCTGTTCGAAATCCTCGACCTGCTGCAGCACGGGGTCGGGCAGCCGCGACACGAACACGTCGCCGGGCAGCAGCAGCAGCGGCAGCCGGCCGACGTGCGCGAGCGCGGCCGACGTCAGCATGTTGGTCGCGCCGGGGCCGATGCTCGACGTCGCGGCCATCATCCGCTGGCGGAAATGCGCTTTCGCGAACGCGACGGCCGCATTGGCCATCCCTTGTTCGTTGTGCGCGCGGAAGGTCGGCAGGCGGTCGCGTTCCGCGTGCAGCGCCTCGCCGAGCCCGGCCACGTTGCCATGGCCGAAGATCGCGAACACGCCGCCGCAGTACGGCAGGATCTCGGTGCGGCCGTCGGGCTGGACGACTTCGGCGCGCAGGGCGGCCAGGTAGCGCACGAGCGCCTGGCTGACGGTCAGTCTTACGGTAGAGGTCATGTCGGTCGGTGAAGAGGGATCGGGTGGATCGTCGCGGGTGTCGCGTCAGGCCGCGGCGGCGCGGGCGGCCGCGGCACGGCGGCCGAGCCACGCGTCGACCAGCTGCGCGAAGTTGCCGGCGACTTCGTCGATCAGCGCCTGGTCGTCGATCCGGCCGGCAAACCAGTTCAGCGATGCATCGGCCCACAGCGTGCGCCCGACCATGAAGCCCTTGACGATCGGGTCGGTCGCCGAGCGGAAGCTGTCGACGAGGTATTGCAACGGCTGGTTCAGCCCGAGGATCACCGCGCCGCGGCAATGCGGGTCGCGCTCGGCGATCAGCGCGGCGAGCCGGGCCCAGCCGTCGGCGCTCAGCGGCGTGAGCTTCCACCATTCGGGCATCACGCCGAGGTTGTAGAAACGCGCGATCGTGCGCAGCACCGCGTCGTCCTCGGTGCCGGCCGGCGTGACCGCGCGCGGCGGAATCATTTCCAGCAGGAGTTCGTTGCCGCTCGCGCGGGTGGCTTCCCACAGCTCCAGCACGCGCTGCTCCTGTTCGACGCGCAGGCCGACCGGGTCGTCCGGGTGATAGTGAACCAGGCACTTCACGACCTGTTCGGTCGGCCAGTGCGTGAGCGACGAGCCGATCGAGCGCGTTGCGTCGAAACGCAGCGGCCGGGAGCCCGGCAACTCGACCGGGCGGCCGACCCACCAGCCGCGTCCGGTGGCCGACGCAAGCGCGTCGCTGCCGTAGCCGCCGCCGTCGATCAGCACGCCGACATGGCCTTCGATATGACGATCGCGCTCGACCTGTTCGACCGCGCGCACGAGCAGGTGCTTCAGCGTCTTGATCCGCGCTTCGTCCGCGCCGGCCTGCATCGCGAGTTCGTAGAACTGGCTGCGATGGTCGAACGCCATCACGCACAGGTCGTCCCATTCGCGGCGCGGCACCGTCACGCGATGCAGGTGCGCGAGCGTGTGGTCGGCGTCGACCACCGGATTGCGGCTGCCGTCGAACCAGTGCGCGAGTTCGGCCGGCGTCGGCATCGCCGCGGAGCACGCATGGCGCGACACGACGATCGCGCCGCACGCGTTCGCGATGCGCGTCGATTCGGCCCAGTCGCGGCCGCGCAGCAGCCCCGACAGCAGGCCCGACAGGAATGCGTCGCCCGCGCCGAGCACGTTGAGCACCTCGACGTGTTCGCCGAGGAAGGTCGGTGCATCGTCGATGCGGGCGGGAATGTCGCCCTCGATCACGCAGCAGCCGAGCGCGCCGCGCTTGACGACCAGCGTCGCATTCGCGATCTTGCGCACCGCCTGCAACGAGCCGATCAGGTCGTGCGGCACGCCGCCCGCGATCAGGAATTCCTCCTCGGTGCCGACCAGCAGGTCGAATTCGCCGAGCGCCTGCTGCAGTTGCCGCGTCACCTGCGCGTCCGGCACGTAGCGGTTCTCGCCCGCACCGCGCGCGGTCAGCCCCCACAGCACGGGCCGGTAGTCGATGTCGAGAATCCGCACGACGCCGTGGCGGCGCGCATAACCGAGCGCGGTCAGCGACGCCTCGCGCGTGCCCGGCGTCGACAGATGCGTGCCGGTGATCGCGAGCGCGCGGCAGCCGGCGATGAAGTCCTCGCTGATCTCGTCGGCGCGCACCGCCATGTCCGCACAGTTCTCGCGCATGAACAGCAGCGGGAACGTGTCGCGATCCTTCAGCCCGAGCAGCACCAGCGCGGTGAGGCGCTCGCGGTCGGTCTGCAGCTGGCTCGTGTCGCAGCCTTCGCGCTCGAGCGTCTCGCGCAGGAACCGGCCCATCTGCTCGTCGCCGACCCGCGAGATCATCGCGGTCTTCAGCCCCAGCCGGGCCACGCCGAATGCGACGTTGCCGGACGAGCCGCCGAGATACATCTGGAAGCTGCGCGCGTCCTCCAGGCGGCTGCCGTACTGCTGCGCATAGAGATCCACGGCCACGCGGCCGAGGCAGGCGAGATCGATGGGGCGGTCACTCGGAAAGTTCAGCAGGCTCATATCACGTGTCACGCTCGCAGCCGGCGGTCGGCGATGCCGGCGGATTAGGGGACCGATCTTCCGGCGACGATCCGCACCGTGTACTGCACGACGCGAGGCTGCCTGCCGCAAGGAATCGGGCTACGGAACGGAGTCTAGACTTTTTGGAAATCCAGTTCCCTAGGTGAAATCACGTAGAAATAAATTTCCAAAATTTCGAGGAAGTGATCTACAGTTTCATCCGGATGCTTCAGTCCCGATCGGACCAGATCGGACTCGGCCCGGCGGCGCGCAACGCGCCGTCTTCCGCCCCCCGGAGATGAGGAGACAGATTGATCATGAAGACCAAGCTGATGGCCGTCGCGGCCGCCGCGATCCTGGCTGCGCCGCTCGCGCATGCCGAGAAGATCGGCGTGACGATGGCGTCGTTCGACGACACGTTCCTGACGATCCTGCGCAACAGCATCGCCGATTCGGCGAAGAAGGACGGCGCGACGGTGCAGATCGAGGACGGCGGCAACGACGTCGGCAAGCAGTTGAGCCAGGTCCAGAACATGATCGCGCAGAAGGTCGACGCGATCATCGTGAACGCGGTCGATACCGACGCGACGCCGAAGATCACCAAGATGGTGACGGCCGCGAAGATCCCGCTCGTGTACGTGAACCGCAAGCCGGTCGATTTCGACAAGCTGCCGGCCGGCGTCGCGGTCGTCGCGTCCGACGAGAAGCAGTCGGGCACGCTGCAGGCACGCCAGGTGTGCAAGCTGCTCGGCGGCAAGGGCGACCTTCTCGTGCTGATGGGCGAGCTGTCCAATGAATCGGCGCGCGCCCGCACGAAAGACATCGAGGACGTGATCGCGACGAAGGATTGCGCGGGCATGAAGATCGTCGACAAGCGCGAAGGCAAGTGGAGCCGCACGCAGGGCCAGGACATCACGATGAACTGGCTTAGCTCCGGCACGAAGTACGACGCGATCATCTCCAACAACGACGAGATGGCGATCGGCGCGATCAACGCGCTGAAGGCCGCGCGCAAGTGGACGCCGAAGACGATCGTCGCCGGCATCGACGCGACGCCGGACGGCCTCGCGTCGATGAAGAGCGGCGAGTTGAAGGTGTCGGTGTACCAGAACGCGGCCGGGCAGGGGCAACAGGCCGTCGCGGCTGCGCTCAAGCTCGCGAAGAAGCAGCCCGTCGACCGCTACGTGAACGTGCCGTTCGAGCTCGTGACGCCCGAGAACATGAACCAGTACGCGAAGCACTGACCGGTGATCCGTTGAACTGCGCGGACCCGGCATGGCCGGGTTCGCGCGCGACTTGTCGAGGAACGTCCATGTTTACAGCCAGAGTCGCGCGCCCGATGGCCGGCGACGATGCGCCGGCCCCTTCGTCAGGCTCGACCGGCGCGTCGGCCCCGCCGGCTTCTTCCGCGGCCGACTGCGTGCTCGAAGTGCGCGGCGTCGGCAAGTCCTTTCCCGGCGTCGTCGCGCTCGACGGCGTGCAGTTCCGCGTGCGTCGCGGCACTGTCCATGCGCTGATGGGCGAGAACGGCGCGGGCAAGTCGACGCTGATGAAGATCATCGCCGGCGTCTACACGCCCGACCAGGGCGAGATCCTGATCAACGGCGAGCCCGTCGTGCTGAACGGCCCGCTCGATGCGCTCGACCGCGGCATCGCGATGATTCACCAGGAACTCAACCTGATGCCGTACATGACGGTCGCGGAGAACATCTGGATCCGTCGCGAACCGAAGAACCGCTTCGGCCTGATCGATCACGCCGCGCTGCGCCGCCAGACGGCCGAGCTGTTCGAACGGCTGTCGATCGACATCGATCCGGAAACCGACGTGCGGACGCTGACGGTCGCGAGCCGCCAGATGGTCGAGATCGCGAAGGCCGTGTCGTTCGACTCCGACGTGCTGATCATGGACGAGCCGACCTCCGCGCTGACCGACAAGGAAGTCACGCACCTGTTCCGGATCATTCGCCAGCTGCGCGAGCAGGGCAAGGGCATCGTCTACATCACGCACAAGATGAACGAGCTGTTCGAGATCGCCGACGAGTTCTCGGTGTTCCGCGACGGCAAGTACATCGGCACGCATGCATCGAGCGACGTCACGCGCGACGACATCATCCGCATGATGGTCGGACGCGAGATCACGCAGATGTTCCCGAAGGAGGAAGTGCCGATCGGCGACGTCGTGCTGTCGGTGAAGAACCTCGGTGTCGAAGGCGTGTTCCGCGACGTGAGTTTCGAGCTGCACGCGGGCGAGATCCTCGGCGTGGCCGGCCTCGTCGGCTCGGGGCGCTCGAATGTCGCGGAGGCGCTGTTCGGCGTCGTGCCGGCCACGTCGGGCGAGATCCGGATCGACGGCAAGCCGGTGCGCATCGCGACGCCCGCGCAGGCGATGAAGCACGGGATGGCCTTCCTCACCGAAGACCGCAAGGACACCGGCTGCTTCCTGAATCTCGACCTGCTCGCGAACATGGAAGCCGCGGTGCTCAGCCGCCGCTACGTGAAGTTCAATTTCGTGCGGCAGGCGCAGCTGAAACGCGACTGCGAGGAAATGAGCCGGATGCTGCGGGTGAAGTCGCCCGGCCTGCACGAGGAAATCCAGAACCTGTCGGGCGGCAACCAGCAGAAGGTGCTGATCGGCCGCTGGCTGCTCACGCAGCCGCGCATCCTGATCCTCGACGAACCGACGCGCGGCATCGACGTCGGCGCGAAGGCCGAGATTCACCGGCTCGTCAGCGCGCTTGCCGGCAAGGGCGTCGCGGTGCTGATGATCTCGTCGGAGATGCCGGAGGTGCTGGGAATGAGCGATCGCGTGATGGTGATGCACGAAGGGCGCATGACCGGCATCGTCGATCGCAAGGACGCCGACCAGGTCCGCATCATGGATCTCGCGTCGCGCTGAGCCGAAACAAGATTGGAGACATAGCAATGGGCAACCTGAACCCGGTCGCGGATGCGCAGACCATGACCGTCAAGACGCGGCACATGAAATGGCCGCCCGAACTGAGCATCTTCCTGGTGCTCGTCGGCATCAGCCTGTTCTTCGAGATCGTCGGCTGGATCGTCGTCGGCCAGAGCTTCCTGTTCAACGCCGAGCGGCTCGAGATCATCGTGCTGCAGATGGCCGTGATCGGCATCATCGCGGTCGGCGTGAACCTCGTGATCATCACCAGCGGGATCGACCTGTCGTCGGGGTCGGTCGTGGCCGCCGCGGCGGTCGTCTCGGCGAGCCTTGCACAGGTGTCCGACTTCCCGCGCGCGGTGTTTCCGCACCTGACCGACCTGCCGATCATCTGGCCCGTGCTGGCCGGCGTATGCGTCGGGCTGCTGGTCGGCCTGCTGAACGGCTCGCTGATCGCGATGACGGGCATCCCGCCGTTCATCGCGACGCTCGGCACGATGGTGGCCGCGCGCGGCTTCGCGAAGTGGTTCACCAACGGGATGCCGGTGTCGATGCTGACCGACCAGTTCGCGGCCATCGGCGCGGGCGCCAACCCGGTGATCATCTTTCTCGTGATCGCCGCGATCTTCCACGTCGTGCTGCGCTACACGCGCTTCGGCAAGTACACCTACGCGATCGGCGCGAACCGTCACGCGGCCGTCGTGTCTGGCATCAACGTCACGCGCCACCTGATCTTCGTCTACGCGATCGCGGGCCTCCTGAGCGGGATCGCCGGCACCGTGACGGCCGCGCGTGCGATCTCGGGCCAGTCGGGCATGGGCGTGATGTACGAGCTCGACGCGATCGCGGCGGTCGTGATCGGCGGCACGTCGCTGTCGGGCGGCCTCGGCCGCGTGACGGGCACAGTGATCGGCGTGCTGATCCTCGGCGTGATGACGTCGGGCTTCACGTTCATCCGCATCGACGCGTATTACCAGGAGATGGTCAAGGGCGCGATCATCGTCGCGGCCGTGATCGCCGACCAGTACCGCAACAAGAAGAAGCGCCGCTGACCCTTCGTGCATTGCCGGACGAGGGCGGCACGTGCCGCCGCCTTCGTCTGGAACCCGCCACCGTCGAGGACTTTCGATGAAGATCGCGCTGGACCCGTACATGATTCGCCACCTGCCGCTCGACCGCCTGCCGCATGCGGTGGCCGAGCTCGGCTACGACCAGATCGAGCTGTCGCCGCGCGGCGACTTTCTCGACTGGTGGGTGATGCCGCGCGCGACCCGCGAACGGATGGCCGCGTTCCGCCAGGCGATGCGCGCGAGCGGCGTCGGCCTCGCGTCGCTGCAGCCGATGTACCGCTGGGCGAGCCCGTTCGACGACGAGCGGCAATGGGCCGTGCGCTGCTGGAAGAAGGCGATCGAGGTGGCGGTCGAGATGGAATGCGCGCTGATGGTGTCGGAGTTCGGGCGCGGCGCGTCGCCCGAGCGTTCGGTCGGCGAACGGCCGGGCGCGAACCCGAAGGAGCTGTGCGAAGCCGCGTGGTTCCGCTCGATGGACGAGCTGCTGCCGATTCTGGAGCGCGAACGCATCGTGCTGTCGGTCGAGCCGCATCCGGAGGACTGGATCGAGCAGCTGCAGCCGGCGATCGACATCGTCACGAATATCGGCTCCCCGTCGCTGAAGCTGTCGTATATCGCGCCGCACACGTTCTACTACGGCGACGACATGGCCGCGATGATCGTGCAGGCCGCGCCGATCCTCGCGCACGTGCGTGTGGCCGATACGTTCGACCACCGCAAGAGCAGCCAGCTGCGCTACATCGTGAACCCGCCCGGTTCGAACCAGATCCGCGTGCACCAGCATCTCGACATCGGGCAGGGCGAGATCGACTGGGACGTGTTTTTCCGCGCGCTTGGCACCGCCGGCTTCGACGGCGTGATGTCGTCGTGCGTGTTCGCGTGGGAGGACCGCGCGGAAGCATCGTCGCGCTACATGCGCGACACCATCCAGCGCTACGTCGATCGCCATTTCGATCGCACGGCGCGCTGACGAATGGCTGACCGGTGCGGCGCGTGCCGCACCGCCAATGAACGAATGGAGACTATTAGATGACCTTGCAAATCGGCGTGATCGGCTGCGGCGCGATCGGCCAGGACCATATCCGCAGACTGACCCGCACGCTGTCCGGCGCGCGCGTCGTGGCCGTCAACGACATCGATCCGCAGCAGGCGCGCGACGCGGTGACGAAGTACGGGCTCGAAGCGGAGATCTACGGCGACGGCCACGAGGTCGTCGCGGCCGCCGACGTGCAGGCCGTGCTCGTCACGTCGTGGGGGCCGACGCACGAAGCGTTCGTGCTCGACGCGATCGCGCACGGCAAGCCCGTGTTCTGCGAGAAGCCGCTGGCCGTCACGGCCGACGGCTGCATGCGGATCGTCGAAGCCGAAGTCGCGCACGGCAAGCGGCTCGTGCAGGTCGGCTTCATGCGGCCGTACGACGAAGGCTACCGCGCGCTGAAGCGCGTGATCGACAGCGGCGAAATCGGCGCGCCGCTGATGCTGCATTGCGCGCACCGCAACCAGTCGGTCGGCGAGCGCTACACGACCGACATGGCGATCACCGACACGCTGATCCACGAACTCGACGTGCTGCGCTGGCTGCTCGGCGAGGATTACACGAGCGCGCAGGTCGTCTATCCGAAGAAGACGCGCCATGCGTCCGCGCATCTCGCCGATCCGCAGATCGTGCTGCTCGAAACCGCGAGCGGCGTGCGCATCGACGTCGAGATCTTCGTGAACTGCCAGTACGGCTACGACATCCAGTGCGAGGTTGTCGGCGAGCAAGGCATCGCGAAGCTGCCCGATCCGCCGGCCGTCGGGCTCAAGCATGCGGCACGGCAGTCGGTCGAGATCATGACCGACTGGAAGGCGCGTTTCATCGCGTCGTACGACGTCGAGCTGCAGGCGTTCATCGACGGCGTGCGGCAGGGCGCGCTGACCGGCCCGTCCGCGTGGGACGGTTACGCGGCGGCGGTCGCGGCCGATGCGTGCGTGCGAGCGCAGAAGAGCGGCGCGGTCGAACCGATCGCGATGGCCGAACGCCCTGCGTTCTATCGCGGCTGAACTGCGGCTGCCTGTCTGCCGGACTGACCGACATGACGATGAAGATGGGTTGCGCACCGTGCTGCTGGGGTGTCGACGACGTGAAGAACCCGCATCTGTCGCCGTGGCGGCAGGTGCTCGCCGAGGCCGCGCAGGCCGGCTACTCGGGCATCGAGCTGGGGCCTTACGGCTACATCCCGCTCGAACTGGACGTGGTGAGCGCCGAGTTCGAGCGGCAGCGCCTGAGCATCACCGCTGGCACGATCTTCGACGATCTCGTGTCGCCGGAGAACCTGCCGAACCTGCTGCGCCAGACCCGCGACATCTGCGCGCTGATCACGCGGCTGCCCAGGCTGCCGACGCAGGACGGCCAGCGCCATGCGGCGCCGTACCTGGTCGTGATGGACTGGGGCCACGAGGAGCGCGACGACGCGGCCGGCCACGGCGATCGTGCGCCGCGGCTGTCGGACGAGCGCTGGTCGACGATGGTCGACCATATCCGGCAGATCGCGACGATCGCGCGCGACGAGTTCGGCGTGCGCGCGGTGATTCATCCGCACGCGGGCGGCTACATCGAGTTCGCGGACGAAATCGACCGGATCGTCGCGGACGTTCCGGCCGACACGGCCGGCCTCTGTCTCGACACGGGCCACCTGTACTACTCGGGCATGGATCCGGAAACGTGGCTGCGCCGTCACGCAACGCGCGTCGACTACGTGCATTTCAAGGACATCGACGCGACCGTGTACGACGCGGTGATGGGCGAGCACATCGCGTTCTTCGCCGCGTGCGCGCGCGGCGTGATGTGCCCGATCGGCACCGGCGTGCTCGACTACCGCGCGATCCGCCACGCGCTCGACGAGATCGGCTACGCCGGTTACATCACGATCGAGCAGGAGCGCGATCCGCGCAACGCCGGCACGAGCCTGCGCGACGTCGCCGCGAGCCGCGCGTTTCTCGCGTCGGCCGGTTTTGCATGATCTTATGAACACGCACCAGGAACACCACCATCATGATTGACGGACAGATTCTCCTTGGACATTCGATTCGCTGGGGCATGGTCGGCGGCGGGCTCGGCAGCCAGATCGGCTACAGCCACCGGTCGGCCGCGTTGCGCGACGGCAGCTTCCAGCTGGTCGCCGGCGCGTTCGACCTCGACCCCGAACGCGGCCGCCAGTTCGGCGTGAAGCTCGGCGTCGCGGCCGAACGCTGCTATTCCGATTACGCGACGATGTTCGACGCCGAGGCGCGGCGCCCGGACGGGATCCGCGCGGTGTCGATCGCAACGCCGAACAACACCCACTTCGAGATCTGCCGCGCGGCGCTGAACGCGGGGCTGCACGTGGTCTGCGAGAAGCCGCTGTGCTTCACGACCGAGGAGGCCGAAGCGCTGCAGCGGCTGTCGGTCGAGAAGAACCGGATCGTCGGCGTCGCGTACGGTTATTCCGGATACCAGATGATCGAGCAGGCGCGCGAGATGATCGCGCGCGGCGATCTCGGCGAGATCCGCATCGTGCAGATGCAGTTCGCGCACGGGTTCCACAGCGAGGGCGTCGAGGCCGCGAGCGCGGCCGCGCGCTGGCGCGTCGACCCGAAGTTCGCGGGCCCGAGCTACGTGCTCGGCGACATCGGCACGCATCCGCTGTACCTCTCCGAAGTGATGGCGCCCGAACTGAAGATCCGGCGGCTGATGTGTTCGCGGCAGAGCTTCGTGAAGAGCCGCGCGCCGCTGGAAGACAACGCGTTCACGATCATGGAATACGACACCGGCGCGGTCGGCTACGTGTGGTCGAGCGCGGTGAACGCGGGCTCGATGCACAGCCAGAAGGTGCGTGTGATCGGCTCGAAGGCGAGCGTCGAGTGGTGGGACGAGCATCCGAACCAGTTGCGCTACGAAGTGCAGGGGCAGCCCGCGCAGGTGCTCGATCGCGGGATGGGCTACCTGCATCCGGCGGCGTTGCGCGAGGATCGGATCGGCGCCGGGCATCCGGAAGGGCTGTTCGAGGCGTGGTCGAATCTCTACGCGCGCTTCGCGCTCGCGATGGATGCGGCCGATCGCGGCGACGCCGCCGCGTTGAAGAACATCCGCTATCCGGACGTCCATGCGGGCGTGGAGGGCGTGCGCTGGGTCGAGAACTGCGTGCGCTCCGCCGATGCGGGCGGCGTGTGGGTCGACTATCGCTGAGCAGGGCAGGCCGGTTGCGCCACGCGCTGCCGTGGCGTCCGGCCTTGGTAGACACCCTGATCTTTACGACGCCGCGAGAGCGTCGGACAATCGCTTCCAGTATCGCCGTGGAGCGTAGGCAAGTGATGATCGAGCGCGTGGGAGCGAGCGTGCGGCGCGGGCCGGGCCGCAAACGTGATTAAATTCGCCCTTCATGCATGTATCCAGGTGAGCCCCGGGCCGCGCCCGCCCGCATCGCGCGCGCATCGGGGCCGTCAACTTCGCGCTATCCGATGAGCTCATCCGAGAAACCTCCCGCCACTGTCGAGCAGTTCCTGCAACACCTGACGCAGGAGTACGACGGCCTCAGCAATCGCCTGAAGGTGATCGCGCGCCACGTGGAAACGCATCGGGACCAGCTTGGGCTGGAAGGCATCCAGTCGCTCGCGGAGGCATGCGGCGTCCAGCCGTCGGCCGTCGTGCGCTTCGCGAAGCACTTCGGCTTTTCCGGCTTCTCCGAGATGCAGCGGCTGTTCCGCGAAGGGCTCGCGCAGCAGATCGCGCCAGGGCGCGCGTACAACCTGCGGTTGCGCGACGTGATCGAAGCGGGCTCGTCGAGCCTGCAGCCCGAACAGATCGCCGACGAATTCATCAAGGGCAGCATCGCCGGGATGCAGCAACTGCGGCAGACGCTCGATTCGCAGGCGCTCGCGCAGGCCGTCGACCTGCTCGCCGACACGCAGGCGGTCTGGATCGCGGGCTCGCGACGCGCGTTTCCGATCGCGGTGTACCTCGACTATGCGCTGCAGCACACCGACAAGCGCATCGGGCTGTTCAGCGCGCTCGGCAGCATGCATCTCGGGCAGATCCGCTCGGTGCGCGCGGGCGACGTGATGATCGTCATCTCGTTCATGCCGTACGCGGAGGAAACGGTGCAGGTCGCGCAGCAGGCCGTGCAGCGCGGCGCGCGGCTGATCGCGATCACCGACAGCCGGATGAGCCCGCTCGCGCGGGAGGCCGAGGTGACGCTGATGGTGCAGGACAGCGCGACGTTCGGCTTTCGCGCGCTGACCGCCACGATGGGCCTCGCGCAGAGCCTGTTCGTCGCGCTCGCGTACCGGCTCGAACTGTCGTACCTGCCGACCGCCGACGGCGCCCACGACACGAAGGCCGGCTGACGCATCCCGCCGCCGCGCCGCCCGCTCGACCGATCCGCGGGCGGCGTGCCGTCAGGCGGTTACTTCGCGGTCGGCATCGCGAATTCGGCGCCCTTGCCGATGCTCGACGACCAGCGCTGCATCACCGACTTCTGGCGCGTATAGAAGCGCACGCCTTCCTCGCCGTACGCATGCATGTCGCCGAACAGGCTCTTCTTCCAGCCGCCGAAGCCATGCCACGCCATCGGCACCGGAATCGGCACGTTGATGCCGACCATGCCGACCTGGATGCGCCGCGAGAACTCACGCGCGATGCCGCCATCGCTCGTGAAGCACGACACGCCGTTGCCGAATTCGTGCGCGTTGATCAGGTCGACCGCTTCGCCGAAATCCTTCACGCGCACGCAGCCGAGCACGGGCCCGAAGATTTCTTCCTTGTAGATGCGCATCTCGGGCGTCACGTGGTCGAACAGCGTGCCGCCGGTGAAGAAGCCTGCTTCGCGGCCCGGCACGCGCAGCCCGCGGCCGTCGACCACCAGTTGCGCGCCTTCGTTCACGCCTTGCTCGATATAGCCTTCGATGCGCTTGAGTGCGTCGCCGGTGACGATCGGGCCCATCTCGACTTCCGGCGACATGCCGTCGCCGATCACCAGCTTGCGCGCGCGCTCGGCTACCAGCGGCACGATCTTGTCCGCAATGTCGCCGACCAGCACCGCGACGCTGATCGCCATGCAGCGTTCGCCGGCCGAGCCGTATGCGGCGCCGATCAGTGCATCGACCGCCTGCTCGAGGTTCGCGTCGGGCATCACGACGAGGTGATTCTTCGCGCCGCCGAGTGCCTGCACACGCTTGCCGGATTGCACCGCGCGCTGCTGCACGTAGGCCGCGATCGGCGTCGAGCCGACGAAGCTGACGGCCTGCACGTCGGGGTGGTCGAGCAGCGCGTCGACCGCGCCCTTGTCGCCCTGCACGACATTGAACACGCCGGCCGGCAGCCCGGCCTGCGTGAGCAGGTCGGCGATGAACAGGGCCGCCGACGGGTCTCGCTCGCTCGGCTTCAGCACGAACGTGTTGCCCGTCGCGATCGCGACCGGGAACATCCAGCACGGCACCATGCACGGGAAGTTGAACGGCGTGATGCCCGCGACGACGCCGAGCGGCTGGCGCATCGTCCAGTTGTCGATGCCGGTGCTGACCTGGTCGGTGAAGTCGCCCTTCAGGAGCTGCGGCACGCCGCATGCGAATTCGATGATGTCGATGCCGCGCGCGACTTCGCCCTGCGCGTCGGAGAACACCTTGCCGTGCTCGGCCGTAATGATCGCCGCGAGTGCGTCGCGGTGCTCGTTCATCAGTTGCAGGAAGCGGTGCAGGATGCGTGCACGGCGGATCGGCGGCGTCTCGGCCCAGGCCGGGAACGCGGCGTGGGCGGACGCGACGGCCTGCTGCACTTCGCTGTCGTCGGCGAGCGCCACGCGGCGCACCGCGCGGCCGAGCGCGGGATTGAGGACGTCCTGGAAGCGGCCGCTGCGGCCGGCGACGGGCGCGCCGTCGACGTAGTGGCCGACGTCGGCGTCGGAGCTGTACGCGGGAACCGGATTCATCGTGTCTCCTGAGGTAATTGGGTGGGGGGTGGACAGCCCCAAGTCTAGGCAAACGCGCAGGGCCGGAGAAGGCCGTGCAGCTTGATTCACTGTTCAGAATTCTGAATAATCACCGGATGAATCAGCAAAATGTCCAGGCGCTCTGGCCGCACATCCATTCGCTGACGGTACTGGCTGCGGCCGGCAGTTTCACGGCCGCCGCGCAGCGGCTCGGCATCAGCAAGGCCGCGATGAGCCAGCGCATCGCCGATCTCGAAAAAGCCGCCGGCGTGCCGCTCGTGCGTCGCACGACGCGCAGCGTGCGGCTCACCGACGCGGGCCAGACGCTCGTCGACAGCACGCGCGACGCGTTCGAATCGATCGGGCAGCACTTCGCGCGCGTGAAGGACCTGGCCGGGGAACCGCGCGGCCTGCTGCGCTTGACGGTGCCGGTCGCGCTCGGGCGCCAGCAGGTCGTGCCGCACCTGCCCGATTTCCTGCGGCAGCATCCGGGCGTGCAGATCGAGCTCGACCTGTCGGACCGGCTGCATTCGCTGACGCAGGAGGGTTTCGACCTCGCGATCCGCCATACGACCACGGCGCCGCAGACCCACGTCGCATGGAAGCTGTGCGACACGCGTTCGCTGCTGGTCGCGAGCCGCGACTACCTCGACGCGCGCGGGTCGCCGCGACACCCGGGCGAACTCGTCGAGCACAGCTGCCTGTGCTACCTGCGCGACAACGAGCCGGCCGCATGGAGCTTCGAGCCGCACGGCCGGCGGCGCGAGCGCGTGAGCGTGCCGGTGCGCGGCAGCTTCGCGGCGAACAACAGCGAGGCGATGCGCGAGGCCGCGCTCGGCGGGCTCGGCATCGCGTTGCTGCCGGATTTCAGCGCGCAGCGCGATCTCGACGCCGGCCGGCTGGTCGCGCTGCTCGACGGCTGGCGGCCGTCGGGCGCGTTCGGCGACCACATCTTCGCGATCCGCCCGTACAGCCCGGTCGTGCCGAGCGCGGTGCGCGCGCTCGTTCGGCACCTGCGCGAACGGCTCGCGGGCGGCTTTTCGGGCGCCTGAGCCCGGTGGTCGCCGGCGCCGGGCTGCCGGCGGCCCGGGCAGGCACGGCGGCGCTGCGGTAAAATCCCGGCTTCTTTCCGCGCCTTGGATGGCGCGACATTCGAAGGTCGACAGCCGATGCAGATTCACAAGGAAGTGGACGCGCGCGGGCTCAATTGCCCGTTGCCGATCCTGCGTGCCAAGAAAGCGCTCGCCGATATGGAAAGCGGGCAAATCCTCAAGGTGCTCGCGACCGATCCCGGTTCGCAGCGCGATTTCGCCGCGTTCGCGAAGCAGACGGGCAACGAGATCGTCGAATCGACGACGCAGGACAAGACCTTCGTGTTCCTGATGCGCCGCCGCTGACGGCACGCATCACGGTGCCGGCCACGCCTGGCGCCGGCCGCACATCGCCGGCCACGCTTCTCTGACAATTCTTAAACCTCGCTTCGTGATCGGCTGCGTATACTGACCCGGCCGGTCGTCCGCTCCCAGCGGATGCGCCGGCCACGGTACGTCGTATGGCAGGCACGGGGGCCATGCCTGACGCTACCGTCGTACAACGGGGAGAGGACATGTCCTTCAGACCAGGGACCATTCGAAGTCCGTCCGGAGCGGAACGCAGCGCATCGGGACTGAGCCGTATCGAGCTTGACCCGCAACAGGATCGCCACGCGCGTGCCGCGTTGGAGGCCTACGCGGATTCGGCCGCGGCCGAGATGCCGTGGCTGGCCGAGTGGCTCGACGAACGGCTGCGCGATGCCGCGCAGGACGACGGCGCGGGCCTGACCTACTGCGGTGCGACGATCGAGCGCGTGTTCGATCTGGCGCAGGCGTGGGCGGCGAGCCAGCCGGACTACGCGGCCACCGCGTGGGAGCGCGTGCGCGGCCAGCTGCAGCGGATGCTGGCACAAGCGGCGCGTCCGGAGCCGCTGTCGCATCGCGTGCCGGACGATGATGTTGCCGAGCAGGTGGCAGACATCGATTAGGCGCTCGATTGCACGGCGGGAAGGATTATTCGAAGAAAAGACGGCAGTCCGCGCAATTTATTGGCGAATTTCATACTACTATGATGAAATCGCCGGTTCGTCCGTGCCCCGTTTTTTGAGATATTTAGCCGGGGTCGCCGGTTTGCGCAGGTGGCGCGAGCGGCGAACGACGGCTCGCCGGCCGGTATCCGGAAGCCGCGCGCATGCTGCGCGGCCGGGTGGGGGCGGGGAGCTGAACTGGACGAATCGATTTCGATTTGCGGGGTGCTATGAGAATTGCTGTACTGGATGACGATCCGGCCCAGACGGATTTCGTCAGTCAAACGCTGACGGCCATTGGCCATACGTGCTATGCGTTCAAGGAAGGCAAGGCCCTGAAGAAGCGCCTGCAGCGCGAGACCTTCGATCTGCTGGTGCTCGACTGGAACGTGCCCGACATGTCCGGCGAGGAAGTGCTGAAGTGGGTGCGCGCCAATCAGACCGAGCACAGCCTGCCGATCATCTTCATGACGAGTCGTGACGACGAGGCGGGGATCACGCAGATCCTCAACGCCGGCGCCGACGACTACGTGGTCAAGCCCGTGTCGGGCCCGATCCTGCGCGCACGCATCGGCTCGCTGCTGCGTCGCGCGTATCCGGTCAACGCCGAGGCAACCGTTCGCGAATTCGATCAATTCCGTTTCGACGTGAACCTGAAGCAGGCCTACGTCGGCGACAAGGCCGTGAGCCTCACGCAAAAGGAATTCGAGCTCGCGCTGCTGCTGTTCCAGCACCTCGACCGGCCGCTGTCGCGCGCGCACATTCTCGATCTCGTGTGGAAGCAGGCGACCGACATCCCGTCGCGCACGATGGATACGCACATCTCGATGCTGCGCACCAAGCTTGGCCTGCGGCCCGAAAACGGCTATCGCCTCGCGCCGATCTACGGCTACGGCTACCGGCTCGAGCGGGTCGGCCAGGGAGAACCGGAGTGACCACGGGAATCATGCAGCGCACCGCGAACCTGCGCACGGTAGCGCTGCGCGCGGCGTGCGCGGTCGCGTTTGCGTTCGCCGCGCAGCATGCGGCTGCCCAGCCGCCCGAGGCGGCGGGCAAGATGGCCGTCTACCGCACGCAGGCGGGCGACACGCTTTACGACGTCGCCACGCGCTACCTGCAGGGCGCGGACGACTGGCAACTGCTCCAGCGGATCAACGGCGTGCCCGCGCCGAAGCATCTGCAGCCCGGCATCGCGCTGAAGCTGCCGGTGGCGCGCCTGCGCAAGGAAAAGCTGACCGCGCGCGTCGTCGCGGTGCAGGGCTCGGCCGAACGTGCGTCCGGCGACGCTTATGCGCCGCTCGCGAACGACGCGACGCTCGCCGAAGGCGATCGCGTGCGCACGGGCCCGAACGGCTTCGTGACGCTCGAGCTCGCCGACGGCACGCACATGAGCCTGCCGCCCGACAGCCAGCTCGCCCTGAAGACGCTGCGCCGCACGGTGCTGACCGGCACGCTCGATCGTGAGTTCGAACTGACGCGTGGCTCGGTCGACAGCGAGGTCACCCATCTGAAGAAACGCGACGACCGCTTCCAGATCCGGTCGCCGTCGGTCGTGGCAGGCGTGCGCGGCACGCACTTTCGCGTGAACTACGACGCGGCCGGCAATGCGTCGACGCGCGTCGAAGTGCTCGACGGCACCGTCGGCGTGGCGGGCGATCGCCGGTTGGCCGATCCGACGCTCGTGCATGCGAATTTCGGCAGCGTCGCGACATCGTTCGGGGCGGTCGGCGCGCCCGTCGAGCTGCTGCCCGCGCCGGCGCTCGCGCATCCCGACAAGGTGCAGGACGAGCCCGACGTCGCATTCGACGTCGCGCCGCTCGCCCAGGCGCATGCATATCGTGTCCAGCTCGCGCACGACGCCGGGCTGCTCGACCTGTTCCGCGAAACGCGCACCGATTCGCCGCGCGCGGTCTTCCACGACGTGCCGAACGGGAACTACTTCGTGCGGGTCGCCGCGATCGATGCGAACGGCCTCGAGGGCCGGCCGCGGACGTACGCGTTCGAACGCCGCGTGATGGGGCTCGACGCGAGCGCGTCGCCCGGCGCCGGCGGCTACGAGTTCCGCTGGTCGCCGAGCGGTTCGGGCAAGGGTGCGCGCTACCGGTTCGTGCTGTCGCGCTCGAAGGATCTGAGCGCGCCGGTCGTCGACCAGGTCGGCCTGCATACGCGCCAGATCACCGTCGCGCACCTGCCTCCGGGCGACTATTTCTGGGCCG
This sequence comes from Burkholderia sp. AU30280, assembly GCF_020420125.1. Taxonomy (NCBI): domain Bacteria; kingdom Pseudomonadati; phylum Pseudomonadota; class Betaproteobacteria; order Burkholderiales; family Burkholderiaceae; genus Burkholderia; species Burkholderia sp. AU30280. The sequence goes on from NZ_JAIZRY010000007.1 coordinate 330,454, forward strand.
TGACCGTCGAGGAGTTCGAAGGCGGCAAGTTCTACGAGAAGACCAGTCCGGTCGGCGCGTTTACGCTGTCGCGCTGATCCGCGGCGCATGAAACCCGATTCCGTTTCCCCGCGGAGGCACCTCGGCCGCCGCTTCCTGATCGAATGGATCGCGATCGGCTGCCTCGGGATCGCGGTGATCCTCGCGTGCGCACTCGGCAGGCTGTCGGCGAGCGTCGACGGGCTGCTCTACGACCGGTTGCTGATGCTGCGCAGCCTGCCGTTGTCACCCGACGTGGTCGTCGTCGACATCGACAACCAGAGCGTGTCCGCGCTCGGCCGCTGGCCGTGGTCGCGCGACGTGCATGCGCGGCTGCTCGACACGCTGGCGCGCGCGCAACCGGCCGCCGTCGTCTACGATGTGCTGTTCACCGAACCGTCGCCGGAAGATCGCGCGTTCGCGGACGCGATGAGCCGCGTGCCGACCTTCCTGCCGGTGCTGCTGAGCCCCGAGCAGGCCGACGGCTCGCGGACCGTCGAGCCGCCGGTGGCCGCGCTCGCCGCGCGCGCGACGGGGCTCGGTCACATCAACCTCGAAGTCGATCCCGACGGCATCGTGCGCAGCGTGGCGCTGTTCGAAAGCGACGGCCGGGTGCGTTGGCCGCAACTGATGGTGCCCGTCTACCGCGCGATCCAGGCCGGCCGGCTGCATCCGGTCGGCGGCGCGCCGGGCGCGAACGCGCACGACCTGTCGCGCGACGCGGCCGACGAAGGGCGCTACCTGATCCCGTTCAGCCGCAATACGCCCGCGTATCCGACGCTGTCGTTCGACGACGTGCTCGAAGGGCGCGTGAAACCCGATGCGCTGCGCGGCAAGATCGTCGTCGTCGGCGTGACGGCGTCGGGCCTGTACGACCGGTTCGCCACGCCCGTGTCCGGCGAATTCGGGCCGCTCGCCGGCGTGTATATCCATGCCAACGTGCTCGACATGCTGGCGACCGGCAGTGCGATCTCGCCGGCGTCGCGCGCGGGGCTGTTCGCCGCGTCGCTGCTGCCGCTCGCCGCGCTGCTGGGCGGCTTCCTGATGCTGTCGCCGTGGCGCGCGCTGCTGCTGACGCTGAGCCTTGCCGCGCTCTCGGTCGTCGCGAGCATGGCGCTGCTGTTCGAGGCGCGCGTCTGGCTGTCGCCGGCGCCCGCGATCTTCGGGCTGATCGCCGTCTACCCGATCTGGAACTGGCGGCGCCTGGAAATGACGATGTCGTACCTGCGCCGCGAACTGCAGCGGCTCGCCGACGAGCCGCACCTGCTGCCCGAGGCGCCGCGCACGCGCGACGTCGGCGGCGACGTGCTCGAGCGGCAGATGGCGCTGATGGCGCAAGCCGCGCAGCGCGTGCAGGACATGAAGCGCTTCGTGTGGGACAGCCTCGACAGCATGCCCGAGCCGATCTTCGTGACCGACCTGGCCGGTACCGTGCTGATCGCGAACCATGCGGCGAAGCGCTACGGGTCGCGGCTCGCGCTGCCGCTGCCGGAAGGGCGGCCGCTGCGCACCGCGCTCGGCGAGCTGACGTTCATGAAGACCGTCGACGGCAACGCCGAACACGATGCGGCGATTCGCGAGCACTGGCCGGCCGTGCTCGACCCGACGCTCGAGGCCGAGCATGACGCGATGGCGCGCGGCATCGAGGTGCGCGACCGCGACGGGCTCGACCATCTGCTACGCTACGCCGCATGCACGAACGCGCAGGGCCGCGTGACGGGCTGGATTGCCGGCCTCGTCGACGTGACCGAGCTGCACGCGGCCGAGCGGCATCGCGAGGAAGCGCTGCACCTGCTGTCGCACGACATGCGCTCGCCGCAGTCGTCGATCCTCGCGCTCGTCGAGATCGAGCGCGATCGCTGCGAGACCGACGCGATGCGCGAGCTGCTTGCGCGGATCGAGCGCTACGCGCACCGTGCACTGTCGCTCGCCGACGAGTTCGTGCAGTTGGCGCGCGCGGAGTCGCAGGCGTACCAGCTCGAGGCGACGAGCCTCGTCGACGTGCTGATCGATGCGAGCGACGAGGTGTGGCCGCAGGCGCAAGCGAAGCACATCCGCATCGACACCGAGGTTGGCACCGACATGTGCTGGGTGCGCGCGGATCGCTCGCTGATCACGCGCGCGTTCGTGAACCTGCTGAACAACGCAGTCAAATACAGTCCGTCTGCGACCGTGATCACGTGTACGCTAGCGGTCGAGCACGCGTCGAAACGGATGTTCTGTACGATTCGCGATCAGGGATACGGCATTGCGCCGGAAGATCAGCGGCATCTGTTCGAGCGTTTCAAGCGATTCCATGCCGGCGAGCGGCCCGAAATCCCGGGTTCCGGGCTCGGCATGGCATTCGTGAAGACGGTCGTCACGCGCCATGGGGGCAGCGTGTCGGTCGACAGCGTGGTGGGTGTCGGCACCGCGGTGACGGTGTCGCTGCCCGCGATCGACGAGCCGTCCGCCTGACAGGGCCGGGCGCGACGGCAGGCATTTGGGGAAAGCCATGAGAAAGGAATGGGCAGCGACCGCGCTGGCGGCGTCGCTGTTGACGGGTTGCGCCGGCGTGACGAGCGGCGTGAGTGCGCTCGGGCAGCCGAACGCGTTCGCATCCGATGCGCACAGCTACGATTTCGTGCGAACGGCCGCGCAGGCCAATGATGCCGAATACCGGCAGGTCGAGGCGCTTGTGCGCGACGAACTCGCGCACCGCGGCTTCGAGGCGAGGCCGCTCGCGGCCGCGCGCTACCGGTTGTCGATCGCGTATGCGACGCAGCCGGCCTCGGTCGCGGCGCGCGCCGACGGGTGCGGCGCCGCGAGCAGCGCATGCGTGACGGTCGACGGGCCGGCGCCGTTTGCGCTGCCGTTCATGGGCCGCGTGTATCGCCATGTGCTGACGCTGCGTTTCGTCGACGCGAAATCGGGCGTCGACGTCTACCGCGTATCGGCCGCGCTGCGCGATCGCGATCCCGGCACGCAGCAGGCCGCGCCGGCGCTCGTGAAGAGCGCGCTCGCGAAGGTGCCGTTCGACGGCAGCGGTGGCTGGCTCGTCAAGACGAAAAAAGACGACGCGGGCGGGATGCCGGGCGTCGTCTCGGTGAAGCCGGCCGACGTGCGTTGAGCGCCGGCGGCCGATGAGGTGAGGGCGGGCTCGCCGGAGTGAGCCCTCGTGCCCTTGCCGCGTTCAGTCGGCCGGGTGTGCGCCGCCGCGTGCGCGCAGGTACGCGTCGAACTCCGCGCCGACTTCCGCGTGCCGCAGCGCGAATTCGACCGTCGCCTTCAAGTAGCCGAGCTTGCTGCCGCAGTCGTAGCGCGTGCCCTGGTACTTGTAGGCCAGCACTTGCTCATCGGCGAGCAGCGCCTGGATCGCGTCGGTGAGCTGCAGCTCGCCGCCCGCGCCGGGCTTCAGCGCGCGCAGGTGCTCGAAGATCCGCGGCTTCAGGATGTAGCGGCCGACCACGCCGAGGTTCGACGGCGCGACTTCCGGCGCCGGCTTCTCGACGATCGCCGACATCTTGACGATCGACTCTTCCCACTCCTTGCCGTCGACGATCCCGTACGACTTCGTCTCCGACGGCGGGATCTCTTCGACGCCGATCACCGAGCTGTGATAGTGGTCGAACACGTCGACCATCTGCTTCATCACGGGCGGGTTGCCGTCGAGCAGGTCGTCGGCGAGGATCACCGCGAACGGGTTGTCGGCCACGAGCTTTTCCGCGCACAGCACCGCATGACCGAGGCCGAGCGCTTCCGGCTGGCGCACGTAGAAGCAATCGACATGGCTCGGCTTGATGCTGCGCACGAGTTCGAGCAGCTTTTCCTTGCCGCGCGCCTCGAGTTCGGCCTCGACTTCGTACGACTTGTCGAAGTGGTCCTCGATCGCGCGCTTGCTGCGCCCGGTGACGAAGATCATCTCGGTGATACCGGCGGCGATCGCTTCCTCCACTGCGTACTGGATCAGCGGCTTGTCGACGACCGGCAGCATTTCCTTCGGGCTTGCCTTCGTTGCCGGGAGGAACCGTGTGCCGAGACCGGCAACGGGGAACACCGCCTTGGTAACTTTCAACATGATCGAACCTTTATTCCTGTAATCGACTTGTCAGACGGTCTATGTTCACGTTGCAATTATAGTGAACGCAAACGACCTTACGGTTTGTTACGCAGGCAACCGATCGAGCTGCGCGCGCAGTTTCTCGAGCGTGCTCTGGAATTCCGCGACGCGCTTTTGTTCCTGTTCGACCACGGCTGGCGGCGCTTTCGCGACGAATGCCTCGTTGCCGAGTTTCGCATTGCACTTCGCGATCTCGCCGGTCAGGCGCGTGATTTCCTTCGACAGGCGCTCGCGTTCGGCCGCGACGTCGATTTCCACCTTCAGTACCAGCTTGTTCGGCCCGACGATCGCGATCGGCGCGCCGTGCGCTTCCTTGTCGAGCGTCGCTTCGTCCGCGAGGATCTGCACTTCCGACAGGCGCGCGAGGGCCTGAACGTACGGCGCGAACGAGCGCAGGCGCTCGGCATCGCCGGCTGCGAGCAGCGGCACCTTGGTGGCCGGCGACAGGTTCATCTCGCCGCGCAGGTTGCGGCACGCGTCGACGATCGCCTTCAGGTCGGCCACCCATTGCTCCGACGCCTCGTCGATCTTCTGCAGGTTCGCGATCGGGTACGCCTGCGTCATCAGCGATGCTTCGCCCTCGGCCTTGCCCTGCGGATAGCGGCCGGCGAGCGGCGCGACCTTCTGCCAGAGTGCTTCGGTGATGAACGGGATGACCGGGTGCGCGAGGCGCAGCACCGTCTCGAGCACGCGCAGCAGCGTGCGGCGCGTCGCGCGCTGCTGTTCCGGCGTGCCGTTCTGGATCTGCACCTTCGCGAGTTCGAGATACCAGTCGCAGTACTCGTCCCACACGAACTTGTAGATGCTGCTTGCGATGTTGTCGAAGCGGTAATCGGCGAAGCCCTTCGCGATGTCGGCCTCCGTGCGCTGCAGCAGCGACACGATCCAGCGGTCGGCCGCCGAGAAGTCGAGGTAGCCGCCCGGGCCGCAATCGCCCGCACCGCAGACTTCCGGCTTGTCGCTGCCGCAGTCGTGACCTTCGCAGTTCATCAGCACGAAGCGCGTGGCGTTCCACAGCTTGTTGCAGAAGTTGCGATAGCCTTCGCAGCGCGCGAGGTCGAAGTTCACGTTGCGGCCGAGCGTCGCCATCGACGCCATCGTGAAGCGCAGCGCGTCGGTGCCGAACGCGGCGATGCCGTCCGGGAATTCCTTGCGCGTCTTCTTCTCGATCGTCGCGGCCTGCTTCGGGTTCATCAGGCCCGTCGTGCGCTTCGCGACCAGCGTGTCGAGGTCGATGCCGTCGACGATGTCGATCGGGTCGAGCGTGTTGCCCTTGCTCTTCGACATCTTCTGGCCTTCCGCGTCGCGCACGAGGCCGTGCACGTAGACGGTGTGGAACGGCACCTTGCCCGTGAAGTGCGTGGTCATCATCACCATCCGGGCGACCCAGAAGAAGATGATGTCGAAGCCCGTGACGAGCACCGACGACGGCAGGAAGTGCTTCAGTTCAGGCGTTTCGTTCGGCCAGCCGAGCGACGAGAAAGGCACGAGCGCCGACGAGAACCACGTGTCGAGCACGTCTTCGTCGCGCTTCAGCGCACCCGTGTAACCCTTCGCGGCAGCCTGCGCGCGCGCTTCTTCCTCGTGGCGCGCGACGAACACCTCGCCGTTCTCGCCGTACCACGCGGGAATCTGGTGGCCCCACCACAGCTGGCGCGAGATGCACCAGTCCTGGATGTTCTCGAGCCACTGGTAATAGGTGGTCGTCCAGTTTTCCGGGACGAACTTGATCTGGCCGCTGCGCACGACGTCGAGCGACGTTTCCGTGATCGACTTGCCGGGATTGAACGTGCCTTCCGGCGCCGGCTTCGTCATCGCCACGAACCACTGGTCGGTCAGCATCGGCTCGATCACGACGCCCGTGCGGTCGCCGCGCGGCACCATCAGCTTGTGCGGCTTCACCGAGTCGAGGAAGCCCTGCGCATCGAGGTCGGCGACGATCGCCTTGCGAGCGTCGAAGCGGTCGAGGCCGCGATACTGCTCGGGGCCGTTGTCGTTGATCTTCGCGTCGAGCGTCAGGATCTCGATCGGCGCGAGCTTGTGGCGCTGGCCGACCTGGTAGTCGTTGAAGTCGTGCGCCGGCGTGACCTTCACGACGCCCGTGCCGAACTCGCGGTCGACGTAGTCGTCCGCGATCACCGGGATCTCGCGGCCCGTCAGCGGCAGCGTGACGAGCTTGCCGATCAGGTGTGCGTAGCGCTCGTCTTCCGGGTGGACCATCAGCGCGACGTCGCCGAGCATCGTTTCCGGGCGCGTTGTCGCAACGGTCAGCGAACCCGAGCCATCGACGAGCGGGTAGCGGATGTGCCACAGGTGGCCGTTTTCTTCTTCGCTGACGACTTCGAGGTCCGACACGGCGGTCAGCAGCACCGGATCCCAGTTGACGAGGCGCTTGCCGCGATAGATCAGGCCCTGTTCATAGAGCGTGACGAACACGTCGCGCACGGCGGCCGACATCTTGTCGTCCATCGTGAAGTATTCGCGCGACCAGTCGGGCGACGCGCCGAGGCGGCGCACCTGGCCGGTGATCGTCGAACCGGATTTTTCCTTCCATTCCCACACGCGCTCGACGAACTTCTCGCGGCCGAGGTCGTGGCGCGACACGCCCTGTGCGTCGAGCTGGCGCTCGACGACGATCTGGGTCGCGATCCCAGCGTGGTCGGTGCCGGGCACCCACAGGGTGTTCTCGCCGAGCATCCGGTGGTAGCGGGTGAGGCCGTCCATGATCGTCTGGTTGAACGCGTGGCCCATGTGCAGCGTGCCCGTCACGTTCGGCGGCGGCAACTGGATCGAGAAATCGGGGCGGGCCGGATCGAAGGCCGGGGCCGCATAGCCGCGCTTTTCCCACTCCGGCCCCCATTGGGATTCGATGGTGTGGGGCTCGAAGCTCTTCGCAAGCGTGTTGTCGCTCATGTTGGAAATCTGCCGAAAAATGCGTGAATTGGATGCTGAATCTGACAATTATAAATGCATCTATATAGATGGTCGGTCGCTGATATTGGCGTATCCATACTGGCCAGCCATTGCGTGCCCTGCGTGTCGGCGTTCCGCGGCCTTCGCAGCATGCCTGCACGATAGCGAACGGCAAGCTTCGCGGCCGACTTATAATGTCGGGTCCGCATTTTTCTCGCCCGTTCGCTGCCGCTCCATGCCCGACCTGCTCGCCAATCTGAACCCCGAACAACTCGCCGCCGTCACGTTGCCGAACGAACCGGCGCTGATCCTCGCCGGGGCGGGCAGCGGCAAGACCCGCGTGCTGATTACCCGCATCGCGTGGCTGATCCAGCAGGGCTACGCATCGCCGCCCACCGTGCTCGCCGTGACCTTCACGAACAAGGCCGCGCGCGAGATGATGGCGCGCCTGTCGGCGATGATGCCGATCGACACGCGCGGAATGTGGATCGGCACGTTCCACGGCCTGTGCAACCGGATGCTGCGCACGCACTGGCGCGACGCCGGCCTGCCGCAGACCTTCCAGATCCTCGATACGGCCGACCAGCTGTCCGCGATCAAGCGGCTGATGAAGGCGGCGAACGTCGACGACGAGAAGTACCCGCCGAAGAACGTGCAGTACTTCATCAACAACGCGAAGGAGCAGGGGCTGCGTCCCGACAAGGTCGACGCGTCCGACAACTTCAACCGCAAGTTCGTCGAGCTGTACCAGGCTTACGACCAGCAGTGCCAGCGCGAGGGCGTCGTCGATTTCCCCGAGCTGCTGCTGCGCTGCTACGAACTGCTCGCGTACAACGCGCCGCTGCGCGCGCACTACCAGGCGCGCTTCAAGCACATCCTCGTCGACGAGTTCCAGGACACCAACAAGCTGCAGTACGCGTGGCTCAAGATGCTCGCGGGCGGCCAGAACGCGATCTTCGCGGTCGGCGACGACGACCAGTCGATCTACGCGTTCCGCGGCGCGAACGTCGGCAACATGCGCGACTTCGAAGACGAATTCCGCGTGCGCAACCTGATCAAGCTCGAGCAGAACTACCGGTCGCACGGCAACATCCTCGACGCGGCGAACCAGCTGATCTCGAACAACGCGCACCGCCTCGGCAAGAACCTGCGCACCGATGCGGGCCACGGCGAGCCCGTGCGCGTGTATGAGGCGAGCACCGATTCGCAGGAAGCCGGCTGGATCGTCGAGGAGATCCGCTCGCTGATCAACACCGGGATGGCGCGCAGCGAAGTGGCCGTCCTGTACCGCAGCAACGCGCAGTCGCGCTCGATCGAGCACACGCTGATGTCGTCGGGCATCCCGTATCGCGTGTACGGAGGCCTGCGCTTCTTCGAGCGCCAGGAAGTGAAGCACGCGCTCGCGTACCTGCGCCTGATCGACAACCCGAACGACGACACCGCGTTCGTGCGCGTCGTGAATTTCCCGACCCGCGGCATCGGTGCGCGCTCGATCGAGCAACTGGCCGACGCCGCGCGCCTGTACGGCTGCTCGATGGCTGCCGCGATTCCATACGTGACGGGCAAGGCCGGCACGAGCCTCGGCGGGTTCGCAAACCTGGTCGCGAAGATGCGCGCCGATACGCAGCACATGAACCTGCCCGATACCGTCGAGCACATCGTGCGCGCCAGCGGTCTTGCCGATTTCTACCAGGGCGAGCGCGAAGGCCAGGACCGTCTCGAGAACTTGCAGGAACTGGTGAACGCGGCCACCGCGTTCATTGCCGAGGAAGGCTACGGGCTCGACACGCCGGCCCGCTCGATCCCGCTGCGCGCAGGTGCGATCGCGGCGCCGGCGCTCGGCACCGCGACGGACGATCCGGCGCTCGACGTGCTCGATCCGGTATCGCCCGCCGACCCGGCACAGAACCCCGACACGATGACGCCGCTCGCCGGTTTCCTGTCGCATGCATCGCTGGAGGCCGGCGACAACCAGGCTCAGGCCGGGCAGGACGCCGTGCAGCTGATGACGGTGCACGCGGCGAAGGGGCTCGAATTCTCGGCCGTGTTCATCACGGGTCTCGAGGAAGGGCTGTTCCCGCACGAGAACAGCGTGCTCGAATCGGACGGCCTCGAGGAAGAGCGCCGGCTGATGTACGTTGCGATCACGCGCGCGAAGGAGCGGCTCTACCTGTCGTTCGCACAGAGCCGGATGCTGCACGGCCAGACGCGCTACAACGTGCGCTCGCGCTTCTTCGACGAGCTGCCCGAACACGTGCTCAAGTGGCTGACGCCGAAGGTCGAGGCCGGTTCGCGCTGGGGCGGCCGGTCGGACAACGCCGGGTACGGTCGCGACTGGTTCGCGCGGCCGGGCGGCGGCAGTCGCGAGCAGATCGTCGACCCGGCCGTGTCCGCACCGCTGCCCGCGTTCGCGGACAAGCAGCGCGCGGCCGATGCCGGTTTCCGGGTCGGCCAGCAGGTGTTCCACACCAAGTTCGGCGAAGGCACGGTCACCGCGCTCGAGGGCAACGGCACCGATGCGAAGGCGCAGGTGAAATTCAAGCGGCACGGCGAGAAGTGGCTCGCGCTCGCGGTCGCGAAACTGCAGGCGGTGGAATGATGGGCATCGACAACTTTGCGACGCCCGTGGCTCGTCCGCTCGGCATTCTGGCCGCGCTGCCTGAGGAACTCGGCGACCTGATCGCCGCGATGCGCGCCGACGGCGCGATGAAGACGGTCACGCTCGGCCGTCGCGATTATCACGTCGGCACCGTGCATGGCGCGGCCTGCGTCGTGACGCTCGCGCGGGTCGGCAAGGTCGCGGCCGCTGCGACGGTCAGCGCGCTGATCCACGTGTTCGGCGTGGCGGGCGTCGTGTTCACCGGCGTCGCGGGTGGCGTGTCGCGCACCGTGCGCGTCGGCGATGTCGTCGTGGCCGATACGCTGCTGCAGCACGATCTCGATGCGTCGCCGCTTTTTCCTCGCTACGAGGTGCCGCTGCTCGGCATCACGCGTTTCGCGACCGACGCAGCGCTGACGGCAAGCCTGCGGGCCGCGTGCGCGCAATTCGTCGAGGAAGAGGGCGCGCAGTTCGCCGCGCGCTTCGGCCTGGCCGGTGCGACGCAGCACACGGGGCTCATCATCAGCGGCGACCGCTTCGTGTCGAGCGAGCGCGAGGTCGTCGCGCTGCGTGATGCATTGCCGGATGCGCTCGCGGTCGAAATGGAAGGGGCCGCGATCGCGCAGGTGTGTGCGGAGCACGACGTGCCGTTCGCGCTCGTACGGACGATTTCCGATACGGCCGACGATCATGCAACGCAGTCGTTCTCGCACTTCCTGTCGGCGATCGCGAGCAGCTATTCGTCCGGCATCCTCAAGCGTTTCCTGACGCTGCATGCGACGACGGCGGCCTGAAGCCGCCGTCGTTTGCTTCACTCCTTCATTCAAGCCATTCGACCGGCCGCGGCGCGCACGCCACGGCCGCCTCGTCACGCTTTCTTGCGCCGGCTGCTTTCGAGGTTAGGCAGGAACACCGTCAGCACGCCGATCAGCGGCAGGAACGAGCACACCTTGTAGACGAACGCGATGCTCGTCGCGTCGGCGAGCTGGCCGAGCACGGCCGCGCCGACCCCGCCGAGGCCGAACGCGAAGCCGAAGAACAGGCCCGCGACCATCCCGACCTTGCCGGGCATCAGTTCCGTCGCGTAGACGAGGATCGCGGCGAACGCCGATGCGAGCACGATGCCGATGATCACGGTCAGCACGCTCGTCCAGAACAGGTTCGCGTACGGCAGCAGCAGCGTGAACGGCGCGACGCCGAGGATCGATACCCAGATCACGTACTTGCGGCCGACCCGGTCGCCCACCGGCCCGCCGATCAGCGTGCCGGCCGCCACGGCCGCGAGGAACACGAACAGGTGGATCTGCGCGGCCTGCACCGACAGGTGGAACTTGTCGATCAGGTAGAACGTGAAATAGCTGTTGATGCTCGCGAGGTAGAAGTACTTCGAGAACACGAGCAGCACCAGCACGCCGATCGCGCCCATCACGCGGCCGCGCGACAGCGTCGGGTGGCCGGCCGCCACGGCCTTCTTCTTCATCGACGGATGCTTTTTGTACCAGTGGCCGATCTGCGTGAGCACGATCATCGCGACGAGCGCGGCCGCCGAGAACCACGCGATGCTGTGCTGGCCGTGCGGAATGATCACGAGTGCGGCAAGCAGCGGCCCGAGCGCGGAACCCGCATTGCCGCCGACCTGGAACACCGACTGCGCGAGCCCGTGCTGGCCGCCCGACGCCATCCGCGCGACGCGCGACGATTCGGGATGGAACACCGACGAGCCGCAGCCGACGAGCGCCGCGGCGACCAGCAGCATCGGGAAATTCGGCGCGACCGACATCAGCAGCAGCCCCGCGAGCGTGAAGCCCATGCCGACCGGCAGCGAATACGGTTTCGGACGCTTGTCGGTATAGAGGCCGATGAGCGGCTGCAGCAGCGACGCGGTGATCTGGTAGGTGAGCGTGATCAGGCCGATCTGCGCGAACGACAGCGCGAACTGGCTCTTGAGCATCGGATAGATCGCGAGGATCAACGACTGGATCATGTCGTTGAGCATATGCGAGAAGCTGATCGCGCCGAGCACCGGGTACACGGTGCGGGAGACGGGGGGCGCGGGCGGCTGGGTGGCGGCTGCGCCGGCGGAGCCGGTGTCGAAGCTGGTTTCCATGTGAGAGCTGAACGAGTTGAGGTGGCGGGCGCGCTCTGCTGGGGATGGGCGCGTCTTGAATCGTTGCTGCGTCAAAGAAGTGTAATGTGGCGTATCGAGAATGTCCGGACAAGTTTTGTCGTGAATCGGACATTCATCCGATGGATCGGTCGGTGCCCGCTTTTTTGGCCGGGTATAACGCTGGCGGCGCGCCTGCCCGTCAGCGGGGCCGCGCCCGGGGCCGGTGCGTGGTTTCCCGGACTCAAGAAACGGCGGTGGCGGCCGTAGAACGACCCAATGACAACAGGCGCGCCGCGCCCGGCGCCGGCTATCCGCCGGTGCGGGCGCAGGACGCGCGGCATGGCCAGCCATCGCGGGAATGCCGGGACCGACCTTTCCGGCTGCGTGATCAATACGGGGATAGTTCGATGAAAGCAGCATCTTTGCATCCACAGCCAGGTGCGGCACCCGCCGCCCCCGACGTTGCCGCCGGTCGCGCCGCCCGGCGCCTGCGGGCGGCGCGTCGCGAGCGCCGGCCGTGGACCGTCAAGGCGACGTTGCGCGCCGCATTCGCGATCCTGCTCGCCGGTACGCTGGCGATCGGCATGTTTTCGCTGTGGCAGATCAGCCGGCTGAATGCGTCGATCGCGTCGGTCTACGAGCAGGGTCACGTCGCGAGCCGCGCGGCCGAGGAGGTCCGGGCCGAAATGCTGCGCGCGAGCCGTGCCCAGAAGATGCTGCTGACTGCGACCACCGCGAAGGAGCGCGACGAACTGGGCGCCGAGGTGAGCGCGGGGCTCGCGTCGATTGGCCAGGCGCTCGGCACGCTGCAGCGCTACGCGGATCCGGCCGATGTCGACGATTCGGCGCGGCTGCGCGCATTCTCGACGGCGGTCGGCACATGGCGTGCGCACCTGCGTGACTTCGTCGAACTCGTGCGCGCGCAGCCGCTCGACCTGTCGCAGATGAACTGGCAGGTCGGCACGCAGGACGTGTCGCTGCTGGTCGAAACCGGCAAGCTCGAGAAACTCGTCGCCGAACTCGTGAAGACGCGCGGTGCGAAGTCGAAGGCGACGCTCGATGCGTCCGCCACCATTTTCTCGTCGTCGTTCGCGATGATCGCGGCGATGACGGTTGCGCTGATCGTGCTCGCGGTCGTGATCGCCGAACGCGTCGTGCGCCGTCTCGCGTCGCAGCTCGGCGGCGAGCCCGCGCACGCGAAGGCGATCGCCGCGGACATCGCGCGCGGCGACCTGACGCGACCCATCGAGCTGGGCCGGCACGACCGCGACAGCATGGTGCGTGCACTGGCCGAGATGCAGACGGGGCTCGCGGCGACGGTCGGCGAAATCGCGGTCAGCGCCGAGGCGATCGCGGCCGCGTCGGGCGAGATCTCCACCGGCAATCTCGATCTGTCGAAGCGCACCGAGCAGCAGGCCGTCGCGCTCGAACGCACCGCGGCCAGCATGGAGCAGCTCACGTCGACCGTCCGGCAGAACGCCGAGAACGCGCGGCAGGCGAGCGCGCTCGCGGCCAATGCATCGGCCGTCGCGGAGACGGGTGGGGAAGTCGTCGGGCGGGTGGTGGCGACGATGAGCGAGATCGACGACAGCGCGAAGAACATTCGCGACATCATCGGCACGATCGAGGGGATCGCGTTCCAGACCAACATTCTCGCGTTGAACGCGGCGGTCGAGGCCGCCCGTGCCGGCGAGCAGGGGCGCGGCTTCTCGGTGGTTGCGGGCGAGGTTCGCCTGCTCGCGCAGCGCTCGGCGACCGCGGCGAAGGAGATCCGCGCGTTGATCGGCGCGTCGGTCGAGCGTGTCGCGAACGGTGCGGCGCTCGCGCACGATGCGGGCCGCACGATGGGCGACGTCGTGCGCGCGGTCAAGCGCGTGACCGACATCATCGGTGAAATTTCAGCCGCTTCGGACGAGCAGAGCGCCGGGATCGACGAGATCGGCCGCGCGGTCACGCAGATGGACGCTGGCACGCAGCAGAATGCGGCGCTCGTCGAACAGGCTGCTGCCGCGGCGAACGCGCTCGACGAGCAGGCGCAGGCGTTGAAGTCGCTGGTCGGGCGCTTTCGCATCGCGGCCTGAGCGCGCCCGGCAGCGGGCCGGCTGGCCGTGACGCGCGCATCCGGCGGGTTGCCGGCTGTTCCGGGAAGGAAGCGCCCGGGCGGGGCGCCGTCCGGGCGTGCCGCGCTTACGACTTCTTCTGCTTGTCGGGATCGATGATGACCGTGCAGGTCGTGCCTGCCGACAGCACCACGTCGGCCGGCACGTCGTCGATCTTGATGCGCACCGGCACGCGCTGCGCGAGGCGCACCCAGTTGAAGGTCGGGTTCACGTCCGCGACGAGGTCGCGGCTCTGCGGGTTGTCGCGATCGTAGATCCCGCGCGAGATGCTTTCGACGTGGCCCTTCATCACGCCGCCGCTCATCAGCCGCATCTCGGCAGGCGCGCCGATCTTCACGCGCGGCAGCTTGGTTTCCTCGAAGTAGCCGTAGACCCAGAACGAATGGCTGTCGACGATCGCGAGCTTCGCCTGGCCGGCCACCGCGTAGTTGCCCTTGAACGTCTGCAGGTTCGTGATGTAGCCGTCGACCGGCGCGACGACGCGTGTGCGCTCGAGGTTGAGCTTCGCGGCATCGAGCGCGGCGATCGCCTGCTGGTACTGCGCATCGGCGCTCGACGCGCTGTGCGCCGCGTTCTCGCGGTTTTCCTTCGACACGACGAGCGCGTCGAGATCCGCGCGGCGGGCCGCGTCGTCACGGCGCATCTGCAGTTCCGCGCGACGGGCGGCGACGGCCGCTTGCGCCTGCTCGACCGCGATCTGGTAGTGCGACGGGTCGATCTGCATGATCAGGTCGCCCTTTTTCACGAGCTGGTTGTCATGCACGGGCAATTCGACGATCGCGCCCGACACGTCCGGCGCGACGTTGACGATCTCGGCGCGCACGCGCCCGTCGCGCGTCCACGGATCGTCCATGTAGTGCACCCACAGCGAGCGCCCGATCAGGATCGCGACGAGAAGAATGACGGCGGTCGCGACGAAGCCGAAGAGTTTTCTGAGAATCATGATGGTTCGGAATCAACGGTAAACGGCAAGACTCAGTCCGCCGCAAATGCAGACGAGAAGGCAGGCCCGGAACAGCGACGGGTGCCAGACGACACGGTAGAGGCCTGTATAGGCGAGCAGGCGGTCGACGGCCCAGGTCGCGAGCGCGCCGAGGACGAACATCAGCACCACCGTGGGCATGTAGGCATCGAGAATGGCGATTTCACGCGGCATCATGACGAGGCTCCTGGTTGGGGACGCACGGGGCGGTTGCGGTTGAGCGCGGCGAGCGGCGATTCGGGATCGAGCAGTGCCGTGCGCACGAAATGCAGGTGGCTCAGGATGCGCTGCAGCCGGTGACGTTCCTCGCGCGTCGGCGTGAACGCGTCGAGCGTCTGCCGGGTCGCGTCGATCGCATCGTTGACCGCGGCGAGCGTGGTGTCGAAGCGTTTGGCGTCAGGCCGGGTGAACAGCGACGCCAGCGCGGCGCGCATCGTCTCGATCGCGCGTCGCCACGGCGTCGCCGGCGCGTAGCGCGGGTCCGGCGGCAGCGTCGCCAGCTCGTGGCGCAGGTCGATGGCCGCATTGCCGGTTTCGAGCACCGCGAACATCCAGCGCAGCGCGTCGCGCTGCACGTCGGGCTGGTCGGCCGACAGCGTGTGCGCCTGGTACATCAGGTCGCGCGCGCCGCTCTCGAAGCGCGTGCGCAATCCGGCGAGCCGCGCATGGCAGGCCGCGACGGCCTGGTGACGCAGGTCGGCGAACAGCCGCTTCTTGAGCCACGGCGCGGTCGGCGGGAACAGCACGGCGAACGCGATCGCCGATACCAGCATCGACAGCAGCAGCGCGAGCGCGTCGTTCATGAAGCTGGTGGGATCGTAGTGCGTGATGCTGTCGGGGCCGGCCAGGAAGCAGAAGAAGATCAGGTAGCCCATTCCGTAGCCCGCGAGCTTCGGCTTCAGCGTCATGTAGATGCCGATCGCGAGTAACGGCGCGAGCGCCGCGCACAGCAGGACGAAGCCGTCGATCCGCGGGTAGATGCCGAACATCAGCAGGAAGCCGGTGCAAACGGCCAGCGCCGTGCCCATCCCCATCTGCGCGGCCATCGCGGTCGGGCGTGGCGCCGACGACGCGAGCGCGCAGGTCGCCGCGGCGTTCAGCACCAGCATCACGCCGCTCGGCCACGCGGTCTCGATCCAGAACCAGCCCAGCGCGAGAATGACCGTTGCGGTGCGGATGCCGGCGATCGTGGCGGCCGTCCGGTTGGTGCGCGGCTCGTAGCGTTCGATCCAGCGTTCGCGCTCGTGCGTCGCGGTCGTGAGCGACGCATAGGTCGCCGCGTATTCCTGCAGGTCGGTGATGAAGCGGTACAGCAGTTCGGCGGCCGTGTCGAAGTCGAGCAGCGGGAAGTCGGGCTGCGTTTCGAGCTCCGCGCGCGTCGCGCGGATGCGGCGCGGCAGCGCGTCGCGCCACGCGAGCAGTTGCTCGGCCGAGTGCGCGGCGTCGACCGACGTGCGCACGGGTTCGCCATCGCGCGTGAGCAGCGGCGCGATTTCGCGGAAATATGGTTCGATCGCATCGATCGCGGCCTGCGCACCGGCTGCGTGCAGTCGGTTCATCAACTGATGCAGCGCGTGAAAGCGGCTCGACGCGCTCATGAACTCGCTGTTCAGTCGCGCCAGGCGGCCGCTGCGCATGCGCGTGTCCGGATTCTCGAACACGGCCATGCTGCGCGCGGCCTCGAAGCCGACCACGTCGGCGACGAAGCGCGTGTGGATGGTCTCGATGTGCGCGCGGTCGAGCTGGCCCGACAGCGCCGACGCGACGTAGTCGACGAAGCTGCCGAAGCGCTTGCGCACCGTCGTGCGCATCTGTTCGCCCGTGTACTGCGGGAACACGAGCGCGCTGACGACGCCGGCCGACACGATCCCGATGATGACTTCCGAGACGCGCGTCATCGCGCTCATGAATGCACCGTCAGGGTGTTGCGACGCGGGCAGGCCGATCAACGCGGTCGTATAGCCGGCGAGCAGGAAGCCGTAGCTGCGGAAGTTGCGGTTGCGCGCGGCGCCGGCTGTGCACAGCGCGATCCACAGCGCGATGGCCAGCAGGAACAGCTGCGGCTGCTGCGGGAACAGCCCGACGAACGTGAGCGTCGCGATGAGCCCGAAGATCGTGCCGGCGACCCGGTAGAAGCTTTTCGCGAGCACGGCGCCGCTTTGCGGCTGCATCACGATGAAGACGGTCGTCATCGCCGTCTTCGGTGCCGGCAGGTCGAGCCGCATCGACACGCCGAGCGCGATGAAGGTCGCGAGCAGCGCCTTGAACAGGTAGAGCCACGCGGCGCCGTCGGTGCGGGCCCAGTCGCCGAACGCGGCGCTCCAGGCAGAGAACGGACCGCCGGCGGGCGTGGAAGCGGGGGGGAAGGCTGACATGGCGTCGCTCCGCGTTACCGTGCGGCCGGCACGCCGGACGCACCGGCGGCGGCCACCTGCGCGGGCCGGGCGCCTGCCGCCACGGGCTTGGCACCCGGCGCGGCGGCAGGCGCGGCTGCGCCCGCGGCGGATTCGTCGTGCGACGGATGGCCGTCCTGCAGGTCCGTACCCGTCTCGACGCCGCCGCCGAGCGCGGCCATCAACTGCGCGTGTGCGGCGATGCGTTCCGCATCGATGCGGGCGGCCGTCTCCTGCGCGCGCAGCAACTGCTGCTGCGCGACCAGCACGTTCACGTAGTCGGTCAGCCCGCGGCGGAACCCTTCGCGCGACAGCTGATAGCTGCGGTCGTTGGCGGCCACCGAGCGTGCGGCGTCCTTCTTCTGCGCATCGAGCGAACGAATTCGCACGACCTGGTCGGCGATATCCTTGAGCGCGCCGACGATCGTCTGGTTGTAGCGCTCGACCGCCTGGTCGTAGCCGGCATTGGCCGCGCCGAGCTGTGCGCGCAGCCGGCCGCCTTCGAAGATCGGCAGCGACAGCGCGGGGCCGGCCGTCCAGCCGCCGTTCATCGCGCGCAGGAAGTCGGTGAACGGTGCGGTCACGCCGAAGCCGCCGACCGTCGCGAGCAGATCGATGTTCGGGTAGAACGACGCCTTTGCGACATCGATGCCGCGCGCCTGCGCGTCGACTGTCCAGCGCGCCGCGACGACGTCGGGGCGGCGGCCGAGGAGGTCGGCCGGCATCGCCGACGGCAGGCCGGCAGGCGCGTCGAGCGACAGCTGCGGCCGCTTGATCGCGTCGCCCGCGCCCGGACCCTTGCCGGCCAGCGCGGCAAGCTGGTGCCGCGCGAGCTGGATCGCTTCCTCGTAGCTGTCGATCTGGCGCTCATAGTCGGGCAGTGTCGATTCCGCCTGGCTCACTTCGAGCTGCGTGCCGAGGCCCGCCTGCAGCCGCTTGCGCGCGAGATCGGCGAGCGAGTGCTGGCGTTCGAACGTCTGGTGCGCGAGATCGAGCAACGCATAGTTCATCGACATCTGGACATACGCGCGCACGACGTTGACCTCGAGCTCGAGCTTTGCCGCACGCGCATCGGCGGCGCTCGCATGCGCCGTGTCGAGCGCGCGCTCGGTCGCGTTCTTGTCCTTGCCCCACAGGTCGAGGTGGTACGACAGGCCGAGCGTGCCGGTGTTGTTCCAGGTATCGGCGTTCGCGAGCGGCCCCGGGCCGTAGTACACGTTGTCCGGCCAGTGCTCGCGCATCAGCGAGAGGTTGCCGTTGATCTGCGGCAATTCGGCCGAGCGGGCCACGCGCGCCATCGCCTGCGCTTCGCGCACCCGGGCCTCGGCGGCCGCGAGTGTCGGGTTGCCGGCCTGGGCGGCAGCAATCCAGGCGTCGAGTTGCGGATCGCGGTAGGCGCGCCACCAGTCGGCCGCGGGCCAGCCCGCGTCACGGTCGGCAGCACGGATCGCGGCGCCGGCGTCGAGCGCGTTCGCCTCGATGCGGGCCGACTGCGGCTTGTTGTCGCCCATGCTCGCGCATCCGGCCATTATTAATGAGACTGCAAGAACCGCCAGTGCGAGCGTCCCTTTTGTCGCCGGAGACTGCACGATTTTCTCCCTTTCGGATATAGATGAGTCGGATGCGATTATATTTTTCAGTGATTCCTGAATAAATGGACAAGGGTGCAAGTCATTTTTACGAATCCTGAGACAATACTTGTTCGCCTCTGTGCAACAATCCGTCCGGATTCAAATGGGCAATGGGATGGATACGTTACAAAACATGCGGGTATTCGTCCGCGTGGTCGACGCGGGAAGCTTTACCGCGGCCGCCCAGCAGATGAATTCGACCACCGCCTACGCGTCGCGCGCGGTTTCCGATCTCGAGGCGCACCTGCGCACGCGCCTCCTGAATCGCACGACGCGCCGGATCGCGCTGACCGAAGCCGGCGAGCGCTACCTGCAGCGCTGCGAGCAGATCCTCGCGTATGTCGACCAGGCCGAAGCCGAGGCGGGCGACGCGCATGCGCGCCCGTCGGGCAAGCTGAAGGTTCATTGCTTCACGAGCCTCGGCCAGCACTACCTGGTGCCGGCCGTCGCGCGCTATCGCGAGCGCTACCCGGACGTGCACGTCGAGCTGACACTTGCGCAGCGGATGCCCGACCTGCTCGACGAGGGGTATGACGTCGCGATCGTCGTCGGCCGCGACCTGCCGGATTCGGGGCTCGTGTCGCAGCGGCTCGGCGAGAGCTACAGCGTGGTGTGCGCGTCGCGCGGCTATGTCGAGGCCCATGGCGTGCCGCAGCGGCCGGCGGATCTCGCGCAGCACGTCTGCCTCGGGATGGTCGCGCCGGGTTTCCAGTTCGACGAATGGGCGCTGGCGGGGCCGAACGGCGACGAGGTCGTCCCGATCACGGCGCCGCCGTTTCGCGTCAACGTCGCCGAGGCGCTCGCGGTGGCCGTGCGGGAAGGGATGGGGATCGGCGGTCTGCCGCTTTATTCGGCGATCGGCTGGTTGCGCAGCGGCCACATCGTGCGCGTGATGCCCGAATACCGGTCGCACGTGATGAACATCTATGCGCTGTATCCGTCGCGCCAGTACCTCGACGCGAAAATTCGCACCTGGGTCGATTTCCTGCGCGACGAACTGCCGGCCACGCTCGCAGCCGACGAAGCCGCGCTCGAGCAGTACACGCGTGCGGCATGACAGCGCGGATGACTGCGATCTGACGAGATTTGTCCTTCACGCAACATTTTTTTACGAACGCGTGTCAGACAGTTTGATACTGTGGGAATTAACGAGATACGCAACCCCGGAGTAGCAATGGATACGCACCTGATGATCGGCCTTGGAGTCCTGCTGGGCGCGGCCGCGGCCGCCGCGGCGACCCGCGACCTGCTGCGCGCGATGAAGGCGAAGGCGCAGATGAAGCCGGTGCCGGTGCGGGTGCGCGAGCAGCGCCGCCCCGGCCGCTGATCCCGCCGTTATCACGCTCCAGGTCGAACAAGGCCGCGCAATGCGGCCGGGCGGGCCGGCGTTCAGCCGAGCTCGACGACCTTGTCCCACGCGAACGCGGTATTTTCCAGTTCGCCGGTACGCCGGTGGATGTAGCCGCGCGGGTTGCACACCACGCGTGTGCCGCCGTCCGCCACGTAGTCGAATGACGTATGCGTGTGGCCGTGGAGCCATAGATTGACCGGCGGCTGCACGAGTGCCGCCATGTCCGTCACGAATCCCGCCGACGCAAGATCTTCCGCATAGCGCTCCGCCAGCGAGCGCCGGTGCGGCGCGTGGTGGGTCACGACGATCGTTTGGCCCGCGAACGGCGTCGCGAGCTGTGCTTCGAGCCACGCGCGACTGCGTCGATGCAGCGCGATGGCGTCGGCCGGCGAGAAATCCCGTTCCGGCGTGCCCGGCACCGCATGCAGCGCCGCGTCGTGCGGCCAGGTCACCTGGATCAATCCCTTGAAATCGAGCATCACGCGCAGCCCGGCCTCGATCGATCGGGCAAGGCTGGCTTCGTCGGCACCGAACAGCGAAAAATCGGCCCAGAGCGTCGTGCCAAGCACGCGAAAACGCTGCCCGGGATCGACGTAGGCGTCGTTGTTCAGGTAATGCACGTTGTCGAGCGCCTGCGCTGCATCGCGCATCGCCGTCTCCAGTGCGCCGAATTCCCCGTCGTAGTACTCGTGGTTGCCCGGCACGTAGATCACCGGCACCGCGGGATCGAACGTTTCGGCGGCCCAGCGCAGGCCTTCCGCGTGGTTGTGGATGTCGCCGGCCAGCACGACGAGATCCCCGTCGGCATGCGGAATCGCGTCGGGCAGGTTGCTTTCGAGATGCAGGTCGGACAGGACGCGGACTTTCACGGACGTGGCTCCGGAGTGGGTGGCTTCAGCGCAGGACCTTGCCGGGATTCATCAGGCCGCGCGGATCGAGCGCGGTCTTCAGCGTGCGCATCAGCGTCGTTTCCACCGGCGACTTGTAACGCTGCGCGTCCTCGATCTTCAACTGGCCGATGCCGTGCTCCGCGCTGATCGTGCCGTGGTGGCGGTGCACGTTGTCGTAGACGATCCGGTTGATCGGCGCCTGGAACGCGGCCAGGAACGCTTTCGGGTCGCCGCCTTCGGGCATCTGCACGTTGTAGTGGAGATTGCCGTCGCCGAGGTGGCCGAACGTGACCATCCGCGCGCCCGGCGCGGCTTGCTGGATCGCCGCGTCGGTCTCGTCGATGAAGCGCGCGATCGACGAAATCGGCACCGCGATGTCGTGCTTGATGTTGAGCCCCTCGTCGGCCTGCGCGAGCGGGATGTGTTCGCGCAGGTCCCAGAATGCGCGCGACTGCGCGAGATTCTCCGCGACCACCGCGTCGACCACGAGCCCCGCCTCGAACGCTTCCTCCATCAGTTTCTCGAACAGCGCGCGCGCATGCGCTTCGCTTTCGTTGTCGGACAGTTCGAGCAGCACCGTCTGCGCATGCGTCTGCGCGAACGGGTAGCGCAGTTGCGGGTAGTGCTTGCCGACGAGCTGCATGCAGAAGTCCGACATCAGCTCGAAGCCGGTCAGCAGCGGCCCGGCCGCGCGCTGCGCGAGCGCGAGGAAATCGAGCGCCGCGTGCGGCGAATCGAGCGCGGCGAGTGCCGTGACCTGCGCGGCCGGCAGCGGATGCAGCTTCATCACGGCCGCCGTGATGATCCCGAGCGTGCCTTCCGCGCCGATGAACAGGTCGCGCAGGTCGTAGCCGGTGTTGTCCTTGCGCAGTCCGCGCAGGCCGTCCCAGATTTCACCCTGGGGCGTCACGACCTCGAGCCCCAGACACAGCTCGCGCGCGTTGCCGTAGCGCAGCACGGCGGTGCCGCCCGCATTGGTCGACAGGTTGCCGCCGATCGTGCAGCTGCCTTCCGCCGCGAGGCTCAGCGCGAACAGCCGGCCGCCTTCGCGGGCGCGCGCCTGCACGTCGGCGAGGATCACGCCGGCTTCGACGGTGATCGTGTTGTTGTGGGGATCGAGCGCACGCACGCGGTTCAGCCGCGCGACGCTCAGCACGGCCTGGCTGCCGCTCGCGTCGGGCGTGGCGCCGCCGGCCAGGCCTGTATTGCCGCCTTGCGGCACGAGTGCGATGCCGTGTGCATTGGCCAGCTTGACGAGCGCGGCGACCTCGGCGGTGTTCGCGGGCTTCAGCACCGCGCACGCGGCACCCTGGTAGCGGCGGCGCCAGTCGGTCAGGAATGGTTCGGTATCGTGCGGGTCGGTCAGCACATGATCGGCGCCGATCGCGTCGCGGCACGCGGAAACGAAAGCTTCGGAGGACATCTTCACCTTGTCGCGTAAGGGTCAGGACGCAGCGCGCGACTTTTTCGCCGCGCGCTTGAACGGCGCGACGTACGCCAGCGCCGCCGCGAAGAAGGCGACGGCAAGCGTGGTCTCGCACCAGCCGAGCGTCGCGGACAGTCCGCGATCGGACATGCCGCGCACGACGCCTTCGGCGAAATAGACGAGTATCAGCATGCTCGCCCACTGCATCGTATAGATGTTACGCCGCCAGACGCCCGGCAGCGCGAGCGCGAGCGGGATGGCCTTGAGCATCAGCGCGGAGCCGCCCGGGCGCAGCGGCGCGAGCCACAGCTCCCACGCGAGCGACAGCGCGATCAGCGCGACGAGGCACGCGGTGGCGACCCGCGCGTAGCGCGGCCGGGCCGCGACGGCGGGGCGGGCGGGGGCGTTCATGAGGCCTCGGCGGCCTGGGCGCTGGAGAGGGCGGCCGCCGCGCGCGCGAGCCGCACGCCGAGCGCGGCCGCGAGCGCCTTTTCGTCCGCCGACAGCCCGGCGGCTGCCGAGCGATCGTGCTGCGCGACGTGCGACGCGCCGTACGGCGTGCCGCCGGTGCGCGTCGTGGTGAGCGCGGATTCCGTGTACGGGATCCCGACGATCATCATCCCGTGATGGAGCAGCGGCAGCATCATCGACAGCAACGTCGATTCCTGGCCGCCGTGCAGGCTGCCCGTCGACGTGAACACGCTGGCCGGCTTGCCGGACAGTGCGCCCGACAGCCATTGCGGTGTGGTGCCGTCGAGGAAATACTTGAGCGAGGCGGCCATGTTGCCGAAACGGGTCGGCGAACCGAGCGCGAGGCCCGCGCATTCCTCGAGATCCCGCAGTTCCGCGTATGGCGGGCCGTTGGCGGGGATGTCGGGGGCGGTGGCTTCGCAGACGGCCGACACGGGCGGCACGGTGCGGATGCGGGCCTGCATGCCCGGCACGCTGTCGATGCCGTTCGCGATCGCGAGCGCGAGATCGCGCGTGGCGCCGTGACGGCTGTAATAGAGGACGAGAATGTCTTTCATGGGCGACGGAGCCGCGTGCGGCCGCGCGCGCGCCCGGTGCAGTCGGCCCCTGCTGGAATCGAGCGGCTATTATAGGGGCTGAAGCCGTCGCGCAGCGCGGTGGCGGCGCGCCGTCGGGCGCGCGGAATCAGGAAGGAGAAGCCGTTTGCCGAAGTTGAGCGTCGATCTCGACACCATCAAGCGCCTGGCGCAGTTCGCGGCCCGGCGCAGCGCCGAGGATCGCATCCCGCAAGTGGCGGGCAGTCTGACGTTTACGACGATGCTGGCGCTCGTGCCGCTCGTAACGGTCGCGTTCGCGCTGTTCACCGCTTTCCCGATGTTCTCGTCGTTCCAGATCTCGCTGCAGGGGTTCCTCGCGGATCACCTGATGCCTGCGCAGTTCAACATCCAGATCTTCAAGTACCTGAATCAGTTCGCGTCGAAGGCGAAGGGGCTGACGACGGCCGGCCTGATCGTGCTCGTCGTCACGTCGGTGATGACGATGATGACGATCGAGTCGGCCTTCAACCTGATCTGGCGCGTGCGCAAGCCGCGGCCGTTCGCGCAGCGCGTGCTCGCGTACTGGGCGCTGATTACGCTCGGCCCGCTGCTGTTCGGCGTGAGCCTGTCGATCTCGTCGTACCTGTTCACGCAGTCGCTGGCGTTCACGGGGGCGGCGCCGTCGACGTCGATCGTCGAATGGCTGCTCGCGCTCGTGTCGCTGCCGCTGACGGTGCTCGCGTTCACGCTGCTGTACGTGTACCTGCCGAACTGCACGGTTGCATGGCGCGACGCGGTGATCGGCGGGCTGTTCGCGGCCGTCGCGTTCGAGCTCGCGAAGCGCGGCTTCGGCTACTACGTGCGGCGCATTCCGACCTATACGGCCGTCTATGGCGCGTTCGCGGCGTTGCCCGTGTTCCTGTTATGGGTGTACCTGAGCTGGTTCATCGCGCTGCTCGGCGCGATGGTGGCCTCTGCGCTGCCGGCGATCCGCGTCGGCCAATTCCACCGTATCCACTATCCGGGCAGCGATCTGCTTGACGCGCTGGAAATGCTCGCGCGGCTGGCCGACGCACGCACGGCCGGCAAGCGCGGCTACACGGCGATGCGGCTCGCGACCCTGCTGCGCTGCGACATGGAAACCGCGCAGCGCCTGCTGACGACGATGGAGGAGCGCGAATGGATTGCGCGGCTCGACGGCGGCGGTGAGACCACGCCGCGCTACATCCTGCTCGCGAACCCCGAGCAGCTGACGCTTGCGCAACTGTTCGACGTGCTGGTGATCGACCGCACGGAACTCACCTACCAGCTGCAGCGGCGCCGCAGCCACGTCGATGGCGCCGCGCTGCTCGCGGTGCTGTCGAGCGACCGGTTCGACGTGTCGCTCGCGTCGCTGATCGCCGCGCACCGGCTTGCGGGCGCGCAGCCGGCGGCAAGCCCTGGGCAGGCGCCGGGCACCGTGTCCGACCCGCATGCGCGGCCGCCGCGGCCGGCGTGAGCGGGGCGCTCGGCCGTTACAGCGGGATCTTGCCGGTGCAAATGTCCTTGAACATCACCCAGTCGCCCATCAGGCTGTAGATCGGGTGCCGGAACGTGGCCGGGCGGTTCTTCTCGAAGAAGAAGTGTCCGATCCACGCGAACCCGTAGCCGCAGACGATGGCTGCCGGCAGCCACGGCCAGTTGCCGGTCGCGATCGCCATCGCGACGCAGCCGATCACGCCGAGCGAGCCGATGAAGTGCAGCCGCCGCGACGTCAGGTTCTGGTGTTCGTTCAGGTAATACGGGTAGAAATCGGCGAAGCTGGCGAATTGCTCCGAATGCGTATGCGCCATGGACGTCTCCTCTGGCCGCTGTTCATGGGGCCATTGTGCTGCCGGCGGACCGCTTCCGCAAGCGGGGCGCGGGCCGCCGCGCGGGCCCGAGCTTTCCTTTTGACAGGCTTTCCGATAGGATCGAAAGAGGTTTTGCATTCAAGCATGAGGGGACTACGATGCGCGTCAGCGATATTCTGAAAGTGAAGGGCAACACGCTGTTTACGGTGACGCCCGATAAGCCGCTGCGCGAAGCGGTCGATACGATGGCCGAGCACGACATCGGTTCGCTCGTCGTGATGGAGTACGGCGATCTCGTCGGGATGCTGACGTTCCGCGAGATCATCCTGCGCCTGCACGTGAATGGCGGCGCGATCGGCGACGTGCAGGTGCGCAAGGTGATGGACGAGCCGCTCACCTGCACGCCGGAAACGGACGTCAACGAAGTGCGCCGGATGATGCTCGAGCGCCATGCGCGCTATATGCCGGTGCTCGACAAGAAGGTGCTGATGGGCGTCATTTCGTTCTACGACGTCGCGAAGACGGTCGTCGAGGCGCAGAGCTTCGAGAACCGGATGCTGAAGGCGTACATCCGCGACTGGCCGGAATCGGAAGCCGAAGCGCACAAGCCGTGAACCACGCCGCGCCCTGCGCCCCGACGCGCGGGCGTCGCCATCCGGCACGCGGCGGCGCAGGTTGGTCCTGCGCCGCCGTTTTTTCAACGACAACACAACAAGGCCCGCGCAGCTTCGCCAAGACGACGCGCGCGTATTCCGCATGAGCGATCAAACGCAAGCCACATCCGGGCAGCGCGACGAACGGCGCGCCCACGCGTCGCAGTTCGACCTGCTGCGCGAGCGTCGTTTCGCACCGTTCTTCACGACCCAGTTCCTCGGCGCGCTGAACGACAACGTCTTCAAGATCGGCTTCACGTCGCTGGTCACCTATCACACCGCGCGGTTCGCCGGCGTCGATGCGAAGACGGCCGCCTTCCTGATTTCCGCGATCTTCATTTTGCCGTTCGTGCTGTTCTCGGCGACCTCCGGCCAGATCGCCGACAAGTACGACAAGGCGACTCTCACGCGCTTCGTGAAGACCTTCGAGATCGTGCTGATGCTGGTCGGTGCGGCGGGCTTCGTCACGCATAGCGCGCCCTTGCTGTACCTGTGCACGTTCATGATGGGGATGCACTCGACGCTGTTCGGGCCCGTCAAGTATTCGTACCTGCCGCAGCATCTCGGCGAGCACGAGCTGGTCGGCGGCAACGGCCTCGTCGAGATGGGCACGTTCATCGCGATCCTGATCGGCACGATCATCGGCGGCGCGGCCGCGGGCATCGAAGGCAGCGGCGAGCGCGTGCTCGCGGTGAGCGTCGTCGTCATCGCGCTCGCGGGCCGGTTCGTCGCGCAGCGCGTGCCGTCCACGCCGGCGCCGCAGCCCGATCTCGTGATCAACTGGAATCCGTTCAGCGAGACCTGGCGCAACCTCGGGCTCGCACGCCAGAACCGCACCGTGTTCCTGAGCCTGCTCGGCATCTCGTGGCTGTGGTTCGTCGGCGCGACGTTCCTCACGTCGTTCTTCAATTTCGCGAAGGACGTGCTGTCCGCGAGCCCTGACGTCGTCACGATCCTGCTCGCGACGTTCTCGGTCGGCATCGGCCTCGGCTCGCTGCTGTGCGAACGCCTGTCGCAGCGGCGCGTCGAGATCGGCCTCGTGCCGCTCGGCTCGATCGGCATCAGCGTGTTCGCGATCGAGCTGTATTTCGCGAGCCATGCGCTGCCGTCGCCCGGCCATCTGCTGTCGGTTGGCGAGTTCCTGGCCGGTGCGCGCCACTGGCGCATCCTGGCCGACCTGTTCCTGCTCGCGATGTTCGGCGGCTTCTACAGCGTGCCGCTGTACGCGCTGATCCAGAGCCGCAGCGCGCCGACGCACCGCGCGCGGATCATCGCCGCGAACAACATCCTGAACGCGCTGTTCATGATCCTGTCGGCCGTGATGGCGATGGGGTTGACCAAGGCCGGCGTCGATATCCCGGGGCTGTTCCTCGTCACCGCGCTGCTTAACGTGATCGTCGCCACGTATATCTATCTGCTCGTGCCCGAGTTCCTCCTGCGCTTCGTTGCGTGGGTACTCGTACACACCTTCTACCGGATTCGCCTCGTGCATGCGGAGCGGATTCCGGCAGAAGGGGCCGCCGTGCTCGTGTGCAACCACGTCAGCTACGTCGACGCGCTCGTGCTGGCCGCCGCGAGCCCGCGTCCGATCCGTTTCGTGATGGATCACCGGATCTTCAAGACGCGCTTCGCGAGCTGGGTGTTCCGGCATGCGAAGGCGATCCCGATCGCGCCGCGCCACGAGGATCCCGCGATGCTCGCGCGCGCGTACGACGCATGCGAGGCTGCGCTGAAGGAAGGCGAACTCGTGTGCATCTTCCCGGAAGGCAAGCTGACGAAGACGGGTGACATCAACACGTTCCACCACGGCATCACGGAGATCCTGACCCGCACGCCGGCGCCGGTGATTCCGATGGCGCTGCGCGGGCTGTGGGGCAGCTATTTTTCGCGGCATTCCGATGCGCGGATGCCGCGGCCCATCAAGCGCGGCGTCATGAGCCGGCTGACGCTGGCGGTCGGTGAGCCGATCCCGGCGTCGGTTGCGACGCCCGAGTCGCTGCAGGCCGCGGTGACCGAACTGCGCGGCGCGCGGAAGTAGGCGGCGGGCAGGTGGCGTCAGGCGGCTCCGAGCGGTGCGGTCCGGCTCCGATCACTCGCCGATTCGATCGAGGCTTGCCTGCTTTCGTCCGCGCGAAGGCCGGCTTGCCCGTCCCACGGTACGTCCCGCCGGCGACATGCCGTGCAGGGCCCGCGCCGGCGGGACGACTGGCATAATATAGGCCTGTCTATATTTCACGACGCGCAAGATATAGGCCTGTCTATATTTCGGCAGGTCCGTACTGGCTTGTCCTTTTCTCATTCGGCGGTTCCATCATGTCCGGCAATACCCTCGGCACGCTTTTCACTGTCACGACCTTCGGCGAATCGCACGGTCCCGCGATCGGCTGCGTGATCGACGGCTGCCCGCCGGGAATGGGGCTGACCGAAGCCGACATCCAGGTCGAGCTCGATCGCCGCAAGCCCGGCACGTCACGTCACGTGACGCAACGGCAGGAGGCCGACGAGGTCGAGATCCTGTCGGGCGTGTTCGAAGGCGTGACGACCGGTACGCCGATCGCGCTGCTGATCCGCAACACCGACCAGCGCAGCAAGGATTACGGCAACATCGTCGAGACGTTCCGTCCCGGCCACGCTGACTACACCTATTGGCAGAAGTACGGCATCCGCGACTACCGCGGCGGCGGCCGTTCGTCGGCGCGCCTGACCGCGCCGATCGTCGGCGCGGGGGCGGTTGCGAAGAAGTGGCTGCGCGAGCGCTTCGGCGTCGAAGTGCGCGGCTACATGAGCGGTCTCGGCGAGATCGACGTGCCGTTCGTCGACTGGTCGCACGTGCACGAAAATCCGTTCTTCTCGCCGAATGCGGATGTCGTGCCGGAGCTCGAGGCGTACATGGATGCGCTGCGCAAGGACGGCGATTCGATCGGCGCGCGCATCGACGTCGTCGCGTCGGGCGTGCCGGTCGGCTGGGGCGAGCCGGTGTTCGACCGTCTGGATGCGGACATCGCAAAGGCGATGATGAGCATCAACGCGGTGAAGGGTGTCGAGATCGGCGCGGGCTTCGAAAGCGTCGCGCAGCGCGGCTCGGTGCATGGCGACGAGCTGACGCCGGACGGTTTCGTCGGCAACCATGCGGGCGGCGTGCTCGGTGGGATTTCGACGGGTCAGGACATCACGGTGTCGATCGCGATCAAGCCGACGTCGAGCATCCGCACGCCGCGCCGTTCGATCACGAAGGCCGGCGACGAGGCGACGGTGGAAACGTTCGGTCGTCACGATCCGTGCGTCGGCATTCGTGCGACGCCGATCGCCGAGTCGATGCTCGCGCTGGTACTGATCGACCATGCGCTGCGCCATCGCGCGCAGTGCGGGGACGTCGAGACGTCGACGCCGAAGATCGCGGGCAGCGCGACCTGACGCAAGCGGGCGGGGCGCTGCGCGTCTCGCCCGGCCGTTGCGCGGAGCATGCAAAACGGGGCGCTGCTTGAGGCAGCGCCCCGTTTCGTTTGCGGCGGCCGATCAACGCGCCGTTCGTGGCGGCGCGTTCCGGCAATTACATGTTCGGGTAATTCGGCCCGCCGCCGCCTTCCGGCGTGACCCACACGATGTTCTGCGTCGGGTCCTTGATGTCGCAGGTCTTGCAGTGCACGCAGTTCTGCGCGTTGATCACCAGCCGGTCGCTGCCGTCGTCGTTCTTCACGAACTCGTACACGGCCGCCGGGCAGAACCGCCCCTCCGGCCCCGCGTAGGTACGCAGGTTCACGTTCACCGGCACGTTCGCATCCTTCAGCGTCAAGTGCGCCGGCTGGTTCTCCTCGTGGTTCGTGTTCGAGATGAACACCGACGACAGCCGGTCGAACGTCAGCTTGCCGTCCGGCTTCGGATACTCGATCGGCTGGCATTGCGACGCCGGTTTCAGCATCTCGTGGTCCGCGTGCTTGTGGTGCAGCGTCCACGGCACGTTGCCGCCCATCACCTTCTGCTCGAGTCCCACCATCAGCGTGCCGAGGTACAGGCCCTTCGCCATCCACTGCTTGAAGTTGCGCGCGCGGTACAGCTCCGTGTACAGCCACGACTGCTTGAAGGCGTCCGGATATGCGTTGAGCTCGTCCGACTGGCGGCCGGCCTGCACCGCGTCGAACGCCGCGTCGGCCGCCAGCATGCCGGTCTTGATCGCCGCGTGGCTGCCCTTGATCCGCGAGGCGTTCAGGAAGCCCGCGTCGTCGCCGATCAGCGCGCCGCCCGGGAACACCGTCTTCGGCAGCGACAGCAGCCCGCCGGCCGTGATCGCGCGCGCGCCGTACGACACGCGCTTGCCGCCTTCCAGGAACGCGCGGATCGACGGGTGCGTCTTGTAGCGCTGGAATTCCTCGAACGGCGACAGGTACGGGTTCGTGTAGCCGAGGCCGACCACGAAGCCGACCACGACCTGGTTGTTGTCCATGTGATACAGGAACGAGCCGCCGTAGGTATCCGACTTCAGCGGCCAGCCGGCCGTGTGGATCACGAGGCCCGGCTTGTGCTTGGCCGGATCGATTTCCCACAGCTCCTTGATGCCGATCCCGTACGCCTGCGGATCCGCGTTCGCGTCGAGCTTGAACTTCGCGATCAGCTGGCGGCCGAGGTGGCCGCGGCAGCCTTCGGCGAACAGCGTGTACTTCGCGTGCAGCTCCATGCCGAGCTGGAAGTTCTCGGTCGGCTCGCCGTCCTTGCCCACGCCCATGTTGCCGGTCGCGACGCCCTTCACGGAGCCGTCGTCGTTGTAGAGGATCTCGGCGGCCGGGAAGCCGGGGAAGATCTCGACGCCCAGCGCTTCGGCCTGCGCCCCCAGCCAGCGCGTGACGTTGCCCAGCGAAATCACGTAGTTGCCGTGGTTCTGGAAATTGGCGGGCAGCGCCCAGTTCGGCGTGGTGACCGCGCTTTTCTCGGACAGGAACAGGAAGCGGTCTTCCGTCACCTCGACGTCGAGCGGCGCGCCGCGTTCCTTCCAGTCGGGGAACAGTTCGGTGATCGCGCGCGGGTCCATCACCGCGCCCGACAGGATGTGCGCGCCGATCTCGGAACCTTTCTCGAGCACGCAAACGCCGATCTCGGCGCCTTTCTCGGCGGCCAGCTGCTTGAGCCGGATCGCCGCCGACAGCCCGGCGGGGCCGCCGCCGACGATCACGACGTCGTATTCCATCGATTCGCGCGGGCCGTATTGCTCGATGAGGCTTGCGGGGGTCATTGGCGTTCCTCTAACCGTTAGAATGCTTTTATTCGGGAGCGTATTGTCTGCGAAACGAAACGCTTGCCGCAACAGCATGCGGCTAGATTAGCACGATCGTTCTATTTTTGTGCTAGGGTAATGCAGTCCGGGCCGTACTGCCCGTGGCGGCGAAACGACATCGAAAGGGGAAGTGCAAATGGGTCGGTCGATCAATCTGGAAGGCAAGGTTGCGCTGGTCACGGGTGCGTCGAGCGGCCTCGGGCAGCGCTTTGCGCAGGTGCTGTCGCAGGCCGGTGCGAAGGTCGTGCTTGCGAGCCGTCGCGTCGAGCGCCTGAAGGAGCTGCGTGCCGAGATCGAGGCGGCGGGCGGTGCCGCGCATGTCGTGTCGCTCGACGTCACCGACGTCCAGAGCATCAAGGCGGCGGTCGCGCACGCGGAGACGGAAGCCGGTACGATCGACATCCTCGTGAACAATTCGGGCGTCTCGACGATGCAGAAGCTCGTCGACGTGACGCCGGCCGATTTCGAGTTCGTATTCGACACCAACACGCGCGGCGCATTTTTCGTCGCGCAGGAGGTCGCGAAGCGGATGATCATGCGCGCGAACGGAAGCGGCAACGGCAAGCCGCCGTGCCGGATCATCAACATCGCGTCGGTGGCCGGGCTGCGCGTGTTTCCGCAGATCGGCCTGTACGCGATGAGCAAGGCGGCGGTCGTGCAGATGACGCGTGCGATGGCGCTCGAGTGGGGGCGCCACGGGATCAACGTCAATGCGATATGTCCGGGCTATATCGATACCGAAATCAATCATTACCTGTGGGAAACCGAGCAGGGCCAGAAGCTGCAGTCGATGCTGCCGCGCCGGCGCGTCGGCAAGCCTCAGGATCTCGACGGGCTGTTGTTGCTGCTCGCGGCCGACGAGTCGCAGTTCATCAATGGCTCGATTATCTCCGCCGACGACGGCTTTGGCCTCGCCTGAGCGGATGACATTCAGCAACACAGAAGACTGCAATGAGTGATTATTCCCCCGTTTTTGAGATGTCGATGCCGATCCGCTGGGGCGACATGGACGCGTTCGGCCATGTGAACAACACGGTCTATTTCCGCTACATGGAACAGGCGCGGATCTCGTGGTTCGAGGAACTCGGCATCGCCGGCGGCAACGGCGAGGGGCAGGGGCCCGTCATCGTCACGGCGTCGATGGAGTTCCTCAAGCAGCTGCACTATCCGGGTGACGTGATCGCGAGGATGTCGGCTGCGAAGCCCGGCCGTAGCAGCTTCGACACGGGTTTCGAGCTGACGCGCGCCGACGATCCGCAGCACGTCTATGCGCGCGGCAACGCGCGCTGCGTGTGGGTCGACTACGCGCTCGGCAAGTCGGTGCCGCTGCCCCAGTTGCTGCGCGACACGATCGAGCGCGCGCTCGCGGCGAAGGTCGGCTGAGCGTCGACACGGCGCGGCCGGGCCGGCACAAGGTCGCCCGTGGCACGCCATATCCGCTGTTTCCCGAATCGGCCGCCATGTGCGGCCGATTGTCGTCAGGGAGCCGCCATTTACTGCCCGAGCAGGCGCTGCAGCAGCTCAGGGGTATTGTTGGTCCCGTACTTGCGCATCAGCCGTGCGCGGTAGATATCGACCGTACGCGAACTGATGTCGAGCACGCGCCCGATTTGTTTGCTGGTCTTGCCGGTCGCGAGCTGCGCGGCGATCTCGCGCTCGCGCGGCGTCAGTTCGACGGCGACCCGGCGCGTCGCACTCAAATCCTCGAAGGTCCACACGCCCGCCGCAAGTGGCGCGGTGCGGTCGAGCGCGCGGCCGGTGACGTGGCACCAGAACAGTTCGCCGTCCGCCCGTTTCATGATTCTGTCATCCGAGTAGATGCCGTTCGCGGCCATCACGCGCGAGATCCGTTCGCCGATTCGCTGGAATTCGTCCGTCGACGGGTAGAGCACCTCGTACGATTTTCCGATGAGGTCGGCCCGCACGCAGCGAAAGATCGACGCGAGCGCGTCGTTGCAGTCCTCGATCACGCGGTCGCGCGACATCACGAGGCCGAGCGGCGCGAGGTGGAAGGCAGTCTGGTAATCGAGAGCGGGCATGGCGCGGGCAACCGGAGGCAAACGCTTATGTATTTTTGCGTATTGTGCCGCATCCGCGCCGCATCGTACCCTTTCAGGCATCTCACGGCGGTTTGCCGCGACATAAAAACAGCGCGCCTCGACGCAGCATCGCCGCGCATGCATAGAATGATGCGGCGGGCTTGCGGGCCAGGTGGGCGCGTGAACCGGTTTTGCTGGTTTCCATAAAGGAAGGGACAACAGATGAACAAAGTCTATCCAAGCGCGGCTGCCGCGCTGGAAGGGATCGTCCACGACGGACAGACCTTCGCGGTGGGCGGCTTCGGCCTGTGCGGGATTCCGGAGGCGCTGATCGCGGCGTTGCGCGATTCGGCCGTCAAGGGCATCACCTGCATCAGCAACAACGCGGGCGTCGACGGTTTCGGCCTCGGCCTGCTGCTGGAAACGCGCCAGATCAAGAAAATGATCTCGTCGTACGTCGGCGAGAACAAGGAGTTCGAACGCCAGTATCTGGCCGGTGAACTCGAGCTCGAATTCACGCCGCAAGGCACGCTCGCCGAAAAGCTGCGGGCGGGCGGCGCGGGCATTCCGGCGTTCTTCACGAACACGGGCTACGGCACCGTGATCGCGGAGGGCAAGGAAACGCGCCAGTTCGGCGATCGCCACTACGTGCTCGAGCCGTCGCTGACGGCCGATGTCGCGCTCGTGAAGGCCTGGAAGGCCGACAAGTCCGGCAACCTGATTTTTCGCCGCACCGCGCGCAACTTCAACCCGATGTGTGCGATGGCCGGCAAGATCACCGTCGCGGAGGTCGAGGAGATCGTCGAGAACGGCGAGCTCGATCCGGACCACATCCACACGCCGGGGATTTTCGTGCAGCGCATCGTGCTGAACGCGACGCCCGAAAAACGCATCGAACAACGCGTCGTACGCGCGAAAGGAGACTGACATGGCCTGGAATCGTGACCAGATGGCCGCGCGCGCGGCGAAGGAACTGCAGGACGGCTTCTACGTGAACCTCGGCATCGGCCTGCCGACGCTCGTTGCGAACCACGTGCCGGAAGGCGTCGAGGTGTGGCTGCAGTCGGAGAACGGCCTGCTCGGCATCGGCCCGTCGCCGACCGAAGACGAAGTCGACGCCGATCTCATCAACGCCGGCAAGCAGACCGTCACGACGCTGCCGGGCTCGTCGATCTTCTCGTCGGCCGATTCGTTCGCGATGATTCGCGGCGGCCATATCAACCTCGCGATCCTCGGCGCGATGCAGGTCAGCAAGCAGGGCGACCTCGCGAACTGGATGATCCCGGGCAAGATGATCAAGGGGATGGGCGGCGCGATGGACCTCGTCGCCGGCGTGAAGCGCGTCGTCGTGCTGATGGAGCACGTCGCGAAGGGCGATCAGCACAAGATCCTCGACGAATGCAACCTGCCGCTGACGGGTGTCGGCGTGGTCGACCTGATCATCACCGATCTCGGCGTGATCGAAGTCACCCCGGCCGGGCTGAAGGTCCTCGAGCTCGCCGACGGCGTGAGCGCCGACGAGATCCAGGCGAAGACGGGCGCACCGCTCGACGTCAGCGCGGTGGCCTGAGCGTCACCTTGTTGCGTTATTCTCGACGCCCCGCGCTCCTGACGGAACGCGGGGCGTTTTGTCGTGAATGCATGCGTCACGCGATCGCGCCGCCGCCGTCGATCAGTACCGTCGAGCCGGTGGCATAAGGCGTCGCCGCGAGATACAGGATCGCATTCGCGACATCCTCCGGCTGGCCGACTCTGCGTGCCGGAAGCCGCTGTGCGGCGCCGGCGTACATCGCGTCGCGTGCGTCGGGAGCGAGCTTGTCCCACAGCGGCGTCGCGATCAGGCCCGGCGACACGGTATTCACGCGAACCGGCGCCAGCTCGAGTGCCAGGCCGCGAGCGAGCGCCTCGAGCGCCGCATTGATCGCGCCTTGCAGGACCGACGACGCGTTCGGCCGCACACTGAGGTAACCCGACACGAACGTCAGCGAACCGCCGGGCGCGACATCGATTGCGCGGGCGATGCGGTATGCGCCCCAGAACTTGCTGTCCATTGCCGCTTGTGCGTCGGCAAGCGGCAACGCACGGACGGGGCCCGTGGCTGTATTCGCGGCCGAAATCACGACGTGGTCGAACTGGCCGGCGCGCGCGCAGAATTCATCGACGTCCGCGGTATCCGTGATGTCGAGCGTTTCGGTCCGCACGTGCGCGCCTGGCATGGTGTCGATGTCGAACCTGCGTGGATGGCGCGAAGCGATTGTCAGGCGCGCGCCGCGTCGCGCGAAGGCTGCCGCGGCGGCGGCGCCGATGCCGGAGCTTCCGCCGACGACGAGTACTTTCTTCCCGTGGAGCAAATCATTCATGAAGGTCTTTCCTGGGTGACGCGTTGAACGGAGTCCGTTAGATCGTTTCGGTCTCGCGCAGCGTCGACGGACTCTGCAGCGCGAAGCGCGCAATGTCGTCCTTGCGCATGAAAGCGACACCCGGGTGTGATCGGGCGTAGTGCAGGAAGGCGTCCCACGCGCGGACTATCTGCGGGGTGCCGCTGATCCGGTCGTGCGCGCTGATCGACATCAGTCTGCGCCGCTGCCCGGCTTCCGCGTACAACTGGTCGAAATCGAGCTTGATCTGCTCGAGGAACATCGTCGGCGAGTAGTTGCGACCTTCGATCAGCAGGATGTCGTTGTTGCGCAGCGTGTACGGGACCACCACGAAATCGCGACCGCCGACGGTCTCGATGAACGGTTCGTCGCGACTGACGTCGTCGATGTGATACGCGTAGCCGAGTTCCTGCAGCAGCGACAGCGTATGCGGTCCGCGCCGCAGCCAGTTGCAGTTGTACCCGGTCGGCCGCTGGCCGGTCGCCGCTTCGACCATGTCGCGTGCTTCGGCCAGGAAGCGGCGCTCGTCGTCGCGGCTCATCGCGAATTGCGCGCGCCACGTCGGGCCGTGCGCGGCGGCTTCATGGCCGCGCGACACGATTTCGCGCGCCAGTTCGGGGTGGCGGCGTGCGGCTTCCCCGATCATGTGCGACGTGACCTTCACGCCGTGTCGGTCCCAGAGATCGAGAAGGCGGGGAATCCCTTCCCGGTAGCCATACGCGAACCAGGTGGCCGACGCGAGATCGACCGGCACCGACGGCGGGAACGCGACGGCCGGAAACGGGCTGTCCGCGCCGGTAGGCGGTTGTCCGCCCGCCTCGAACTGCATCGAGATCGAGATCACGATGCGTGCGCCGTCCGGCCAGAACGGCGTGGCGCCCGGTGCCGCGGGCGCCGGCATCGATGCGGCGGTTGCCGGCAGGGAGGCGCCTGCGGCCGCCGCGACGCCAGCCGCGAGCCCGGCGCCGGCCTGGGCCAGGAACGTGCGGCGCGGCAGCGGCGTCGCGGGATAGTCGTGACCTTGAGTCATCGTCACCTCCGTCAGCCGACGAGCCCAAGCTGGCGCATCAGCGTCAGGTTGTCCTCGATGTGCCAGTTTTCCGCGATCCGGCGGTGGTCGATCCGGTAGATATCGGTCGCGATGAAGTCGATTGCCTGTCCGCGCCCGGCCGTTCCGTTGAAAGCGCCGGTGAAATGCCCGCGAAAATGCAGGTGCACGACGACACGATCGCCCGCGACGATCATCTGTTCGATCTCGCAGCGCAGGTCCGGGATCGCGCCGCGCATCGTGCCGGAGGCCGCGAGCGGCCCAGGTACGCCTTGTTCGCGGCCGGGCGGCAGCGTTCGGTCGATGAAGCCGGCGGCGAGCGCCGCGCGGGCGAGGGCGGGGTCGCCGGTATTCCAGAAGGTGCCGTAGCGGCGTGCGGCCAGAATTTGCGCCCGGGCCTGCGCCGCCGGCAAATCTGCCGCGACGGTCAGGCTGTGCGGCGCGACGAGATCGGCGGCGCGGGCGGCGGCGGGCCATAGCGCAACGACACAAGCGGCCGCCGCGCATGCGCGCGCGAGGGAGCGGGTGGCTGAACGAAGACGGATCGACATGGTTTCGGAGGTCCTGTGAAGCGCGTCATGCGACGACGCGGAACAGGTATGGTAGGTTTCCGTTTCGCATGCAAATACGGGCAAACGGCGAA
The DNA here is from genome assembly GCF_020420125.1 of Burkholderia sp. AU30280. NCBI lineage: Bacteria > Pseudomonadati > Pseudomonadota > Betaproteobacteria > Burkholderiales > Burkholderiaceae > Burkholderia > Burkholderia sp. AU30280. The sequence continues at coordinate 367,849 of NZ_JAIZRY010000007.1, forward strand.
TGGATTATTCGAAAAAAAGAAAGGTTGGGATGAGGCGGGTTCCATGATGCTGATCGACGATTTCCCGGCGCTCGATACCTTCGCGAGGATCGTGTCGACCGGCAGTCTGTCGGCGGCGGCGCGCGAGCTCGACCTGTCGTTGTCGGTCGTCAGCAAGCGCCTCGCGCATCTCGAGTCGCGGCTCGGCGTGCGCCTGCTGCACCGGACGACGCGGCAGCAAACGCTCACCGACGACGGTGCCCAGTTTCACGCACAGGTGCTGCGCATCCTGGCCGAGGTCGATCGTGCCGAAACGCTGATGCGCGATCGCCGCGGCACGGTCAGCGGCGTGCTACGCGTGACGGCGCCCGGCGAGCTCGGCCGCCTGCGGATCGCGCCGCTCGTGGCGGCATTTCAGCAACGCCATCCGCAATTGACCGTGCAGTTGATGCTGACCGATACGGTTGTCGATCTGCTCGCATCGGACATCGACGTCGCCGTGCGGATCGGCAATCTGGCCGATTCGACGATGATCGCGCGCGAACTGGCGCCGAATCATCGCGTGCTGTGTGCGTCGCCGGGCTATGTGGCCGCGCACGGGTTGCCTGCCCATCCGACGGAGCTCCGCGCGCATCGATGCATCGTGATGGGTGACCAGCCGCGTGCCGAATGGCGGTTCGACGGCGCTCAGGGCGGCGTGGCGGTCGAGGTGACGGCCGCGCTGCTGACGAATGACGGCGGCGCGGCGCGCACGCTGGCGCTCGAGGGGGCGGGCATTGCATTGAAGTCGATCTGGGATGTCGGCGCGGATCTCGACGCCGGTCGGCTCGTGCGCGTGCTGCCGGCTTTCGAGGCGTGCGCAGCACCGCTGCATGCCGTCTATCCCGGTGGCCGTCACGTGCCGTTGCGGGTGCGGACATTCGTCGATTTCCTGCGCGAGCAGTTGCGGGGCGCGTGGCGCCGCGACGATTGAACCCGTCCCGGGCGATGGGCCGGGCGCGTGGCGCCTCGTCGTTCCGAAGCGGTTTACAATCGTTTGCATCAGGCGCCGCAGGCGTTGTCCCGCGCGTCGCCCCCCGTTCGACAGGATGCCAACGATGCCAACGACTCCAGTGAATCCCCCGGTTCCCCGCCAGCGGCGCGTGCAGTGTGCGAGCGCGGCCGGCCTGCACCACGTCGCCTATACCGAATGGGGCGATCCCGCGAATCCGCGCGTGCTTGTCTGCGTGCACGGCCTGACCCGCTCCGGGCGCGATTTCGACAGGCTTGCCTCCGCGCTGTCCGATACGTATCGCGTCGTCTGCCCCGATGTCGTCGGGCGTGGCCGGTCGGACCGGCTCTCCGATCCGCAGCTCTATGCGATTCCGCAGTACGTGGCCGACATGGTGACGCTGATCGCACGGCTCGACGTCGAATCGGTCGACTGGTTCGGCACGTCGATGGGCGGCCTGATCGGCTTGGCGCTTGCGGGGCTGCCAGGTTCGCCGCTGCGCCGGATGATCGTCAACGACGTCGGTCCGCGTATCGAACCCGATTCGCTCACGCGCATCGGCGAATACCTCGGCGTACAGCCGCGGTTTGCGACGGAGCAGGAGGGGATCGACTATCTGAAGTCGCTATCGCTGCCGTTCGGCGCGCTGAGCGCCGACGAGTGGCGCGAGATCAACGGGCCATTGCTGCAAGAACTGCCCGAAGGCGGCTGGACGATGCGCTACGATCCGCGCATCGCCGAGCCGTTCAAGGCGACGACGCCCGAACTGGCCGCACTCGGCGAGGCCGCGCTATGGCGCGCGATCGAGACGACGGACGCGTCGCTGCTGGTCGTGCGCGGCGAGACGTCCGACTTGCTGTCGCGCGAGACGGCGGCCGAAATGGTGCGTCGCGGCCGGCATGTGACGCACGTCGAGATTCCGGGTGCGGGCCACGCGCCGGCGTTCGTCAGTGCCGATCAGATTGCGCTCGCGCGGCGGTTTTTCGTCGAAGGCAGCGCATAAACGCGTCATAATATGCGGTTCGGCGGCACGCGGGCCGTGTTGCCGCCCGATTCCTTACCCCATCACGACCGGAACATTTCATGGCAGTCATTCGTCACCACGTCGGGGCCCGACTCTCCGAAACCGCGATCCACAACGGTACCGTGTATCTGGCCGGCCAGATCGCCGAAGACACCACGCAGGACATCAGGGGCCAGACGCGCGAAGTGCTCGGCCATATCGACCGCCTGCTCGCCGAAGCGGGCAGCGACAAGGCGCATCTGCTGTCGGTGCAGATCTACATCTCGGATCTGGCGAACTTCGAAGGCATGAATGCGGAGTGGGACGCATGGGTCGCGCAGGGCAACACGCCGCCGCGCGCCACCGTCGAGGCGAAGCTCGCGGATCCGGCACTGCTCGTCGAGATCGTCGTCGTCGCCGCGCAACGGAGCTGAGCTGAGCGTTATCCGACGATGACCGTAATTCGCCAGACCGTGCAATGACCGAATCCGCTTCCGCCTCTTCCGTCGCGGCGCCGTCGTTCGACGACGTGCTCGCGTTCGTGCGCGAGCGGGCCGGCGACGCGCGCCTGTCGTCCGGCGAATTGCTGGCCGATCACTCGGCGGGCACGGCGGCGATCATGCGCACGCTGAACGTCGATCCGTCCGCGATGCAGGCCGCTGCGCTGTTCGTGCTGACGCCGCACCTGAGCGATCCCGAGCGCGAGCTGACCGAACGTTTCGGCGACGAAGTGGCGCGGCTCGTGTCCGACGTGCGCAAGCTGCTGCGGCTCGGCACCGTCAGCCTGCGCGCCGCGCAGAACGCGAAACCCGACTCCGGGCGCGACGCGGCGGAAGAGCGGCGCACGCAGATCGAGGCGCTGCGCAAGATGCTGCTCGCCTTCGCGCAGGACATCCGCGTGGTGCTGATCCGGCTCGCGTCGCGGTTGCAGTCGCTGCGCTACTACGCGGCCGCGAAGATCGACCCGCCGCCCGACGTTGCGCGCGAGACGCTCGAGATTTATGCCCCGCTCGCGAACCGGCTCGGTATCTGGCAGCTGAAGTGGGAGCTCGAGGATCTCGCGTTCCGCTTCGAGGATCCCGTGACCTACAAGCGGATCGCGAAGCTGCTCGACGAGAAGCGCGTCGAACGCGAGGCGTACGTCACGCAGGCGATCGCGCGGCTGCAGCACGAGCTCGCGGACGCGAACATCCAGGCCGAAGTGAGCGGCCGGCCGAAGCATATCTACAGCATCTGGCGCAAGATGCGCGGCAAGGAGCTCGATTTTTCCGAGTTGTACGACGTGCGCGCATTTCGCGTGATCGTGCCGGACATCAAGGATTGCTACGCGGTGCTCGGCATCGTGCATCACCTGTGGCAGCCGGTGCCGAAGGAATTCGACGACTACATCTCGCGACCGAAGCCGAACGGCTACAAGTCGCTGCATACGGTGGTGATTGGCGACGACGGCCGCGCATTCGAAGTGCAGATACGCACGCAGGAGATGCACCGTTTCGCCGAGTACGGCGTCGCCGCGCACTGGCGCTACAAGGAAGCCGGCGCGCGCGGCTATGGAGGCCAGTTCTCGGCGAGCGACAAGTACGACGAGAAGATTGCATGGCTGCGCCAGTTGCTCGCATGGAAGGATGACGTCGAGGACGGCGCGGAAAAGTCGGGCGACAAGGCGTGGGCGCAATTGCGCGAGACGTCGCTCGACGACGACCACATCTACGTGCTGACGCCGCAGGCGCGCGTGATCGCGTTGCCGCAGGGCGCGACGCCGGTCGATTTCGCGTACCACCTGCACAGCGAACTTGGCCATCGCTGCCGTGGCGCGCGCGTCGACGGCGCGATGGTGCCGCTCAACACGCCGCTCGCAAACGGCCAGACGGTCGAGATCGTCGCGGTGAAGGAGGGCGGGCCGTCGCGCGACTGGCTGAACCTACAGCTCGGCTATTTGAAGAGCTCGCGCGCGCGTCAGAAGGTGCGGGCGTGGTTCAACTCGATCGAGCAGGAAGAAAACGTCTCGCATGGCCGCGCGCTCGTCGAAAAGACGCTGCAACGCGAGGGCAAGACGTCGGTCAACCTGGACAACCTCGCCGCGAAGCTCGGCTTCAAGTCGCCCGAGGAACTGTTCTCGGTCGTCGGCAAGGAAGAGTTCAGCCTGCGCAATGTCGAGCACGCGCTGTCCGATGCGCCGCCTCCCGAACCGGCGCCCGAGGCGCCTGCCGATTTCGAGAAGCGCAGCAGCGGTGCGAGCGTTGCGCACGGCGCGTCGACCGGCGTGCTGGTCGTGGGTGTCGACGCGCTGCTGACCCAGCTCGCGCGCTGCTGCCGTCCGGCGCCGCCCGATCCGATCAGTGGTTTCGTCACGCGCGGCAAGGGGATGTCGATCCATCGCACCGATTGCCCGACCTTCCGCCGGATGGTCGAGCGCGCGCCGGAGCGCGTGCTGCAGACGACCTGGTCGGCCGACGTGCTCGGCGGGCGCGGCGCGTCCGTCTATCCGGTCGACCTGATGATCGAGGCGAGCGACCGGCAGGGGTTGCTGCGCGACATCTCCGAAGTGTTCGCGCGCGAGAAGATGAACGTCGTGGGCGTGAAGACGCAGAGCCGCCGCAACGCGGCATTCATGCAGTTCACGGTCGAGGTGTCGAACTCGGCGCAGGTGCAGCGCGCGTGCACGCTGCTCGGCGAGGTGCAGGGCGTCGTGCGAGCCGGTCGGAAGTCCTGATATGGGGTTCGAACACCGTTATTTTGCTGCGACTGCATAAAAATACTTGCCAAGCGGGTAACGGCTCCATATAATCTTAGCTTCACTAGGCTCGTAGCTCAGCTGGTTAGAGCGCCACCTTGACATGGTGGGGGTCGTTGGTTCGAGTCCAATCGAGCCTACCAACGAATTGAGAATGTCCGGTCCTCCGGATGTTCGATGCAGTAAATAACTCAACGCAAACAAGGCGAATACGGTTATGGCACCGCGAACGTTGACCGAAACCTTTTCGGAGCGACGCTAGTCGAGGAACCCTTTCGCCCTTTCAGTTTGAGTGAAGTATCGAATGCGGCCCCTCGAAAGCGGGGTCGCATTTTTTTTGTCGCGAAATTTTCCCGCGTGATTTTTAAATCGCGTACCTGGTCTGCCGCCCACTGTCGGCATCACGGAGATTGCTATGGTTTCGATACGCTTGCCTGACGGCTCAGTTCGACAATACGAGCATCCGGTGACAGTTGCCGAGGTTGCAGCCTCGATCGGTCCCGGCCTTGCGAAGGCTGCGCTTGGTGGCAAGCTCGATGGCGAGCTCGTCGATACGTCGGCCGTGATCGACCGCGACGCGTCGCTCGCGATCGTGACCGACAAGGACGCCGACGGCCTCGACATCATCCGTCACTCGACGGCGCACTTGCTCGCGTACGCGGTGAAGGAACTGTATCCGGACGCGCAGGTGACGATCGGCCCGGTGATCGACAACGGCTTCTATTACGACTTCTCGTACAACCGCCCGTTTACGCCGGAAGATCTGGAAAAGATCGAAAAGCGCATGCAGGAACTCGTGAAGAAGGACGAGCCCGTCACGCGCCGTGTCGTGTCGCGCGACGAAGCGGCCGGCTACTTCCGCAGCATCGGCGAGAAGTACAAGGCCGAGATCATCGAATCGATTCCGCAAAGCGATGAAATCAAGCTGTATTCGCACGGCGGCTTTACCGATCTGTGCCGTGGTCCGCACGTGCCGTCCACCGGCAAGCTGAAGGTCTTCAAGCTGATGAAGGTCGCGGGCGCGTACTGGCGCGGCGATTCGAAGAACGAGCAGCTGCAGCGCATCTATGGCACGGCCTGGACGAAGAAGGAAGACCAGGACCAGTACCTGCACATGCTCGAGGAAGCGGAAAAGCGCGACCACCGCAAGCTCGGCAAGCAACTCGACCTGTTCCACATGCAGGAAGAGTCGCCGGGCATGGTGTTCTGGCATCCGAAGGGCTGGGCGCTGTGGCAGCAGGTCGAGCAGTACATGCGCCGCCGCGTGAGCGAAGCCGGTTACCTCGAGATCAAGACGCCGATGATCATGGACCGCTCGCTGTGGGAAGCGTCGGGCCACTGGCAGAACTACCGCGAGAACATGTTCACGACGGAGTCGGAGAAGCGCGACTACGCGATCAAGCCGATGAACTGCCCGGGCCACGTCCAGGTGTTCAAGCACGGCCTGCGTTCGTATCGCGACCTGCCGCTGCGTTACGCGGAATTCGGTTCGTGCCACCGCAACGAGGCATCGGGCGCGCTGCACGGTCTGATGCGCGTGCGCGGCTTCGTGCAGGACGATGCGCACATCTTCTGTACGGAAGACCAGTTCATCTCGGAATCGATCGCGTTCAACACGCTGGCAATGAGCGTGTACAAGGACTTCGGCTTCGATCACATCGACATCAAGCTGTCGCTGCGCCCGGAGCAACGCGCGGGTACGGACGAAACCTGGGATCGCGCCGAGCAGGGCCTGCGCGATGCGCTGACGGCCTGCGGCCTCACGTGGGAAGAGCTGCCGGGTGAGGGTGCGTTCTACGGTCCGAAGATCGAGTATCACATCAAGGATGCGCTCGGCCGTTCGTGGCAGTGCGGCACGCTGCAGCTCGACATGGTGCTGCCGGAGCGCCTCGGCGCCGAGTATGTCGCGGATGACAGCAGCCGCCGTCGTCCGGTGATGCTGCACCGTGCAATCGTCGGTTCGATGGAGCGTTTTCTCGGCATTTTGATCGAGCACCACGCTGGTGCGATGCCGGCCTGGCTCGCGCCGTTCCAGGCAGTTGTGCTCAATATCGCCGAAAGTCAGGCCGAATATGCGCAATCTCTGGCCCAATCGTTGCAAAAACAAGGGGTTAGAGTGACGGCCGATTTGCGCAATGAGAAGATTAGCTATAAAATACGCGAGCACACGCTGGAAAAGGTGCCTTATCTCCTCGTCGTGGGTGATAAGGAGCGTGATGCGCAAACGGTAGCCGTGCGTGCCCGTGGCGGCGTCGATCTTGGCGTAATGCCGGTCGATGCCTTCGTTGAGCGTCTGCAGGAAGACCTGCGATCGTTCAAGTAACCGCCCTGGCAGCGCGGCTCGTTTTTTTAATTTTTAGAGGAAACGTAACATCGCTACTGATAAGTCGTCGCACCGCATCAACGGTGAAATCACTGCGCCGGAAGTGCGCCTGGTCGGGATCGAGAACGAGCCGCTCGGTATCGTAAAACTCGCTGATGCTTTCCGTAAATCGGAAGAACTGGATGTTGACCTGGTGGAAATCGCGCCGCAAGCGGTTCCCCCGGTTTGCCGTCTGATGGATTACGGCAAGTTCAAGTACCAGGAATCGAAAAAGCAACACGAAGCGAAGCTGAAGCAGAAGGTCATCCAGGTCAAGGAAGTCAAGTTCCGCCCGGGTACCGATGACGGTGACTACAACGTCAAGCTCCGCAATCTCGTGCGCTTCCTCGAAGAAGGCGACAAGACGAAGATCACGTTGCGTTTCCGCGGCCGCGAAATGGCTCACCAGGAAATCGGTATGCGGATGCTTGAGCGTCTGCGCACGGATCTCGAGGAAGTCGGCCAGGTCGAGCAGATGCCGAAGATGGAAGGGCGCCAGATGATCATGGTGCTCTCGCCGAAGAAAAAGAAGTAACGGGCCCGCGCGCTTCGCGCGCAGGTTCGCAGTGGTTCGGCGCGTTGCCCGGTCAGGGCAGCGTGCCAACAATGACGGCGGCTGCGCAAGCGGTTCGCCGTACACAAGTGGACTGGGTTTCGAAGGGCGGGTCAAGGGCGCAAGCCAACCGCACACCCATCGCCATCTAATAAACTGGAGTTGTTCGTCATGCCTAAGATGAAGACCAAGAAGAGTGCTGCAAAGCGCTTCGTGGTGCGGCCGGGCGGTACCGTCAAGCGCGGTCAAGCCTTCAAGCGTCACATCCTGACCAAGAAAACCACGAAGAACAAGCGTCACCTGCGCGGCGCAACGGCAGTTCATGATTCCGATCTGAACTCCGTCCGCGCGATGCTGCCGTTCGCGTAACCCCTAACTGATACTCTAAGGAGAGAAACATGCCTCGAGTCAAACGTGGGGTAACCGCACGGGCCCGCCACAAGAAGATCATCAACCTGGCCAAGGGTTATCGCGGCCGCCGCAATAACGTCTACCGCATCGCCAAGCAGGCGGTGATGCGCGCTGGTCAGTACGCGTACCGCGATCGCCGCAACAAGAAGCGTGTGTTCCGCGCACTGTGGATCACGCGTATCAACGCGGCAGTTCGCCAGCACGACATGACCTACAGCGTGTTCATCAACGGCCTGAAGAAGGCGTCGATCGAACTCGACCGTAAGGTGCTGGCCGATATGGCGGTGTTCGACAAGGCTGCTTTTGCTGCGATCGTCAAGCAGGTGAAAGCCGCCGTTGCAGCCTAATTGCGAAATTAGCACTGCGTGGTTAGTTGCAGCGATGTTCCGGTAGTCTCGGCCGCTGCAGCGAAAACGGGGCTCTTCCGAGCCCCTTTTTTGTTTGGTGGGCGATTTCGCTCGCCAAGACCGAATGACGTTGGAAATGATGGGATCTATGGATCTGGACCAGATTGTCGCCGACGCGCAGCAGTCCTTCGAACAGGCTGCCGACATCACCACGCTCGAAAACGAGAAAGCACGATTTCTCGGCAAGTCGGGCGCGCTGACCGAGTTGCTGAAGGGTCTCGGCAAGCTCGATCCCGAAGCACGCAAGACCGAAGGCGCACGCATCAACGTCGCGAAGCAGCAGGTTGAAGCCGCGCTGACCGCACGTCGTCAGGCACTGGCCGACGCGCTGCTGAATCAGCGCCTCACTGCCGAAGCGATCGACGTGACGTTGCCGGGCCGCGGCGCCGGAGCAGGCAGCCTGCACCCCGTGATGCGCACGTGGGAGCGTGTCGAACAGATTTTCGGCTCGATCGGCTTCGATGTGGCCGACGGCCCCGAAATCGAGACCGACTGGTACAACTTCACGTCGCTGAACAGCCCGGAGAACCATCCGGCGCGTTCGATGCAGGACACCTTCTACGTCGAAGGCAAGGATGCCGACGGCCGCCAGCTGCTGCTGCGCACGCACACGAGCCCGATGCAGGTGCGTTATGCGCGCATGAACCGTCCGCCGATCAAGGTGATCGCGCCGGGCCGCACGTATCGCGTCGACAGCGATGCGACCCACTCGCCGATGTTCAATCAGGTCGAGGGGCTGTGGATCGACGAAAACATCAGCTTTGCCGACCTCAAGGGCGTCTATACCGACTTCCTGAAAAAATTCTTCGAGCGCGACGACATCCTCGTGCGCTTCCGTCCGTCGTATTTCCCGTTCACGGAACCGTCGGCCGAGATCGACATGATGTTCGAGCAAGGCAAGAACGCCGGCAAGTGGCTCGAGATCTCCGGTTCGGGGCAGGTGCATCCGACCGTGATTCGCAACATGGGCCTCGATCCCGAGCGCTACATCGGCTTTGCGTTCGGCAGCGGCCTCGAGCGCCTGACGATGCTGCGCTACGGCGTCCAGGATCTCCGGCTGTTCTTCGAGAACGACCTGCGTTTCCTGCGCCAGTTCGCGTAACGCCGCGCCGACCTGTGCCCGCGCACGCCCCGACGGCCGATCCGACGGGGCCCGGGCGTCGATCTAACCTGTTTCGAACGTAGACATCCATGCAATTCCCTGAATCCTGGTTGAGAACCTTTGTCGACCCGCAGCTGACGACCGACGAACTGTCGCACGCGCTGACGATGGCGGGGCTCGAAGTCGAATCGCTGAGCAAGGCTGCGCCGCCGACGTCGAAGATCGTCGTCGGCCGCGTGCTCGAAGTCGTCAAGCATCCGGATGCGGACAAGCTCAATGTCTGCCAGGTCGACGCCGGCACCGGCGCGACGCTGAATATCGTCTGCGGCGCACCGAACGTCGCGCCCGGCATCAAGGTGCCGGTCGCGCTGGTCGGCGCCGAACTGCCGCCGGCAGAAGAGGGCGGCAAGCCGTTCGCGATCAAGCTGTCGAAGTTGCGCGGCGTGGAGAGCCAGGGGATGCTGTGCTCGGCGCGCGAACTGAAGCTGTCCGAGGATCACAGCGGCCTGCTGGTGCTGCCGGAAGACACGCCGGTCGGCCAGGACATCCGCGAGACGCTCAATCTCGACGATACGATCTTCGAAATCAAGCTGACGCCGAACAAGGCCGACTGCCTGTCCGTGTTCGGCATCGCACGCGAGACGGCCGCGATCACCGGCGCGCCGCTGACGCCGGTCGACATCCGCCCGGTGCGCGTCGAGCTCGACGAGACGCTGCCGGTGCGCATTGCCGCCCCCGATCTGTGCGGCCGTTTCTCGGGGCGCGTGATCCGCGGCGTGAACGCGCATGCGAAGACCCCGCAGTGGATGGTCGAGCGCCTCGAGCGTTCCGGGCAGCGCAGCGTGTCCGCGCTCGTCGACATCTCGAACTACGTGATGTTCGAGCTCGGCCGCCCGTCGCACGTGTTCGATCTCGACAAGATCCACGGCGGCATCGAGGTGCGCTGGGGCAAGCGCGGCGAGTCGCTGAAGCTGCTCAACGGCAACACGGTCGAACTCGATGAAACGGTCGGCGTGATTTCGGACGACCGCCAGGTCGAAAGCCTGGCCGGCATCATGGGTGGCGACAGCACGGCCGTTACGCTCGATACGACCAACATCTACCTGGAAGCGGCATTCTGGTGGCCGGACAGCATCCGCGGCCGTGCGCGCAAGTACAACTTCTCGACCGATGCGGCGCATCGCTTCGAGCGCGGCGTCGATTACGCGACGACCGTCGAGCACGTCGAGCGCATCACGCAACTGATTCTCGAAATCTGCGGCGGCAAGGCCGGGCCGGTCGACGATCAGTCCGTGAACCTGCCGCAGCGTGCGCCGGTGAAGATGCGCGTATCGCGCGCGAACCGCATCATCGGCGTGCAGATCGGCGCCGACGAGATCGCCAGCATCTTCACGCGCCTCGGCCTGCCGTTCGAGCGTGAAGACGACGCGTTCCTCGTCACGCCGCCGTCGCATCGCTTCGACATCGAGATCGAGGAAGACCTGATCGAGGAAGTGGCGCGGATCTACGGCTTCGAAAAGATTCCGGCGCGTCCGCCGGTCGCGACGAGCGAAATGCGCGCGACCAACGAGACGCGGCGCTCGATCCACGACATCCGTCACGCGCTCGCCGCGCGCGACTACGCGGAAACCGTCAACTTCAGCTTCGTCGATGCGGAGTGGGAGCGCGATTTCGCCGGCAACGACAACCCGATCCGGCTGCTGAACCCGATCGCGAGCCAGCTGTCGGTGATGCGTACGACGCTGTTCGGCAGCCTGATTTCCGTGCTGCGCCACAACCTGAACCGCCGCGCGGATCGCGTGCGGGTGTTCGAGGCTGGCCGCGTGTTCCTCGCCGATGCGGCGGCGAAGGCCGGTGAGCTGACGGTCGAGGGTTATGTGCAGCCGAAGCGCGTCGGTGCGCTTGCCTATGGTCCGGCGCTCGATGAGCAGTGGGGCGCAGCGACCCGCGCGGTCGATTTCTTCGACGTGAAGGGCGATCTCGAGGCGCTGCTCGCGCCCGCTGCCGCGCGTTTCGTGAAGGCAGAGCATCCGGCCCTCCATCCGGGCCGCAGCGCGCGGATCGAAGTCGACGGCCGTGCGGTCGGCTGGATCGGCGAGCTGCACCCGCGCCTGATGCAGAAGTACGAGCTGCCGCAAGCGCCGGTGATGTTCGAGATCGATGCGGATGCGCTGATTGCGCGTGCGTTGCCCGCGCCGACCGACGTGTCGAAATTCCCGCCGGTTCGTCGCGATATCGCCGTTGTCGTCGATCAGGCGGTCGAGGTTCAGGCACTTTTCGACGAAATGAAGAAGGCGCTTGCCGAAGAGGCCTGCCGATTCGTTCAGAAGGTTGTACTCTTCGACGAATTTCGTGCAAAATCAAATACTTCCGGTGGTCTTGCCGCGCACGAGAAGAGCCTTGCCTTCCGCGTGACGCTGCAGGACGCGGCTGGCACGCTGCAGGACGAGGTCGTCGATCAGGCGATCCAGACGCTGGTCGAGCGGATGGCTCGTGCCGGTGCGCGCCTGCGCGGCTAAGGAGAAGGTCCGCCCGCTCGCGGGCGGCCTTTTCCGATCGTAAGTTTTGATTTAACGCGCTGTATGGCAGATATGAACGACATGACCTCGAGTGAATTCGAAGCCCTCCTGACGGCGCAACGCAGCGCCATGAACCGCGACGCTTCGGCGCCGGCGTCCGCCGAGACGCCTACGCTGACGAAGGCGGAACTGGCGGAGCTGCTGTTCGACAGCGTCGGGCTGAACAAGCGTGAAGCGAAGGACATGGTCGAGGCGTTTTTCGAGGTGATTCGCGACGCGCTCGAAAACGGCGAAAGCGTCAAGCTGTCGGGGTTCGGCAACTTCCAGTTGCGCGACAAGCCGCAGCGTCCGGGCCGCAATCCGAAGACGGGTGAGGCGATTCCGATCGCGGCTCGCCGGGTGGTAACCTTCCACGCGAGCCAGAAGCTGAAGGCGCTGGTCGAAAACGGCGCGGAGTAAGCCCCGCGCGCTGACGCCCCCGCGCGGCCGCCGCGCACCCTTTACCGACGGTTAACCGACGATGACCACTACGGTTGAGAAAGTCGTCTTGCCTCCGATTCCCGCGAAGCGCTACTTCACGATCGGTGAAGTCAGCGAACTGTGCGGGGTCAAGCCGCATGTGCTGCGTTATTGGGAACAGGAATTTACTCAACTGCGGCCGGTGAAGCGGCGCGGCAATCGCCGGTACTACCAGCACCACGAAGTGCTGCTGATCCGGCGGATTCGCGAATTGCTGTACGAGCAGGGATTCACGATCAACGGTGCACGCAACCGGCTCGATTCGCCGGCCGCCGAGCGGGCCGCGGCCACACCCGTCGAGCCGGACGCGCAGGCTGCCGATGCACGCGCGCCGGGCAAGCCGGGTGCAACCGTCGACGTCATTGCATTGCGGCAGGCGCTGCTCGACGTGATCGACGGACTGAAGCACGACTGAGCGCGAAGCGCGAAGGATGAAATGAAAAGCCCGGTTGGCGACGTGCCACCGGGCTTCTTTCATGCGTGTCGTGTGCGCTTCAGCGTGATGCGAGCGGGTTTTTCTGCCCCATGTCGACGACCAGCGTGCCGTCCGGCAGCATCCGCACCGAGCCTTGCGCGACCTGGCTGCGGTAGCCGTACAGGTCGAAACGCATCGGGCCGGCCTCGGCCGAATTCCGGATCAGCGCGCGCACGTTCAGTTCGAGCACGTTGAACATCTTCATGTCGCCGCCTTCCATCCACATGTAGCTCGGTGCATCGATCTTCGGCCGTTGCGGCGCGGGCGCGCCTGCCATGCGCCTGAACGTGAGGCGCAGCCCGTCGCGCTCGACCGTTGCCTGTCCGAGCTTGCCGTTCAGCACGGGTGGCGGGAACACGGTGTACTGGTCGAGCACGAGCGTGTCGCCACGTAGTTCCGCGCCGCGCCGCTGCAACGGCGTCAGCGAAGCGAGCTCGATGCCGAGCGAACGCAGCAGCTTCGCCTGCGGAATGCCGAGCACCGACACCTGGGACGGCTTGAACGCGAGGTGCCGGTCGTCGAGCACGGACAGCGTGCCCTTCATGTCGGTCGGCAGCCAGACGCCCGGCACGTGATTCCACAGCTTGATGCCGCCCTGGACACGCAGGTTCGTGCCGTCCGCGCTCAGTTGCAAGTCGTTGAGCGAGCGCGGCGAGTAGTCGAGCAGATAGTTGTTGAAGAGCGCGGACATCGCCTTCCACGACTCGACGACGGTGCCGCCGAGAATGCGGATGTCGTACTGGTTCGGGTCGTCGAGATCGACGGGGTCGCCGGGCCGCTTCGATACGAGTTCCACGTCGAGATCCTCGACGTGAAAGCCGATATCGCCGGACAGGTTGAAGTCGACGTTGCGCAAGTGGATCGTCGGGTTGCGGTTCGACACGTGCCGTTCGTTGAACGGCGTGGTCGACGTGCGGCGCATCGCAACCTTCTGCATGCGAGGGGAGGCGGTGTTTGCCGCGAGCGCATAGGCTTCCCAGTGCTGTCGTATGTCGCGCAGCGCATTCTGCTGCGCGGCGAGGAAGCTGTCGTTCAGGCGCGCGGCCGCGTTGCCGAGCGGCGCGCCGCTGGCCGGGCCCGCATACGAGGGCATCCGGATCGCCATCGCCCCACTTTCGTCGAAGTTGAAGTAGCCGGCCGACACCTGGTCGCGGTAGTGATACAGGTCGAACACGAAAGTCTGGCCGGGCTTCGTGGAGTCGACCGGGCCGATCAGGATGTCCGCGTTCATCGGCATCGAGCGCATGAACTTCACGTCGCCGCCGCGAATGACCATCGCCTGCTGCGGTGCGTTCGCGGGCATCGCGAAGCCGGCGTGCGTGCCGTCGTCGAGCTTCAGGTCGAGGCCGGCCGGCGTCACGCGCAACGCGGTGATCGTGAGCTTCAGGCGTGGCGGCGGCATCAGCTTGTCGACCGACATCACGAGATCGTCGCCGGCGAGCTGCGCGATCGGCGTCTGGACTTTCAGCAGGTCGGCCATCTTCACGTTGGCCGCGCGCATCACGGGCTGCGCGTTGATGCCCGATACCTGCACACCCGTCGGATGGAACACGAGCTGGCTGCCATCGCGGATCGCGAGCGTGCCGGTCAGCGAGAACGGCACCCAGCCGTCGCGCTGCATCTCGCCTTGCAGGTGAATCACGCCGTCGCCGGCCGATACGGCGAGCTTGCGCAGCGGTGCGTTGCGGTAGCCGAAGATGTAGGTGTTGAAGAGGGCGGTCAGCTTCGCGTTGTCGAGCGTGACCGTGCCTTCATGCACGTCGATCTCGAAACTTGTCGGATCGTCGAATACGATCGGCGCGCCGGCCTGCGTCGGCACGAGCGTCGCTGACAGCTGGTGGATGAAGAAGCCGAGGTTGTTGACGATACGGAAATCGACGTCGCGCAGGAACGTCATCGCGCCGTTCTGGCCCGAGTCGCGCAGCGTGAACGGGCGCGATTGCGTGAGGCTGATCGACGCGAGCGACGGCACGGTGCGTGCGACCTGCTGCTCGCGGGCGAGGCGTTCGGCCTTGGTGCGTTCTATCTTCGTCGACGCGGCCGACGCGTTGCCGTCGCGCTGCGCGGATGATTCCGCGCAACCGGCACACAGCATGGCGAGTGCCAGTACGCCGCAGCCGAACGCGCGGGATGTCCTGGGCGAGAGGGGGCGGGCCGCGCGTGGCGGGCCGGAAAACCAGTCGAAAATTGCCAAAGGCGAGCGATGGCCGCGCCGGACCGCATTCCGCATCGTCTGTCTCCATGTCTTGTCGTGATCGACGGCTGCGCGCGCCACTGCACGGCGCGAGCGTCGATGCGCTGCAGTGTGGCATAGCGCGCTAGAGCGGCGTTACCAAACAACGGGCGCCCGGGCGGGGCCGGCCGATGGGCTGCGGGACAATGGATTCGGGGTGATTGGACGGCTGGATCAAACGGTCGTTTGGTTGACGCGGCCCGTCATCGGCGGCTCTTGCTGCGTCTGGGCAAACCCGCTCCAGCCTTGGCCGGTGCGGGTTTCGTCGGATTTGCGTTGCAGCGGGCGCGGCGCGGATGCGATCCGGCCCCGTCGCGGCGGCGCGCAGGTCGGTCAGGTCAGCATGTGCTGCCGGATTGCGTTCAGCGTCGCCTGGCCGAGTTGCAGGCCGTTCGCGATATACGACGCCATCGAGCCGTACGACGCGGTGACCTGATCGAATGCCGCCTGCAGATAGTCGGTGTGTGCGCCTTGCAGCGCGGTCATCATGTCTGCCGCATTTTGCCCGCCGGCTTTTTGCGCCTGGGCGACCGAAGCGGCGATTTCCGAGGCGCTATAGACGTTCGTTAGCAGATAGTCGGCGAGTATCGTCTGTTCGGACGCGCCGAGGATCGTGTGCAGGATCGCGGTTGCCCAGCCCGTGCGATCCTTGCCGGCCGTGCAGTGGAACACCAGGTTTTCGCCGGAGGCAGCGAAGCCGGTGAAGAGCGCGTGATAGCTGGCATGCGCGGTGTCCGACGTGACGAACGCGCGGTACATGCTCGACATGAAAGCCGTCGCGGTGGCGCCGGTGGTCGGGATCGGATCGATGCTGGCGGCCCCGAGCACGTTGAGGTTTTGCCAGGTGGCGCCGGCCAGCGGCATATCCGGTTGCGTCTTGATCTCGGCGGGCGTGCGCAAGTCGCAAACCTGCCTGATGCCGAGCGTGCCGACGGTGGCGACATCCGCGGCCGACAACGCGAGCGCGGATGAACGATAGATCACGCCTTTCTTCATCCTGGCGCCGCTCGTTGTCGTGTAGCCGGTGCCGTCCGGCCCGGCCGTGTCGCGAAAATTCGAAGCGGAACTCAGCCGCGGTGTCGTGACGGGCGCGACCGACATCGAGTCGCCTCCGCATGCCGACAGAAACGATGCGCTTCCCAGCGCCATGCCTATCGTGCCGACGCCCAGCCGGAGAAAATGTCGACGGGAAATTTCGTTTTTCTGATGCATTCAATGCCCTGTGTCGGAGACGGTTACAAGAGGTCACGACCGCGGTGGTGACCGAAGTCGCCGCCCGTATCACGCGCGACGCGGCAAAGCCGGGGCGGCCGGATCGATCGGCAAGCAGTCGGACGGTTTGCCCGCGCGCATCGATCTCGCGCCGGGTAATCGCACGGTAGCGATTTGCGGCGAACCGGCCATCGTCCTTTTCGATTAGGTTGGAAAGCGGGTTGCCACTGTCGGTTGCGCGTTGGGGCAGGTAGGATCGGCGGCAGCAGCGAGGTAAGATCGGTAGCAGTGACTATATCGACCAAAGCACGGTGGCCATCACGGGGAAGCGTCATGGATCTCAAGGAAGTCGACGTATTGGGTGCGGGCGTGGGCGATCACTGGTACTACGCGTCGAAGGCGAGTGCGATCCGCCGGTTCCTGGGGGCGCCAGGCGCGAACCGGATACTCGATGTCGGTGCAGGCTCCGGCTTCTTCTCGAAGCACTTGCTGGAGCGTACGCAGGCGACGGAAGCTTGGTGTGTCGATACGAGCTACGCCGACGATACCGATGGCGAGGCGGCCGGCAAGCCCATCCACTTTCGGCGATCCGTTGATCGATTCGATGCCGATCTCGTGTTGCTGATGGACGTGCTCGAGCATGTCGACGACGATGTCGGTCTGCTCACGCAGTATGTAAAGGGTGCGCCTTCGGGCAGCCGCTTCCTGATCACGGTTCCCGCGTTCCAGTTCCTCTGGAGCGGTCATGATGATTTTCTCGAGCACAAGCGCCGATATACGCTCGGCAGTCTCGAGGACGTGGTACGTCGCGCGGGGCTCGACGTCGAGCACGGCGCCTACTATTTCGGCCTCACGTTTCCGCTCGCGGCAGCGTTGCGGCTCGGCGAGCGCGTGCGTCGGCAACCGAGCGCGCCGGCGTCGCAATTGCGTCGCCACCATCCGTTCGTGAACGGCCTGCTCAAGACGATCTGTCGGATCGAGTTGCCGATGTTCCGTTTCAACCGCGTCGCCGGGCTGACGGTCATCTGTGTCGCACGCAAGCGGTGAAAGCGAGGCCGTGTGGCTGGTGCGCAGGGCGCCATGCCATGCGCGTCGTTGCTTGCATCGGAACCGCCGCACCCAAAAAATTTCACAAGAACATTCACAAAATGCATGCGACCCGTTCTAAATCGGAAAACTGTCTGTTATAATTTTTTTCTTTCGGGGCGTAGCGCAGCCTGGTAGCGTACCTGCATGGGGTGCAGGTGGTCGGAGGTTCAAATCCTCTCGCCCCGACCAGACAAGAACCCGCGTCAGCTTAAGCTGACGCGGGTTTTTTCTTGCCCGTCGCTTTTTTGCACATCGTGGCGCGGCCCCGGTAAAATGCAAGGTTGATCCACGGAAAGCGCCGTGATTTAGCGGAAGAGGATTCCCCGAACATGACTGATCTTCGTCTTACCATGCGGTTCGCTGCAGTGCTCGCCACCGGCGCGCTCGTTGCCGGTTGCGGTACGTCGTCGCCCACGAAAGTGGACTACAAGAGCGATTCGAAATCGAAGGAAGCGTCGCTCGCAGTGCCGCCCAATATGCTCGACGAGACGGCCGATCAGCGTTCGCTGCCGCCCCAGGGCGGCGCGACTTCCCTGTCCGCGCTTCAGCAGGTCCAGCAGGCAGCGCCTGCGCTGGACACTGTCGCTCCGGCCGTGACCGGCATGCATATCCAGCGCGATGGCACCGAGAGCTGGCTCGTGATCGACGGCAAGCAGCCGGCCGACATCTGGCCGCAGGTTCGCCGCTTCTGGCAGGAGCAGGGCTTCCTGCTCGTCGTCGACCAGCGCGACAAGGGCGTGATGGAAACCGACTGGAACGAAACTCATCCGCAGATCAACGACGGCCTGATCCGTAGCGTGATCTCGAAGGCGATGGGCAACTCGTACGTGACGGCCGAGCGCAACAAGTACCGTACGCGTCTCGATTCGGCGCCCAATGGTGGCACCTATGTCTTCATCAGCCAGAAGGGGATGCGCGAAGCGATCACGGGCTCGAACAACGATTCGAGCAAGTGGGAGCCGAAGCCGAACGATCCGGCACTCGAGACCGAATACCTGAAGCGATTGATGGCGGTGCTCGCACAGAACGAGCAGCGCGCGAAGAACGGCGAGCCGCCAATCGCGAACATCAAGGACAACACGGTCCCGAAGGACAAGAAGGCCGACACCGACGCATCGTCGAAGGCTGCTGCAGCGATTGCCGCGCAAAACGTCTCGCGCACGTCGGCGCAAGGCAACGATGCGGCCGACGCTGCCGTTCCGTCGGAAGTCACGCTTGGCGAGTCGTACGACCGGTCGTGGCTGCACGTCGGTCTCGCGCTCGATCGTGCGAACTTCACGGTCGACGATCGCGATCGCACGAAGGGCCTGTATTTCGTGCGCTATGTCGATCCGAAGGATCTGACTTCGGCCGAGCAGGGCTTCTGGAGCCAGTTGTTCCACGGCAAGAAGGAAAAGCAGGCGAAGCAATACCGTGTCAACGTGAAGGCACTCACGGCCGACCAGACGCGTGTCGCGGTCGTCGACGATTCGGGCGCGATCGACACGTCGTCACCGGCTCGCCAGATCATGGGCCTCCTCGTGAATCAGCTCCGCTGATTTCGGCGTTTCTCCGCACGACTGAAAAGCCCGCCACATGGCGGGTTTTTTTATGGCCGCTCGCCGGAGCGCGCCTGTGCTGGACGTTCGGTCCCTCCTCGTGACGTTACGTAACATCCGCGCGTTACGGCGGAAAAACGCATGCGGTACTGTCGGTTGGAAAAATTTTCCCTTATAAATCAACGAGGTGGTCGGTTTGGTGCAGCTGGCACGCAACCTGCTTTATATGTTGAAATTGTTGGAACAGGGAGGATGGCGTCAGATACCGGGGGTGCGCCGCGAGCGCCCGATAAACAGTATCGACGTCTTCGAATGTCGGCGCGACGAGCGTCGGCGCAACTGATGACGATCCGCGCCAGCGTGCGGATCTCGATGGCCCCGTCGCCTATCCTCGTAGGGCGACGGTTTCGCCCGCGCTTCTCTGAAGCGCGGGCTATTTTTTTGGGGCCTCCGGCGGTGCGGTGCCGGCGCAGCCGATACGTGATGCGCGTATTCTCGTGCTTTTCCAGAGGAAGGAGGCGGGAATGGCGGAAATTGCAGTCGTGGCGCTGATCGTGGCGAAACCGGGCGCCGAGGAGAAGTTGCGCGCCCAGCTCGAAGGGATCGTCGAGCCGACCCGCAACGAAGCAGGGGCATTGCAGTACGACCTGCATCGGGACTTGAGGGAGCCCGCGCGGTTCGTATTCATTGAGCGCTGGGAAAGCGAGGAGGCGCTGGCTGCGCATGCGCGTTCCGCGCACATTCTCGCTTATCGCGAAGCGGCCGCGGACTGGATCGAGCGTTCCGAAATCCGCGTGCTGTCGAAGCTCGTTTGAGCCGGGTGGGGCGACCGGACGTGTCCGGTCGCGGGGTGCATCAGTGCGACGTGTTGGGTACGTCGAGGATCAGGATGATCGTCCAGTCGGCGTCGCCGTCGTGATGGTACTGGCGCTCTGCGACGATGAACGGTTGCTGCTTGCCTTGCGGGCCGAGGAAAAGCACGTCGCCCTCCATCGGCAGGCACTCGATCGGCGGCAGCGCGAGGAACGCGTCAGCCGAGCCGCGGGGCATCAGTTGCTTGATCTGGCGAGTGGCGGCTTCGGTCCACTCGATGTCGAGTTGAATGTTGCTCATGCTGTCCTCCGCACTGGGGTGCGCACGGGTGGAAAATTTCGGTGCGCGACTTTAGCACAGCGCACGGGCACCGCAACCAAAAAAGCCGAACCCGGTTGCCCGGATTCGGCTTTTCGCTTGTGCGGTACCGCCGAACTTACTGGCTGGCAGCGTCTGCGGCCTTGGCAGCCTTCTTCGCAGCAGCCTTGTGGTGAGCAGCCTTCTTGCCGTGGTGATGATGATGCTCTTCCTGCATCGCCGGCTGTGCGGCTTCAGCCGCCTGCTGCTGTTGCAGTGCCTGTGCGCGCTGCTCGATCTCGGAGATCTTGGCCGGATCGGTAATCGTCTTGATTTCCGTGCTCTCTTGCGCATACGCTGCGCCAGTCAGCGCCGACATCGCTACCAGGATAGCCAGGGACGTCTTCTTCATTGCTTTACCTCCGCTAAGTGGTGATGAACCCGAGTGTTGCCGTTTTGTCTGGCGACTGCAATCGAGTGCGTGTCGAGTGTAACAAAAGTGACGGATCAATGTGCATCGGATCGTGGCGCGACGCAAGGCCCCGTTGAAGTCGCGCAACACTTCGCACGTTTCGTCACGCGCTTGCCATCGCCGCCGCAGTCATTTCGGCCCGGTTTTCCCGCAGCCGTTAGAACCATCCAAGCCATCGATAGACATGGAACTGAGCGATGCCGACCAGTTCGTGCAGCGCTTGCTCGGCGTTGACCACATTGAGCCAGCGCGGCCGCCAACCCGTTTGAGCGCGTCGGCGATTCGCATAAACGGGCTGCGGATCGATCCCGAAACGGTGGAAATCGAGTAATGCGCGGCGCATCTGGTATGACGAAGTGACGAGAATGCGTGCGTCGTCATACTGTGAGCGTAGTATAGATGCAGTGAATTTCGCGTTTTCGTAGGTTGTGCGGCTATCCGGTTCCAGAACGAGATCCGCGGGCGCGACGCCTTCGGCGACGAGTTGGCGCCCGTATACGGCAGCCTCGGTTTCGCCGTGATTCTGCGGGTCGCCGCCCGACATTACCACGGTGCAGCGCTCGGCCTGCTGCCGGCAGGTGCGGTAGAGCGCGGCGATCTTGTGGATGCGGGCGGCTCCATCGGGTGGCGGCTGCAGCCCGGAGTCGGTGCGCTTCGTTCCGGCGCCGATGAGTATCAGTGTGGTCCGTCCGTGCATGTCCGGGTGCTCGACGGGTACGACGCCTGCCTCGCTCCAGGCGATCAGCGGCGCGGCGAGCCAGCCCGTCGCGAGCAGCCAGAACAGCGCAACGGCGGCGATCGAGATGATTCGTCGCCGCTTGCGGCAGAGCATGAAACAGATGAAGAGAAGTACAAATGAATCGAACAGAATCAATTTGATTGGGGTATGGTGTCTTTTTATGGACGGCTGACGATCCGGCCCTGATGCGACGCCGAACGTCGGCCCCCAGAATCGGTGGCGGTATCGGCGGGCGGTGACGCCGCCCGGCGCGCCGCTTCGCATTGTCGCTGCACTTTAAGAAAGAATCGAGATGGCCACGTATTCCAATGAAGCGGTGCTCGACGCATTGAGACGAGTGCAGTACCGCCAGGTACCGTGGGCGCGCCGCCCGGGCGTGTTCGAGTATCTCCGTTCGCTCGGGCTGATGGACACGGTCAGGCAGAAAACCGTTGCTCCAGCGCCGGGCTTCCATGCACCGGTCGACATTGCCGTGCTGACCGAAAGCGGTCGAGCCGAATTCTCGCGCCTCGAGCGCGACGAGAAATTACTTTCCTGGACAGATCGCCGCATGGCCGACTACGCATTGAGCGAAGCGAGTGCCGTGGCGATTCTCGAAAGCCGCCTGTAGCGGCCGATCATCCCGCCGCCCGCATCGCCATGCGGCTGGCGACGCCCCAAAAAAAAGGTTCAACGGGGAATTCCGGGGAACGCGGCGCGGATCTTGAGGAAGAAGTACTCCTCGTCGCGGTACCCGTAAGCCCGACGCTTAATGACCTTGATGGTGTTGTTGATGCCTTCGACAACGCTGGTATTGAGCGGATGGCGGCAGCGGGTCACGATTCCGTGCCAGTAGCCCTGCAAGCGCTCGGCGAACTTTTGCAGGGCGGCAATCCCGCTTTGCTGGGCCTGTTCAAACCATTGCCCCCAAGCCTTGTCCGCCCAGGCTGGCTTTCGGTAGAACCAGAGCCGTTTGAGCTCGTCGCGTAGCACGTAGACGCATAACAGCGACTGATTGGCGGCCAGCAACTCCCTCAACTGCACGGCCTGTTCTGGCTTCAGATTGTGCCGGTTGCGCAGTAACAGCCAGCGGCTGGACTTCAGAACCTTCCGGGCCGGCTTGTCATGTCGAAGTTGATTGGCCTGATCCACACGTACCCGGTCGATCACTTCGCGGCCGTACTTGGCCACGACGTGGTACAGGTCAAAGACGATTTCCGCTTGCGGGCAATGCTCCTTGATCTCCAGCTCATAGGCCGTGGTCATGTCGATGGCGACCGCTTCGATGCGCTCGGCGACACCTTCAGGCAACTGTTCGAAGAAGGTTCGAGCCGTTTCGCGCGAGCGTCCAGGGCCCACCCAGAGCACTTGTCGGCCGATCGGATCGACTACCACCGTGGCGTAGCGATGGCCCTTATGCAGCGCAAACTCGTCCATCGCCAGATAGCGGATCGTCGACCAGTCCGGCTCGGCCACGCGCGCCCGCAGGCGCATCTTGTCGATCGCTTTGACCGTGTGCCAGCCCAGATCGTAGAAGGCCGCCACCGCCTGCACGCTGGCAGCCTGTAGCAGCTTCTCGCACGCCTTGGCGAAGCGCTCCGTCACTCGTTGGTAGCGGCCCAGCCATGCAAGCTTCTCCAGTCGCGGGCCACCGCAGCGTTCACACCAGACCCGGCGACGAGGCACATGCAACACCACCCGGTATTCGAACAGCGGCAGATCACGCACTCGGCGAACCGTCGTCTCGTGGATCTGCTGGCAGCGTGCACCGCATTGCTCGCAGTACATGACCTTGCTGACTGGCTTCAGATACAGCGATAGCGTGCGGCCTTCGCCTTCCGGCCATTCCACACGCTCCAACCGATAACCCGTCCAGCAGCCCAGCGCCTGCAGTGCTTTGCGATCCAGCAATTTGGCCTCCAACGCCCGTTTCTAGCGGCATCAGATTACCAATTGCCTCGAAAACCTCCACGGTTTTCCACGATGAACCAAAAAAAAGCCCGTATCGCGAGGATACGGGCGTACCGGATACTTTTGCTGTTGCCACGCTGTGCTCATGGCAACGTTGTGACTCGTCGCGTGCGGCGCAGTTCCCGGCCGCGGGTATTTTCTTGGGCGAAATCCCGAAATTGGCAGGACTACGGATGACGCGGTACGTCGGACGGCTGCGAGCCGATACGCGCTCGCGCATTGCTGGCGATGTCGCCGCGCAGGTCGCCACGCGGCACGGTCTGCCGGCTGGGCGGGTTGGCGGACGGCGGCTGGCGGAGCGTGTTCCGGTGATCCTGCTGGCGATGGGGCGGCTTCGCGCGATCGTCGGCATGGGCTGGAGCGGACAACGCCAGGGAAATGACAATGCCGCATGCAACGAGCAGTGACATTGGTTTCATGGCGGGGCTCCCTTCAAGCCGTCGACGCGGCCTGTTGATATGTCGCTAAGGTAAGCGTGGGAGTGCAGGCTTGCTGTAAATATTGGTAAATAGATGTATCGCGGCACGACAACGGTAATCGACGGCAACGCGGGCGTCGCGAACAAGTCGCGTCGCAGAAAGAAACCGGGCGGCCGAGGCCGCCCGATCGAGCATTCGTTACGCCATCTTCACGGGCGCGCGCCAGGATTCCGGGTTGGTCCAGAAGGCGCCGCGCAGTCGGTCGCGGCTCGGCGGTGCAGGCGGCTTCGCAGCGCTTGCGCCGATGCGCCCGCGCAGGGAGATCTGCCGACCGCTCGTGCCGAGTCGCTTCACGATTTCGGCGAGCGTGCCGTCGGCCTGCCATTCGTCGAAGCGACGGCGGCAAGTCGGCGGCGACGGATAGCGGCCCGGCAGCTTCGACCAGCCTTCTCCGGTCGACAGCACCCACAGCACGGCGTTCACCACCGAGCGGGCTTCCACCCGGGGGCGGCCGCGCCGCTCACTCCGTGCGGGTTCCGAGCAAAACAGACCCTCGACCAGCGCCCACTCGTTATCTCTCAAATCGTCGAACAGCATCATGTCCTCACCTCAGCGAAGCTAACTCCGGTGCGCTGCCCTGCGCCGCGCACTCTTCAAGCACTCGATCGTCGAGTGCCGGGTGGGGGCGTCCGGTTGGCCGGCAGCGGCGTTTCTGCTCTTCCGTCCGACGAAACCTGCGCCCTGTGCGTCAGGTAATGCACGAAGCGTGCCATGTCGGAGGTAATTCCCTCGAGAGCCGCTTGGCAGCGAGCTAACGGCTAAGTCAGCTAGGGGCGTATAAGACGCCAAAATAACCCACCAGCAAATCGGGACAATCACCAATCTTGTGCAGTTCGCCCGCACCACGTGCGTTCGCGGATGTATTGCACCGCAGCGAAACATGTGGGGCAGGTGCCTGATTCGTACATCGACGCCGGATTCGCGCATTAAAATCGCGCATCGATATCGAAGATTGATGAGGTCAGGAAATGAACGTCACGCTGCGCCAGCTTCGCGTCTTCATCGAGGTCGCGCGGCTCAAGAGCTTCAGTCGCGCGGGTGACGAGATCGGGCTCACGCAGTCTGCAGTCAGCCGCTGCGTGCGCGAGCTCGAGGCCGAGCTCGGATTGAAGCTGATCGACCGCACGACGCGCGACGTGCAATTGACCGATGTCGGTGCGAACCTGATCGCGAGCGTGTCGCGTCTGCTCGACGATCTCGACGACACGCTGCGAGAGATTCGCGAGATCGGCGAGCAGCGCCGCGGGCGCGTGATCGTCGCAGCAAGCCCGACGATTGCGTGCCGGCTGATGCCGCGCGTGGTTGCATCGTGCGAGCGCCAGTTTCCGTTCGTGACGCTCGGATTGCGCGACGACGTGCAGAGCGACGTGTTGCGCAAGGTGAAGTCGAGCGAGGTCGACTTCGGTGTCGTGATCGGGCCGCTCACGGTGGCCGATCTGGTCTGCGAATCGCTGATGACCGATTCCTTCTGTCTGGTCGCGCGCGCCGACCATCCGCTCGCGGCGCGTGCCGAGGTGCCCTGGACGGCGCTGGACGGCGAGCGCCTCGTGCTCCTCGATCATGCGTCGGGAAGCCGGCCGCTGATCGATGCCGCGCTGGCCGCCCATCGCGTCAACGCGACGGTCATGCAGGAGCTTGGGCATTCGGCGACCGTATTCGGACTCGTCGAGGCCGGCGTCGGCGTGAGTGTGCAGCCGTGGCTGTCGCTGCCGCTTCCGGCCGACTCGACGCTCGTCGCGCGGCCGCTCACGCCACGCACCGAGCGTACGGTCGAACTCGTGCGCCGCCGCGACCGGTCGTTGTCGCCCGCTGCGCAGGCGATCTGGGAACTCGTGCGGCAGATGCCTGCGAGGGCGGAGGATCTCGACTGACGCGCTCCGACGCGCGCCAGTTCGGCTTAGGGGCCGGTACACTACGCGGATCGTGTTCCTCGAAGGTGGTTCTCGATGGCGCATTTCGCAGAGTCTTTTCCGGTGCCCGGCGCGCCTGCGGCACGCGACGCAGTGCACGCGTTGCGTCCGTCACTGATCCGGGAGGTGGCAAACGCCGGCTTTGGCGTGCCGGACATGCTGCCGTTCTGGTTCGGCGAATCCGATCGCGTGACGCCGGACTTCATCCGCGACGCCGCGGCGGCGGCGTTGCGCGATGGCGCGACCTTCTACACGCACAACCTCGGCACTGCGCCGCTGCGCGACGCGATCGCGACCTATGTCAGCGCTCGTCACGGTGTAACGACGGCCGACACCGTGGCCGTGACGAGTTCGGGCGTGAGCGCGCTGATGCTGGCCGCGCAGATGCTGGTCGGTGCGGGCGAACGCGTCGTCGCGGTCACGCCGCTGTGGCCGAATCTCGTCGAGATCCCGAAGATCCTTGGGGCTCGGATGGAATGCGTCCCGCTCGGCTATGACGCTGCGGGCTGGCAGCTCGATGTCGGGCGGTTGCTTGCGGCGCTGACGCCCGATACGCGGATGCTTCTGATCAACTCGCCGAATAATCCGACCGGCTGGACGATGTCGCGCGACGACCAGCAAGCCGTGCTCGCCCATTGCCGTCGCCACGGCATTTGGCTGGTTGCCGACGAGGTGTACGAGCGGCTCGCTTTCGACGCATTTGGCGCGGACGGCGCGCCATCGTTCCTCGACATCGCATCGCGCGACGAGCGGGTCGTGGTCGTGAACTCGTTTTCGAAAGCGTGGGCGATGACGGGCTGGCGCCTGGGGTGGCTCATCGCGCCCGCAGCGGTGATGGCTGACCTGGCGAAGCTCGTCGAATACAACACGTCATGTGCGCCGGGCTTCGTGCAGGCAGCGGGGGAAGTCGCACTGCGCGATGGCGAGCCGTTCGTACGGTCGTTCGTTGCGGCGCTGCGCGATGCGCGCGATCACCTGGTTGCCGCGCTGCGTACCCTGCCGGGTGTCGAGGTGCCGCCTCCGTCGGGCGCGATGTACCTGTTTCTGCGCCTCCCGGGCGCGTCAGACAGTCTTGCGTTCTGCAAGACGCTGGTGCGCGAGGCGGGGCTCGGTCTTGCACCAGGGCGGGCGTTCGGCCCGGAGGGGGAAGGGTTCGTGCGCTGGTGCTACGCTTGCGATCCGGCACGACTCGACGCGGGTGTCGAGAGGTTGCAGCGGTTCCTCGCACTCGGCGCAGCCGTCCGCTGAAGCGGGGCCGGAGCGGACGCGACGCGCTGGCGGCGGCTCGTTCGGCTCATCTTTACGCACCGGGCAATTTTGCGTAATATGGCGCTCAGTCACGCGGTTCCGTCGTTGAGCCGTGCTGTTCCGTCCGGTTTGGGCCTGGCCTGAAGTTGGTTCGCCGCCCCCGGTTCGTGCTCCCATCAATATGACCGATCAGAATCGGGCGAGCGCGTCTTCCGTTCCTTTCGTCTGTTTGTTGATCCGGTTCGTTTGACCACAGGGTCTGGCCTAGCTGCATGAATACCCAAGAGGCGAAGATCGTCCTCGAGACTGCTTTGATCTGCGCGCAGGAACCGCTGAAACTCGGCGATTTGCGCAAGCTCTTTGCCGACGGCGTGTCGGCTGACACGGTCCGCACGTTGCTCGAAGATCTGAAACAGGATTGGTCCGGTCGCGGCGTCGAACTGGTGGCGCTCGCAACCGGGTGGCGCTTCCAGAGCAAGCCGGCGATGCGTCACTATCTGGATCGCTTGCATCCCGAGAAGCCACCGAAGTATTCGCGTGCGGTGCTCGAAACGCTCGCGATCATCGCGTACCGGCAGCCCGTCACGCGCGGCGACATCGAAGAGATTCGCGGCGTGACGGTCAATACGCAGGTGGTCAAGCAACTCGAGGATCGCGGCTGGATCGAAGTGATCGGTCATCGTGATGTTCCGGGGCGCCCGGCGCTGTATGCGACGACCAAGCAGTTCCTCGACGACCTCGGCCTGAAGGCGCTCGATGACCTGCCTGCGCTCGAAGAGCCGGCCGCGAACATCGAGGCCGCGCTGCTTGCGCAGCAGGCGATGGATTTCGACGAGGGCATGGCGGTCGCAGGCGACGCGCCGCAAACGGATGAGGCATTCGCCGGTCAATCGGCAGGATTGCCGGATGATCCCGCGGCGGACGTCGCGTCGACGCACGAAATCGCGAGCCGCGATACGCTCGATACTGATCGCGGGCAAACGGAACAAATCGAACAGGCTGGCACCGAAGCAGTGCCAGCCGGTGTGCAGCCCGAGCCGCTGCGCGCGGATTGGAGCGAGGAAGATCGCAAGCCGGCGGCCGAAGCGGTTGCCGGAGACGGAGCGGAAGCGGCCGGCGACATGCCTGGCGAGGCTGGTCAGGCCGACGCCCCCCGTTCCCGTCCTGCGGACGACGAGATGCTGGACGACACGTCCGACAGTCTCGCCGATGCCGTACGAAGCGCCAGTGCACCCATCGGTGCCGACGCGCTGCCTGACGACGAAGCAGAACCCGAACAGCGTCGCGCCTGATCGCGGCCAACTTCTTGCCGCGCCCGCGCCGGGCGCGAGACCTGACATTTTGAGGTTGTTTTGACAGATATCCACGATATTGAATCGTCCGCGCCTGCCGTGCAGGCGGCGCGTGCCGACGATGCACCGGAGCAGGGCGCTTCGGCCGAGGGTGGCGACGAGCGTCCCCGCCGCGGTCTGCGGCGAGGCCCGCGCAGCCTGATCGCGCGGCGTCGCGCGGCGGCCAAGTCGAAGGGCGCCGACGGCGAGCTGCAGGGCGGCGAAGGCGCTGACACGCAGCCGGCCGAAGCCGCCGAAGCGCAGCAGCCGGCGCGTGCACCGCGCAAGGAAGGTGCGGCCAAGGGTGCTCGCAAGCCGGCCGCCAAGCGCGAAGGTGCTGCGGCCAAGTCCCAGGGCGGTCAGGGACGTCGCGGTGGTGCATCGAAGGCTGAAAGCGGTGCGGCGAAGGTGGAAGGCGGCGATGCGTCCCAGGACGAATTGTTCGCCTACGTGACGTCGCCGGCATTCGACGCTGACAACTCCGCGGGCGGTAGCGGCGTGCGCGCGCCGATGCTGCGTCGCGGCCGCAACCAGCCGGCGAACAAGCGCGTGCTGTCGCCTGACGACGACGCGCCGAAACTTCACAAGGTGCTGGCGGAGGCGGGCATGGGCTCGCGCCGCGAAATGGAAGAGCTGATCGTTGCCGGCCGCGTGTCGGTGAACGGTGAGCCGGCGCACATCGGCCAGCGCATCATGCCGACCGACCAGGTGCGGATCAACGGCAAGCCGGTCAAGCGCAAGCTGCCGAACAAGCCGCCGCGCGTGCTGCTGTACCACAAGCCGACGGGCGAGATCGTCAGCCATGCGGATCCGGAGGGCCGTCCGTCGGTGTTCGACCGCCTGCCGCCGATGAAGACGGCGAAATGGCTTGCGGTAGGCCGCCTCGACTTCAATACCGAAGGTCTGCTGATGCTGACGACTTCGGGCGATCTTGCAAACCGCTTCATGCACCCGCGCTACAGCGTCGAGCGCGAGTACGCGGTGCGCGTCGTCGGCGAGCTGGCCGAAGGCATGCGGCAAAAGCTGCTGCACGGCGTCGAGCTCGATGACGGCCCGGCGAACTTCCTGCGCATCCGCGACGGCGGTGGCGAAGGCACGAACCACTGGTATCACGTTGCGCTGGCCGAAGGCCGCAACCGCGAAGTGCGCCGGATGTTCGAGGCAGTCGGCCTGATGGTGAGCCGCCTGATCCGTACGCGTCACGGCCCGATTCCGCTGCCGCGCGGCCTGAAGCGCGGTCGCTGGGAAGAGTTGGACGACACGCAAGTGCGCAAGCTGATGGCGACCGTCGGCCTGAAAGCGCCGTCCGAGGAAAAGGGCAAGCGCGGCGCTGCCGGCCAGGCCGAGCGACGCCAGCCCGATCCGATGCAGACGTCGATGGGCTTCATCAGCCGTGAGCCGGTGCTGACGACGCACGGGCAGCTGGATCAGCCGCGTCGTGGCGGTGGTCGCCGCGGCGGGCCGGGCCTGCCGGGCCTGAGCGGCTACGGCAGCCTGCCGGTCGCGCCGTCGGGCTACGGCAATCGCGCCGGCGGCGGTCGAGATGGCAACCGTGCAGGCGGAGGCGGGCGCGATGGCAATCGCGCTGGCGGTGGCCGTGGCGATGTCGACGGCAACCGCGCGTCGTATGGTGCAGGTCCCAAGCGCGACAGCGCGGGCCCCAAGCGCGGCGGCAGCAAGGGCGGTGGTAATCGCAACCCGAACGGCAATCGTGCCGACGGCGCCGGCAACGGCGGCGGCCCGCGCGGCGGTCAGCGTCCGCAGCGCAGCCGCACGCGCAGTCGCTGAGCATTCAGGCATGCGGTGCAAGGCCGTCGGCGTGCCGGCCGGATCGGCATCCGGCCGGTCTTGTCGACGCAAGGCATTGCGTTTATTGCTTTCGACTGTATATATGTCGCGCGGCGCTGGATGGCCGCCGGCATGTCCGATTGCCGGCATGCGTCGATCGCGCCGGTTGATCGAGCAGCCCGATTTCGCATTTTTGGGCCCGTAAAGGCAGTCGACACGCTGCTTTTACCGGCTGGCTTGGCGTTTGCGCCAAAAATCGCTATAATCGCGAAGTCGCTGGGCGTACGGATTCAATGTGCGGCTCAGGTGCGACCACCAGTAAGAAGATGGGCGTTCCGCCCATTTTTTTTTGCTGAAACGGTTAGGCATCTCGGGTAGCGCTTCCTGCGCCGGCTAAGGCGCGCGCCCGCGGGTGAATCGCGAGCGGCGGGCGCGAACACCTGAGAGGACACAGTGCAACTGACGGAACTGATAGAAACCACGGTCACCGGGCTCGGCTACGAGCTGGTGGATCTCGAGCGCACCGGGCGGGGCATGCTTTGCATCTATATCGATCAGCCTGCCGGCATCTCGCTTGAAGATTGCGAAAAGGTCACGCGTCAGCTCCAGCACGTCTTGACGGTCGAAAACATCGATTACGAACGGCTCGAAGTCTCGTCCCCGGGGCTCGACCGCCCGTTGAAGAAGCTGGCCGACTTCGAGCGCTTCGCGGGCAGCGAAGTTTCCGTGACCTTGAAAAAGCCGCTGGACGGGCGCAAGACGTACCGGGGCATTCTGCACGCGCCGAATGGCGAAACGATCGGTTTGGAATTTGAGAGGAAGAAGGGCGAGGCGGCCATGCTGGATTTCACGCTGGCCGATATCGACAAAGCCCGCCTGATTCCGCAAGTTGACTTTAGGAGCCGCAAATAATGAGTCGCGAAGTGTTGATGCTGGTGGATGCGCTGGCGCGCGAGAAAAACGTCGACAAGGATGTGGTGCTGGGCGCCCTCGAGGCTGCGCTCGCGTCCGCTTCCAAGAAGCTGTTCGACGAAGGCGCCGAAATCCGCGTCCATATCGATCGCGAAAGCGGCGAGCACGAAACCTTCCGTCGCTGGCTCGTCGTCCCCGACGAGGCAGGCTTGCAGGAGCCGGATCGCGAGATCCTGCTGTTCGAGGCACGTGAGCAGAAGCCCGACGTCGAAGTCGGCGAGTATGTCGAGGAACCCGTTCCGTCGATCGAGTTCGGTCGCATCGGCGCACAGGCCGCGAAGCAGGTGATCCTGCAGAAGGTGCGCGATGCCGAGCGCGAGCAGATCCTGAACGACTACCTCGAGCGTGGTGAAAAGATCATGACGGGTACGGTGAAGCGCCTCGACAAGGGCAACTTCATCGTCGAATCGGGCCGTGTCGAAGCGCTGCTGCGCCGCGATCAGCTGATCCCGAAGGAAAACCTGCGCGTGGGCGACCGCGTGCGCGCGTACATCGCGAAGGTCGACCGCACCGCGCGCGGCCCGCAGATCGAGCTGTCGCGTACGGCGCCCGAGTTCCTGATGAAGCTGTTCGAGATGGAAGTGCCGGAAATCGAGCAGGGTCTGCTCGAGATCAAGGCGGCTGCCCGCGATCCGGGCGTGCGCGCGAAGATCGGCGTCATCGCATACGACAAGCGGATCGATCCGATCGGCACCTGCGTCGGCATCCGCGGTTCCCGCGTGCAGGCCGTGCGCAACGAGCTCGGTGGCGAAAACATCGACATCGTGCTATGGTCGGAGGATCCCGCCCAGTTCGTGATCGGCGCGCTCGCGCCGGCAGCTGTCCAGTCGATTGTCGTCGATGAAGAAAAGCACTCGATGGACGTCGTCGTCGACGAGAACGAGCTGGCTGTCGCGATTGGCCGCAGCGGTCAGAACGTTCGCCTTGCAGGCGAACTGACCGGCTGGCAGATCAACATCATGACGCCGGACGAATCCGCCCTGAAGCAGGGTGAAGAGCGCGACCGGCTGCGTGCGCTGTTCATGGCGCGTCTCGACGTCGACGAAGAAGTTGCCGACATCCTGATCGACGAAGGCTTCACGAGCCTGGAAGAGATCGCGTACGTGCCGCTCAACGAAATGCTCGAAATCGAGGCGTTCGACGAGGACACCGTGCACGAACTGCGCAACCGCGCACGCGACGCGCTGTTGACGATGGCCATCGCGAACGAAGAAAAGGTCGAGAACGCAGCGCTGGATCTCAAGAGCCTCGACGGCATCACGCCGGAGTTGCTCGCGAAGCTGGCCGAACACGGCGTGCAGACGCGCGACGATCTCGCCGAGCTGGCTGTAGATGAACTGGTCGACATGACCGGAATGGAAGAGGATGCCGCTAAGGCGTTGATCATGAAAGCACGTGAACACTGGTTCCAGTGAGAAATGACCATGGCGCACTGATTTGATGGCGGCCGTATGGCCTGACCCGATGCTAACCGCAAGGAATCGGTCCTTGCACTAAGAGGAATGAATGGCGAGTAACAACGTAGCCCAATTTGCCGCGGAACTGAAAATGCCTGCTGGTGTGCTGCTCGAACAGCTGCAGGCAGCGGGCGTCCAGAAAGCGAGTGAAGACGATGCGCTGTCCGAAACGGACAAGGCGCGTCTGCTCGATCATTTGCGCAAGTCGCACGGCGCAACCGACGGCGACAAGCGCAAGATCACGCTGACCCGCAAGCATACGTCGGAGATCAAGCAATCTGACGCGACGGGCAAGGCTCGCACCATTCAGGTCGAGGTCCGCAAGAAGCGTACGTTTGTCAAGCGCGACGACGTGAGCGAGGGTGCGGAACAGGGTCAGGCGCAGGTCGCCGAAGCGGACGACGATGCAGAACTGAAGCGTCGCGAGGAAGAGGCGCGCCGCGAGGCCGAGCTGCTCGAGAAGCAGGCGCAGGAACTCCGCGAGCGTCAGGAACGCCTCGAGCGCGAGGAAGCGGAACGCCGCGCCCGCGAGGAGGCGGCCGAAGCCGAGCGCCGTCGCGCCGAGGAAGAGGCGGCGGCGAAGCGTGCCGCGGCCGAAGCTGCGGCGGCACAGCAGCAGGCGGTCGCGCAGCAGGCCGCTGCAGCCGAGCAGGAAGCGGCGCCTACGCAGTCCGCGCAGGACGAAGCACGCGCAGCCGCCGAACGTGCGGCGCAGCGCGAAGCGGCGAAGAAGGCTGAAGACGCGGCCCGCGAGGCGGCGGATAAGGCGCGCGCCGAGCAGGAAGAGATCAGCAAGCGCCGCGCGGCGGCGGAAGCCGAAGCGCGCGCGATTCGCGAAATGATGAACACGCCGCGTAAGGCCGTGGTCAAGGCAGTCGAGCCGCCGAAGCCGGTCGAGCCGCCGAAGCCGGCCGAAGCGAAGGGCACGTTGCACAAGCCGGCAAAGCCGGAAGGTGCGCAGGCGCGTCCGGCCGTGAAGAAGCCGGCCGGTGCAGCACCGGCAACGACGCAGGCGCCGGCAGGCGCGGGCGACCGCAACAAGAAGCCGGGCGCAGGCAAGGGCGGCTGGCAGGACGACGCGTCGAAGCGTCGCGGCATCAAGACGCGCGGCGATTCGAGCGGCGGCGTCGACCGCGGCTGGCGCGGCGGCCCGAAGGGGCGCGGCCGTCACCAGGACAGCGCATCGTCGTTCCAGGCGCCGACCGAGCCGATCGTCCGCGAAGTGCACGTGCCGGAAACCGTTTCGGTTGCCGATCTCGCGCACAAGATGTCGATCAAGGCCTCCGAAGTCATCAAGGTGATGATGAAGATGGGCCAAATGGTCACGATCAACCAGGTGCTGGACCAGGAAACGGCGATGATCGTCGTCGAGGAACTGGGCCACCGCGCGGTTGCCGCGAAGCTGGACGATCCGGAAGCGCTGCTCGTCGAAGGCGAAACCGGCACCGACGCAGAGCAACTGCCGCGTCCGCCGGTCGTCACGGTGATGGGCCACGTCGACCACGGCAAGACCTCGCTGCTCGACCACATCCGTCGCGCGAAGGTTGCCGCGGGCGAAGCGGGCGGCATTACGCAGCACATCGGCGCTTACCACGTCGAAACGCCGCGCGGCGTCATCACGTTCCTCGATACGCCGGGCCACGAAGCGTTTACGGCAATGCGTGCACGCGGCGCGAAGGCGACCGACATCGTGGTGCTGGTGGTCGCCGCTGACGACGGCGTGATGCCGCAGACGAAGGAGGCAATCGCCCACGCGAAGGCGGGTGGCGTGCCGATCGTCGTCGCGATCAACAAGATCGACAAGCCGGAAGCGAACCCCGATCGCGTCAAGCAGGAGCTGGTCGCGGAAGGCGTCGTGCCGGAAGAATACGGTGGCGATTCGCCGTTCGTGCCGGTGTCGGCAAAGACGGGCGCAGGCATCGACGATCTGCTCGAGAACGTGCTGCTGCAGGCTGAAGTGCTGGAACTGAAGGCACCGGTCGAGGCGCCGGCCAAGGGCATCGTGATCGAAGCGAAGCTCGACAAGGGCAAGGGCCCGGTCGCGACGATCCTCGTTCAGTCCGGTACGCTGAACCGCGGCGACATCGTGCTGGCGGGTACGGCCTACGGCCGCGTGCGTGCGATGCTCGACGAGAACGGCAAGCCGACGAAGGAAGCCGGCCCGTCGATCCCGGTCGAAATCCAGGGTCTGTCGGAAGTGCCGGGTGCGGGCGAGGAAGTGATCGTGCTGCCGGACGAGCGCAAGGCGCGTGAAATCGCCCTGTTCCGTCAAGGCAAGTTCCGCGACGTCAAGCTTGCGAAGCAGCAGGCCGCGAAGCTGGAAAGCATGCTCGAGCAGATGGGCGAAGGCGAAGTGCAGAACCTGCCGCTCATCATCAAGGCGGACGTGCAGGGCTCGCAGGAAGCACTCGTACAGTCGCTGCTCAAGCTGTCGACCGACGAAGTGCGCGTGCAGATCGTACACAGCGCGGTGGGTGGCATCAGCGAAAACGACGTCAACCTCGCAACGGCATCGAAGGCCGTCATCATCGGCTTCAACACGCGTGCGGATGCACAGGCGCGCAAGCTGGCCGAGTCGAACGGCATCGACATCCGCTACTACAACATCATCTACGACGCAGTGGATGAAGTGAAGGCGGCAATGTCGGGCATGCTGGCGCCGGAGAAGCGCGAAGTCATCACCGGCATGGTCGAGGTGCGCCAGGTGTTCAAGGTGCCGAAGGTCGGTACGGTCGCTGGCTGTATGGTCACGGACGGTATCGTCAAGCGCTCGTCGTCGGTTCGCGTGCTGCGCAACAACGTCGTGATCTTCACGGGCGAACTCGAATCGCTGAAGCGCTTCAAGGACGACGTGAAGGAAGTCAAGCAAGGCTTCGAGTGCGGTATGTCGGTGAAGAACTTCAACGACGTCATCGAAGGCGACCAGTTCGAAGTCTTCGAAGTGACCGAAGTCGCGCGTACGCTGTAATCGTCGCGCATCGGCTCATGGGCGGGGCAGGCTTGGGCCTGTCCCGCCCATTTTCATGGTGGCGTGCCAATACTGGCCGCCGCTTCATCCTGATAAAGGATACGGATCGATCATGTCCAGGAAACGGACTTCCCCCAATCGCAACGTTCAGATCGCCGACCAGATTCAGCGGGATCTGTCCGAACTCATCATGCGCGAGGTCAAAGACCCGCGCATCGGCATCGTGACCATCCAGAGCGTGGAACTGACGCCGGATTACGCACACGCGAAGGTCTACTTCACTGCGTTGACCGGCGACCCGGCCAAGACGCAGGAAGCGCTGAACCACGCATCGGGTCACTTGCACAACCTGTTGTTCAAGCGCCTGCACATTCATACGGTGCCGACGCTGCATTTCCACTACGACCAGACGATCGAGAAGGCCGTGGAAATGTCGCGCCTGATCAAGGAAGCGAACTCGACGCGCGCGAAGGACGACGACGAGGCCGATGCGGCTACCAAGGACGACTGAGCTCGACCGGCCTATGACGACTGCAGCATCCCAACGTCCGCGCGTGCCCCGGCGCGTGCTGGACGGCGTCCTCCTGCTCGACAAGCCGGTCGGCCTGTCGAGCAACGACGCGCTGATTCGCGCGAAGCGCCTGCTGCTCGCGAAGAAAGCCGGTCACACCGGCACGCTCGATCCGTTGGCTTCGGGCCTGCTGCCGCTGTGCTTCGGCGAGGCGACGAAGTTCTCGCAGGATCTGCTCGAAGCGGACAAGACCTACGAAGCGACGATGCGCCTCGGCCAGCGTACGGCCACCGGCGATGCGGAAGGCGAGGTGATCGACACGCGGCCCGTCGAATGCGATCGCGCGGCGGTGGAAGCCGCGCTCGTGCGCTTCACCGGCGAGATCGTGCAGGTGCCGCCGATGTATTCGGCGCTCAAGCGCGACGGCAAGCCGCTGTACGAATATGCGCGCGCGGGGCAAACCATCGAGCGCGAGGGCCGCAACGTGACGATCCTCGCACTCGAGTTGCTCGCGTGCGACTTGCCTGACGTGACGTTTCGTGTGACCTGCAGCAAGGGCACGTACGTGCGCACGCTGGCGGAGGATATCGGCGAGGCGCTCGGTTGCGGTGCGCATCTGACGATGCTGCGTCGCACGGGCGTCGGTGCGCTGACGCTCGAGCATGCGGTGACGCTCGATGCGCTGTCCGATGCCGACGACGCGTCGCGCGATGCGTGGCTCCAGCCGGTCGACGCGTTGTTGTCGACCTTTCCGCTGGTTCGTCTCGATGAAACCAGCGCGAAGCGATTCCTGCACGGCCAGCGTCTGCCGCTGTCGGCGCTCGACCCGATCGATGCGGCCGAAGGTGAGCGTGTACGTGTGTACGACGCGACTCGGCTGCTCGGTGTGGCTCGCAAGGCGAGCGGCGTACTGGCGCCGGAGCGGCTCGTCGTCACGGCGGCCTGACGCAGCCGAGCGAACGCGCGCCCGTCGAAATGAAAAAGCCCGGTCGACCGGGCTTTTTGTTTGCGTCCAGGCTGCGTGCTCAGTGCGCAGCCGATGCCGCGGCACCTGCATCGCCACCACCGGAGCGCTCGGGCTTCGTGATCCAGATCAGCCCGATCAGCAACACGAAGATCGCTGCCGAGATGTAGAACAGGTCGTTCACGCCGAGCTGCGCGGCCTGCTGCGTGGCCATGTTGTTGATCAGCCCGTGCGCCTGGTCCTGCGTCAGCCCGAGGTTGCCCATCTGCGTGACGGCCTGGTTGAACGTCGGGTTGTAGACGTTCGCCTGCTCGACCAGTTGCGCGTGATGGAAGTTGTTGCGATGGTCCCAGGCCGTCTGGAAGATCGATGTGCCGATACCGCCGCACATGATCCGCACGAAGTTCGACAGGCCCGATGCCGCAGGGATGCGATGGCCGGGCAGGCCGGACAACGTGATCGACACCAGCGGGATGAAGAAGCCCGCCATCGCGATGCCCTGCACGAGCGTCGGCAGCGTCAGCGACCATTCGTCGACGCCCGTCGTGTAGCGCGACCGCATCCAGAAGCACAGCGCAAACGTCAGGAACGACGCCGTCGAGATAAAGCGCGGATCGGTGCGCGGCAGATACTTCCCGGTGAGCGGAGACAGCAGGATGGCGAACAGCCCGACCGGCGCCATCACGAGACCGGCGTCGGTCGCGGTGTAGCCGATCTGCGTCTGCAGCCACAGCGGCAACAGCACGAGGTTGCCGAAGTACAAGCCGTACCCGATCGACAACGCAACCGTGCCGCCGGTGAAGTTCCGCATGCGGAACAGCGACAGGTCGACAACCGGATGCTCGGCGGTCAATTCCCAGATGACGAAGAACGCGAACGCAATGACGGCAGTCAGCGCGAGCACGATGATGGTCGTCGACGCGAACCAGTCGAGATCCTTGCCCTTGTCGAGCATGATCTGCAGCGAGCCGACCCAGACGACCAGCAGCGCGAGGCCTACGCCGTCGATCGGCGCGCGGCGCACGGCCGACTCCCGATTGCGGTAGATCGCCCACGTCGCGGCGGCGGCGGCGATGCCGACCGGGATGTTGACGTAGAAGATCCACGGCCACGAGTAGTTGTCCGAGATCCAGCCGCCGAGAATCGGGCCGGCAACGGGCGCGATCAGCGTCGTCATCGCCCATAACGCGAGCGCCATCGGCGCCTTGGCGCGCGGATAGCTCGACAGCAGGAGCGCCTGCGACAGCGGAATCATCGGGCCTGCGACCGCGCCTTGCAGCACGCGCGACGCAAGCAGGAACGGCAGGGTGGGCGAGAGCCCGCACATCCACGACGAGATCACGAACAGGATGATCGACGCGAGGAACAGGCGTACCTGCCCGAAGCGGTCGGTCAGCCAGCCGGTCAGCGGCACCGAGATTGCGTTCGCGACCGCGAACGACGTGATGACCCACGTGCCCTGGTCGGACGACACGCCGAGGTCGCCCGAGATGGTCGGGATCGCGACGTTCGCGATGGACGTGTCGAGCACGTTCATGAACACCGCGAGCGATACCGCGATCGTCCCGATCACGAGTTGCCCGCCCTGCAAGGGCGGGTGAGAGACAGGAGCCTGTGCCATGTCGGTTGTTTTTCCGGAGTCGGAACGGTTACATCATCTTCGCGACGGCATTCGACTTCGACGCAGCCGGCGCCGATGCGTTGCCGCCTGCGTTCTCCGCGACGATGCGGGCGATTTCGGCATCAGCTTCGTCGCCGTACTTCGCGAACACGTTGGTCTCGTAGACGGTGTTCGGTGCGTTGACGAGCTGGTCGCCGCGTTCGTCCTTGATGTCCACGTCGACCTGCATCGACAGGCCGATGCGCAGCGGGTGCTTGTCGAGATCCTTCGGATCGAGTTCGATCCGTACCGGCAGGCGCTGCACGACCTTGATCCAGTTACCCGTCGCGTTCTGCGCCGGCAGCAGCGAGAACGCCGAGCCCGTACCGGCCGAGAAGCCGACCACCTTGCCGTGGTAGACCGCCGACGAGCCATAGATGTCGGCCGTCAGTTCGACCGGCTGGCCGATGCGCATGTGCTTGAGTTGGACTTCCTTGAAGTTCGCATCGACCCACACTGCGTTCAGCGGCACCACCGACATCAGCGGCGTGCCCGGCGATACGCGCTGGCCGACCTGCACCGAGCGCTTCGCGACATAGCCGGTCACCGGCGCGGGCAGCACGTTGCGGGCGTTCGCAAGATACGCGTCGCGCACCTTCGCGGCCGCGGCGAGCACGTTCGGGTGCGAGGCGATCGTCGTGTTCGCGGTCAGCGCGCGATTCGACGCGAGCTGCTGCTGCGCGGCGTCGAGCGATGCCTGAGCGGCCTTCACGGCGTCGCGCGCGTGCGAGATTTCTTCCTGCGACACGGCGCCCGTCTGCGCGACGGCCAGGCGGCGACGCAGGTCGTCCTCGGCCTTCGACAGGTCGGACTGGCGCAGCGCGACTTGCGCGCGGTACTGGTCGTCGTTGACGAACAGGCCGCGCACCTGGCGCACCGTTTGCGCGAGATTGGCCTCGGCCTGCTGCAGCGCGACCTGCGAATCGGCCGGGTCGAGCACGACGAGCGGATCGCCGGCCTTGACCGTTTGCGTGTCGTCGGCCTTCACCGCGATCACGGTGCCGGTGACCTGCGGCGTGATCTGCACGACGTTGCCGTTCACGTACGCATCGTCGGTCCCTTCGTGGAAGCGGGCGACGAGGAAGTAGTACAGGCCATACGCGATGGCCGCGATTACGATGACCGCGACGAGCAGCGTCATCATCCGTTTGCGCTTGCCGTTGTTCTGCGGCTGCACGCTGGCGGCGTTTTGTTGGTCGCTCATGGCGATTTTCTCCGTCCGTTATTTCGAGTGTCTGCGTAGTGGTGGCGCCGGATCAGTTGGCGGCCTGTTTTGTCGGCTTGTCGGCGTCGGGTGCGGCGAGCGGCGTGCCGGTCGCGTCGAACCCGCCACCCAGCGCCTTGATCAGCGCGAACTGCATGTCGCGGCGGCGCATCTTCAGGTTGGTCACCGTCTGCTCCGATGCGAGGCGGTTGCTGTCCGCGGTCAGCACCTGCAACTGCGGCGACAGGCCGGCCTTGTAGCGGATGACTGCGAGGTCATAGGCGCGCGTCGATGCGTCGAGTGCGCGTTGCGCATCGCCCATCTGGCGATCGATCGCGCGGATCGATGCGACCTGCGTCGCGACGTCGTTCAGTGCATTGATCAGCGTCTGGTTGTAGTTCGCCACCGACAGGTCGAAGTCCGCATAGCGGCCCTTGAGCTGCGCGCGCAGCGCGCCGGCATCGAAAATCGGCAGGTGGATCGCCGGGCCGAACTGCGCCTGGCGGCTCGCGAAGTTCAGGAATTTGCCCCAGCCGAACGCATCGAAGCCGAAGCCGGCCGCGAGGTTCACGTCGGGATAGAACTCGGCCTTCGCTTCCTTCACGTCGTGCATCGCGGCTTCGACCTGCCAACGCGCGGCGACGATGTCGGGGCGGCGCGAGACGAGATCGGCCGGCAGGTTGCCGGGCAGCGCAACTTCGCCGCTCGGGTTCAGCACGGGTGCCGCGATCTGCAGCCCGCGATCCGGACCCTTGCCGAGCAGCGCGGCGAGCTGGTAGCGCACCGTCGTGATCTGGCCGTCGAGATCCGACAGCGAAGCCTGGGTCGTGGCGATATTGCCGCGAGCCGTCTGGCGTTCGACGTTGGTGTCGAGACCGGCCGACACACGGCCGTCGGTGATCTTCCCGACCGTCTCGCGGTTGGTGATCTCGCGTTGTGCGATATCGCGCAGCGCATAAAGTTGCGCGAGCGAGTTGTAGGTGCGTGCGACCGACGACGCGAGCGTGATGCGTGCCTGCTGCATGTCGGCTTCGGCCGCCTTTTCCTGCGATACGGCGGTATGCAGGCGTTCGCGGTTCTTGCCCCACAGGTCGAGCTCCCACGACGCGCTCGCGAGTGCATTGTTCTCGCTGTACCACTGGCCGCCGTACGGGGGCGGGAACAGCG
The DNA here is from genome assembly GCF_020420125.1 of Burkholderia sp. AU30280. Lineage (NCBI taxonomy): Bacteria > Pseudomonadati > Pseudomonadota > Betaproteobacteria > Burkholderiales > Burkholderiaceae > Burkholderia > Burkholderia sp. AU30280. The sequence continues at coordinate 408,906 of NZ_JAIZRY010000007.1, forward strand.
CGTTCGACGAATACAGCTCGCGCGTCCACGAATAGCTGGCTTCCGCCTTCGGCATCAGGTTCGAACGCGACGATTCAATGTATGACGACGCCTTTGCGATGCGCGCCTGTGCCTGCGCGATCGACGGATTGCCCTGCAGGGCTTCGTCGATCAGCTTCGGCAGCTGCGGATCGCCGAACTGGCTGGCCCAGTCGAGCGCCGGCCACTGGCCGCCCTGGGCCGGCAGGCTCTGGGCGGATTCGAATTGCGACGCGGGGGCGATCTGCTTGTCGCTCTTGATGCCGATGTAGTTCGCGCAGCCCGCCAGTGCCAGTGCGGCGACCGCGACGGCGACGGCGGTGCGGCACGACCCGGCGCGCACGGACAACGGGGAGGATTTCATCGCGCTGATCCCTGACTCGGAATGAATGATGGACACTGCAAGGATTTCCTTACATTAATCTGTCAAAAGTAATTGTTATGGCAACTATTACGTGATGCTGCCGCCGGCGGTCTCGCAGTAGTTGCTGAGAATGCGGCGCAGCATGCTCTTCAGGAACCCGACTTCTTCCGGCGTAAACCCGTCCAGCACCTGATCGAGCACACTGCGGAAAATCGGCGGCAGCCGCTCGGCGAGCGCACGGCCTTCGTCGGTCAGCTCGAGCCGCACGACACGCCGATCCTCGATGCTGCGGACGCGGGACAGCAGGCCGCGTTTCTCGACCCGGTCGAGCAGGCGCGTGACCGCGCTCGCGTCGATCCCGTATTCGCGCGCGAGCTCGGCGGCCGTCGAGCACTTGCCGACCGCGATCATGAACAGCATGCTCGCCTGCGTGCCCGTGATGCCGAGCTCTTCCTGCGTGCGTTGCGTGACGAGGTTGGTCATCACCGACTTCACGCGCGACATCAGATAACCGACGCTGTCGTTCATCTGATACGAGGACAGCGGCGAAACAGGTGGTGGGGTAGAAGAATCCGACATAAAACCCTGAAGCTGCAATAGTTGACTAGGCAGCAGTATAGGCACAGTTGCTTGCCGCGGCAAATGTTAATCGAACGGCCAAGGGCGTGCTTTACGTCACACAAATCCCTTGTCGCAATAAGGTTTTTGGGCTCGCCGATGACGTGGGCTTCGATTGATGGGCGTGTCCGAGGGGAGGGCGAGCCGGTCGGCTCTTGCTGCGTCGCAATGTACCCGCCAGCTCTCGACATCCGCACGTGCTATAATTTGTGGCTTTCCAAGCTGCAATGCGCGCGCCCGTGAAAAACGAGCGGGCGCTTTTGCGCGTTCAAACGATTTCCAGGTTTCTATGACCCGCGCCCTTCGCAATATCGCCATCATCGCCCACGTCGACCACGGCAAGACCACGCTCGTCGACCAACTGCTTCGCCAGTCCGGCACCTTCCGCGAGAACCAGCAGATTGCGGAGCGGGTGATGGATTCGAACGACATCGAAAAAGAGCGCGGGATCACGATTCTCGCGAAGAACTGCGCGGTCGAGTACGAAGGCACGCACATCAACATCGTCGATACGCCGGGGCACGCGGACTTCGGTGGCGAGGTGGAGCGCGTGCTGTCGATGGTCGACTCGGTGCTGCTGCTCGTCGACGCCGTCGAGGGCCCGATGCCGCAGACGCGCTTCGTCACGAAGAAGGCGCTCGCGCTCGGCCTGAAGCCGATCGTCATCATCAACAAGATCGACCGTCCGGGTGCGCGGATCGACTGGGTCATCAACCAGACCTTCGACCTGTTCGACAAGCTCGGCGCAACCGAAGAGCAGCTCGACTTCCCGATCGTCTATGCATCGGGCCTGAACGGCTATGCGTCGCTCGACCCGGCTGCGCGCGAAGGCGATATGCGCCCGCTGTTCGAGGCGATCCTCGAGCACGTGCCGGTCCGTCCGGCGGATCCGGATGCGCCGCTGCAGCTGCAGATCACGTCGCTCGACTATTCGACGTACGTCGGCCGGATCGGCGTCGGCCGGATCACGCGCGGTCGCATCAAGCCGGGCCAGCCGGTCGCGATGCGCTTCGGCCCGGAAGGCGACGTGCTGAACCGCAAGATCAACCAGGTGCTGTCGTTCACGGGCCTCGAGCGCGTACAGGTCGAGTCGGCCGAAGCGGGCGACATCGTGCTGATCAACGGTATTGAAGACGTCGGCATCGGCGCAACGATCTGCGCGGTGGATACGCCGGAAGCGTTGCCGATGATCACCGTCGACGAGCCGACGCTGACGATGAACTTCCTCGTCAACTCGTCGCCGCTCGCCGGCCGCGAAGGCAAGTTCGTCACGAGCCGCCAGATCCGCGACCGCCTGATGAAGGAACTGAACCACAACGTTGCGCTGCGCGTGAAAGACACCGGCGACGAAACGGTGTTCGAAGTGTCGGGCCGTGGCGAACTGCACCTGACGATTCTCGTCGAGAACATGCGTCGTGAAGGCTACGAGCTTGCCGTGTCGCGTCCGCGCGTCGTGATGCAGGAAATCGACGGTGTGCGGCACGAGCCGTACGAGCTGCTAACCGTCGACGTCGAGGACGAGCATCAGGGCGGCGTGATGGAAGAGCTCGGTCGCCGCAAGGGCGAGATGCTCGACATGGCGTCGGATGGTCGCGGCCGCACGCGTCTGGAGTACAAGATCTCGGCGCGTGGCCTGATCGGCTTCCAGAGCGAATTCCTGACGCTCACGCGCGGCACGGGCCTGATGAGCCACATCTTCGACTCGTACGCACCGGTCAAGGACGGTTCGGTGTTCGAGCGCCGCAACGGTGTGCTGATCTCGCAGGACGACGGCGCTGCCGTGGCCTACGCACTGTGGAAGCTGCAGGATCGTGGCCGCATGTTCGTGAAGCCGGGTGACGCGCTCTATGAGGGCATGATCATCGGTATCCACAGCCGCGACAACGACCTCGTCGTGAACCCGATCAAGGGCAAGCAGCTGACCAACGTGCGTGCGTCGGGTACCGACGAAGCCGTGCGCCTCGTGCCGCCGGTCCAGATGTCGCTCGAGTACGCAGTCGAATTCATCGACGACGACGAGCTCGTCGAAGTGACGCCGCAGTCGATCCGCCTGCGCAAGCGCTTCCTGAAGGAGCACGAGCGTCGCCGCGCGAGCCGCGAAGGCGCGATCGACTAAGCGTTTCGTCCGTTCGCTGCATCACGGAAAAGGCTGCCTGCGGGCAGCCTTTTTTGCATCTGCGCAGTGCGCAATCGGGGTATCTGCAAAACACTGTTCCTGCGGGTCGTGGCAATCCGGCAAAACCCCGTCGCGCGGTGCTTTCAGGCACATTTCGCCGTGAACTTCGGTATCGGTTCTGTGATATGCTGCGCGCACGCAAGTTTTAGGTCCTTCCAAGCAAGACTTGATTCGCAATCCGCTAAACGGTCAGGCCGTGTCGCGGAAGGTTGAGCAACCCGCTATTTCTCGAGAAGCTCGAAGAAAGGTGAGCGTAAAATGTCAGATGTAATGAAGCAGTTTCAGCTGAACTCCTATCTGTTCGGCGGCAATGCTTCGTACGTTGAAGAACTGTACGATGCATACCTCAACAATCCGGCATCGGTGCCGGAGAACTGGCGAGAGTATTTCGACGCGCTGCAGAATGTACCTGCAACGGACGGTTCGAATGCCAATGACGTCGCCCATTTCCCGATCGTCGAATCGTTCGCCGAGCGTGCGAAGGCCAATGCCTTCATCCCGCGCGAAAGCACCACCAATCTGGCTGCGGCACGCAAGCAAGTGCACGTCCAGTCCCTCATCAGCGCCTATCGCTTCCTCGGCTCGCAATGGGCCAATCTGGATCCCCTGAAGCGTCGCGAACGTCCCGCCATTCCCGAACTCGAACCCGCGTTCTACGATTTCTCCGAAGGCGACCTCGACCAGACGTACAGCGCAAGCAACCTGTACTTCGGTTTCGACCAGGCTTCGCTGCGCGACATCGTCAAGGGCCTGCGCGACACGTACTGCGGCACGATCGGCGCCGAATACATGTACATCAGCGACCCGGAACAGAAGCGCTGGTGGCAGGAGCGCCTGGAGTCGACCCGCGCGACGCCGAACTTCTCGGCCGACGAGAAGAAGCACATCCTGAATCGCCTGACGGCCGCTGAAGGCCTCGAGCGCTACCTGCATACCAAGTACGTCGGCCAGAAGCGCTTCTCGCTCGAAGGCGGCGAAAGCTTCATCGCGGCGATGGACGAAGTCGTCCAGCACTCGGGCAAGCGCGGCGTGCAGGAAATCATCATCGGCATGGCCCACCGTGGCCGTCTGAACGTGCTGGTCAATACGCTGGGCAAGATGCCGGCCGACCTGTTCGCAGAATTCGAAGGCAAGCACGTCGACGACCTGCCGGCCGGTGACGTGAAATACCACAAGGGCTTCTCGTCGGACGTGTCGACGGAAGGCGGCCCGGTCCACCTGTCGCTCGCGTTCAACCCGTCGCACCTCGAAATCGTGAACCCGGTGGTCGAAGGTTCGGCGAAGGCGCGGATGGATCGTCGCGGCGACGAAGACGGCCTGCAAGTGCTGCCGGTGCAGATCCACGGCGACGCGGCCTTCGCTGGCCAGGGCGTCGTGATGGAAACGCTGAACCTCGCGCAGACGCGTGGCTACGGCACGCACGGCACGCTGCATATCGTCATCAACAACCAGATCGGCTTCACGACGTCCGACCCGCGCGATGCGCGCTCGACGCTGTACTGTACCGACGTCGTCAAGATGATCGAGGCGCCGGTGCTGCACGTGAACGGCGACGATCCGGAAGCCGTCGTGCTCGCGATCCAGATCGCGATCGACTACCGGATGCAGTTCCACAAGGATGTCGTGATCGACATCGTCTGCTTCCGCAAGCTGGGCCACAACGAGCAGGACACGCCGGCGGTCACGCAGCCGCTGATGTACAAGAAGATCGCGCAGCACCCGGGCACCCGTGCGCTGTACGCCGAGAAGCTCGTGCAGCAGGGCGTGATCACCGCGGAAGACGCCGACAACTACGTGAAGGCGTACCGCAAGGCGATGGACGACGGCCACCACACGGTCGATCCGGTCCTGTCGAACTACAAGAGCAAGTACGCAGTTGACTGGGTTCCGTTCCTGAACCGCAAGTGGACGGATGCAGCCGATACGGCCGTGCCGCTCGCTGAGCTGAAGCGCCTCGGCGAACGCATCACGACGGTCCCGGAAAACTTCAAGGTCCACCCGCTCGTCGAGCGCGTGATCAACGACCGTCGCAACATGGCGCGTGGCGACCAGCCGCTCGACTGGGGCATGGGCGAACACCTCGCGTTCGCGTCGCTCGTCGCATCGGGTTACTCGGTGCGCCTGACGGGCCAGGACTCGGGCCGCGGCACGTTCACGCACCGTCACGCGGTGCTGCACGACCAGAACCGCGAGCGCTGGAACGACGGCACGTACGTGCCGCTGCAGAACATCGCTGATGGCCAGGCGAAGTTCACGGTGATCGACTCGGTGCTGTCGGAAGAAGCCGTGCTGGGCTTCGAATACGGTTACTCGACCGCCGAGCCGAACACGCTCGTGCTGTGGGAGGCGCAGTTCGGCGACTTCGTCAACGGCGCGCAGGTCGTGATCGACCAGTTCATCTCGTCGGGCGAAGTGAAGTGGGGCCGCGTGTCGGGCCTGACGATGCTGCTGCCGCACGGCTACGAAGGCCAGGGTCCGGAACACTCGTCGACGCGTATCGAGCGTTTCCTGCAACTGTGCGCGGATCACAACATGCAGGTCGTTCAACCGACGACGCCGGCGCAGATTTTCCACCTGCTGCGTCGCCAGATGATCCGCCTGTTCCGCAAGCCGCTGATCGTCGCTACGCCGAAGTCGCTGCTGCGTCACAAGGAAGCTGTGTCGGACCTGTCGGAACTCGCGAAGGGTTCGTTCCAGCCGGTGCTGGGCGAAACCGACGGCGGCATCGACGCGAAGAAGGTCAAGCGCGTGCTGGTGTGCTCGGGCCGCGTGTATTACGACCTCGTCGCACATCGCCGCGAAACGAAGGCGAACGACGTCGCGATCATCCGTATCGAGCAGCTGTATCCGTTCGCGCACAAGCAGTTCGAAGCCGAAATGAAGAAGTACGAGAACGCGACTGAAGTGGTCTGGGTGCAGGACGAGCCGCAGAACCAGGGCCCCTGGTTCTACGTCGAGCACCATCTGAAGGAAGGCATGAAGGAAGGGCAGAAGCTGGCATACAGCGGCCGTCCGGCTTCGGCCTCGCCGGCGGTTGGCTACTACGCGAAGCACTACGAGCAGCAGAAGGCCCTCATCGAAGGTGCTTTCGGCCGCCTGAAGAGCGCATCGATCGCGAAATAACCGACGGAAGCGAAACGGGAAGGCGCCATGCGCTTTCCCGTCTCTTTTGGCCTGCCGGGCGCGTGGCGCGCCGCACCGGCCGAAGGAATCGCACGAACCTCGTCATACCCCAGATTAAGCATCCAGGAAAATCACATGGCTATCGTAGAAGTCAAAGTCCCCCAGCTTTCGGAGTCGGTTTCGGAAGCCACCATGCTGCAGTGGAAGAAGAAGCCGGGCGAAGCAGTTGCTCAAGACGAAATCCTGATCGAACTCGAGACCGACAAGGTCGTGCTCGAAGTGCCGGCACCGGCCGCGGGCGTGCTCGCGCAAGTGCTGCAGAACGACGGTGACACCGTCGTTGCCGATCAACTGATCGCAACGATCGACACCGAAGCGAAGGCAGGTGCAGCCGAAGCTGCGGCGGGCGCCGCCGAAGTCAAGCCGGCGGCAGCACCTGCTGCAGCCGCACCGGCAGCGCAGCCGGTCGCCGCTACGGCATCGTCGGCGACCGCATCGCCGGCCGCATCGAAGCTGCTGGCCGAGAAGGGCCTGTCGGCGGGCGACGTCGCAGGTTCGGGCCGCGACGGCCGCGTCACGAAGGGCGACGCGCTGGCAGCAGGCAGCGCACCGAAGGCCGCTCCGGCTGCCGCACCGGCCAAGACGGCCGCTGCGAAGCCGTCGCTGCCGGAAGTGAAGGTGCCGGCATCGGCTGCGACCTGGCTGAACGACCGTCCGGAACAACGCGTGCCGATGTCGCGCCTGCGTGCGCGTATTGCCGAGCGTCTGCTCGAGTCGCAGCAGACCAACGCGATCCTGACGACGTTCAACGAAGTGAACATGGCCCCGGTCATGGAGCTGCGTAACAAGTACAAGGACAAGTTCGAGAAAGAGCATGGCGTGAAGCTCGGTTTCATGTCGTTCTTCGTGAAGGCGGCTGTCCACGCACTGAAGAAGTTCCCGCTCGTGAACGCGTCGATCGACGGTAACGACATCGTCTACCACGGCTACTTCGACATCGGTATCGCTGTCGGCTCGCCGCGCGGCCTCGTCGTGCCGATTCTGCGCAATGCGGATCAACTGAGCCTCGCCGAAATCGAAAAGAAGATCGCCGAGTTCGGCCAGAAAGCGAAGGACGGCAAGCTGTCGATCGAGGAAATGACGGGTGGTACGTTCTCGATCTCGAACGGCGGCGTGTTCGGCTCGATGCTGTCGACCCCGATCATCAACCCGCCGCAGTCGGCAATCCTCGGCGTGCACGCGACGAAGGAGCGTCCGGTCGTCGAAAACGGCCAGATCGTGATCCGTCCGATCAACTACCTCGCGCTGTCGTACGACCACCGCATCATCGACGGCCGCGAAGCCGTGCTGTCGCTTGTCGCGATGAAGGATGCGCTGGAAGATCCGGCACGCCTGCTGCTCGACCTGTAAGCCGAGTTTCACCGCATTGACCCGCACCGCACGGGCGCGCGACACGCGCGGCCCGTGCGGTTGCACAAGAAGAAAGGATTGTCATGTCCAAGGAATTTGACGTCGTCGTGATCGGCGCCGGCCCCGGCGGCTACATCGCCGCGATCCGCGCCGCGCAGCTCGGCAAGACCGTTGCCTGTATCGAGAAGTGGAAGAACCCGGCCGGCGCGCTGAAGCTCGGCGGCACGTGCCTGAACGTCGGCTGCATCCCGTCGAAGGCGCTCCTCGCGTCGTCGGAAGAGTTCGAGAACACGTCGCACCACCTGGCCGACCACGGCATCACGGTTGACGGCGTGAAGATCGACGTCGCGAAGATGCTCGGCCGCAAGGACGCGATCGTCGAGAAGATGACGAGCGGGATCGAGTTCCTGTTCAAGAAGAACAAGATCACCTGGCTGAAGGGCCATGGCAAGTTCACCGGCAAGACCGACGCCGGCGTGCAGATCGAAGTGAGCGGCGAAGGTGAAACCGAAGTCGTCACCGCGAAGAACGTGATCATCGCGACGGGCTCGAAGGCGCGTCACCTGCCGGGCATCCCGGTCGACAACAAGATTGTGTCGGACAACGAAGGTGCGCTGACGTTCGACGCGGTGCCGAAGAAGCTCGCCGTGATCGGTGCAGGCGTGATCGGCCTCGAACTCGGTTCGGTGTGGCGTCGCCTGGGTGCCGAAGTGACGGTGCTCGAAGCGCTGCCGGCATTCCTCGGCGCAGCTGACGAAGCGCTCGCGAAGGAAGCAGCCAAGCTGTTCAAGAAGCAGGGCCTCGACATCCATCTCGGCGTGAAGATCGGCGAAGTGAAGACGACCGCGAACGGCGTGTCGATCGCCTACACCGACAAGGACGGCAACGCGCAGACGCTCGACGCCGACCGCCTGATCGTGTCGGTTGGCCGCGTGCCGAACACCGACAACCTCGGCCTCGAGGCGATCGGCCTGAAGGCGAACGAACGCGGCTTCATCGACGTGGACGACCACTGCCGCACGGCGGTGCCGAACGTGTACGCGATCGGCGACGTGGTGCGTGGCCCGATGCTCGCGCACAAGGCGGAAGACGAAGGCGTGCTGGTCGCGGAAGTGATCGACGGCCAGAAGCCGCACATCGACTACAACTGCATTCCGTGGGTGATCTACACGTACCCGGAAATCGCATGGGTCGGCAAGACGGAGCAGCAGCTGAAGGCGGAAGGCCGCGAGATCAAGTCGGGCAAGTTCCCGTTCTCGATCAACGGTCGCGCGCTCGGCATGAACGCGCCGGACGGCTTCGTGAAGATGATCGCGGACGCGAAGACCGACGAACTGCTCGGCGTGCACGTGATCGCGGCGAACGCGTCGGACCTGATCGCGGAAGCCGTGGTGGCGATGGAATTCAAGGCGGCGTCGGAAGACATCGCCCGTATCTGCCATCCGCACCCGTCGATGTCGGAAGTGATGCGCGAAGCGGCGCTCGCCGTCGACAAGCGTTCGCTGAACAGCTGAGTGCGGTATAGCGCCGGCCGGCCATCGGCCGGCGCAGCCGTCTCATGACGAGGGCGGGCGGGGTTACCCGTCCGCCTTCGTTTTTTCCGGTTTGCCCGATGAACGTCACCGAATACTACACGCGCGAACTGACCACGCGCGGCTATCAGTCCGATCCCGCGCAGCGCGCGGCCGTCGATCGCCTGCAGCACTGTTTCGACGAGTGGGTCGAGTACAAGGCGCGCCGCTCGAACGCATTCAAGAAGCTCATCAATCATCCCGACCTCCCGCGCGGCGTCTACATGTGGGGCGGCGTCGGTCGCGGCAAGAGCTTCCTGATGGACAGTTTCTACGCGGTCGTGCCCGTGCAGCGCAAGACGCGCCTGCATTTCCACGAATTCATGCGCGAGGTGCACCGCGAGCTCGAGGAATTGAAAGGGCAGGCCGATCCGCTCGACGAACTCGCACGGCGCATCGCGAAGCGCTATCGGCTGATCTGCTTCGACGAGTTCCACGTGTCGGATATTGCCGATGCGATGATCCTGTATCGTCTGCTCGACCGCCTGTTCAACAACGGCGTGCAGTTCGTGATGACGTCCAACTACGATCCCGATGACCTGTATCCGGACGGCCTGCATCGTGACCGCATGCTGCCGGCGATCGCGCTGATCAAGTCCAAGCTCGACGTGCTCAACGTCGATGCGGGCGTCGATTATCGCCAGCGCACGCTTGCGCAGGTGAAGATGTATCACACGCCGCTCGGCGCCGACGCCGATCGCGAATTGCGGCATGCGTTCCAGAAGCTCGCTGCCGTTCCCGACGAAAGCCCGCTCCTGCATATCGAGAAGCGCGAGCTGAAGGCGCTGCGCAAGGCGGACGGTGTCGTATGGTTCGATTTCGCGACGCTGTGCGGCGGCCCGCGCTCGCAGAACGACTATCTCGAGCTCGCAAGCCGCTTCCACGCGATCGTGCTGTCCGAGGTGCCGCAGATGTCGCCGCGGATGGCGTCCGAGGCGCGCCGCTTCACGTGGCTCATCGACGTGCTGTACGACCACAAGGTCAAGCTGCTGATGTCCGCGGCGGTGCCGGCGGAGCAGTTGTACGTCGAAGGCCCGATGGCCAACGAGTTTGCACGGACGGTGTCGCGAATCGTCGAAATGCAGTCGAAGGAATATATCGAAACGCCGCGCCGCATCGTCGATACGTCGCTGACCTGAGTGCGATTCCCGGCAACGGGCGGGATTTAAACGTCAATTCCGGTCAAATCAACGCAATCTCGGGGTATTTTCGGATTTGTCTTATATTCATTGTTGAGGTGAGCCGATATCGTTGTGTCATGGTTACTAAGGCTGGAGGGATCCATGACACCGTATCGCGATCTGACCGAACACGAGTGGCGCTGCGTCGCGCCGCTTCTGCCCGAAATGCAGCCGCGCACCGAGTTGCGCGGCCGTCCGTTGGCCAATACGCGTGCCGTCCTGAACGGCGTGCTCTGGGTGATCTACAGTGGCGCAACGTGGTCGGCCATGCCGCGCCGTTACCCTTCGTACCAAACTTGCCATCGGCGCTTCAAGGTCTGGCACGAGACGGGTACGTTGATGAGTATCATGCGCGAGCTCTATGGCGACGCAGGCGTCAATCTGTGCAATGAATTGTCCACGCGAATGCGCAAGCACACGCAATCGAAAGCGGCGGAAGCGCGCAGCAATGTGGCGCCCGTGTATCGCGCACCTGGCAGCTATGCGCCAGACGCGCTGAAACATGCAGCGTGATGTTCGCGGGTTCCCGTTACGCGCGCACCAAAACAAAATCGGCCTGACGACTTCGTCGCAGGCCGATTTTTTCATTGAGCCGCGCGTTTAAGCGCGAGCCGCATTATTGCTGGCGAACCCAGGTCTGCGAACGACCGAGCAGCGACACGCCGATGTAACCGCGCACGATGAGTTTCTGGCCGCCGTCTTCAAGCGTCATCTTGCACTTGTAGACCTTGCCGTTCTCCGGGTCGAGAATGTTGCCGCCGTCCCAGTGGTCGCCTTCCTTCTTCATTGCCTTGATGATCGTCATGCCCTTGATGAGCTGATCCTTGCGTTCGTCCGTGCAGGCGGTGCAGCGGCGATCAGGCGTATCGTTCGCACCGAGGCCCTTGACGACCTTGCCGGTCAGCGCACCGTCGCCGTCCTCGGCGATCTGCACGAGTGCCTTCGGCTGATGCGTGTTGTCGTCGATCGTCTGCCACATGCCGATGGGGCTGTCTGCCTGTGCGAACGTGGGGGCAGCGCAAGCGAGCAGTACGCCGGCGACGGCGATTGCACGAAACGGGCGGGTCAGTTGAATCATTGTCGTCCTCCTTGTTTTGCATGTCGTGTTCGATTTGCCCGCACGACCGTCTGCATGGGGCGGGCATGTTGCGAGCTTCGCCAGAATACGTGAAACAGCGCGCCACGTTTGATAGAGGGGACTCTAATCGAAACAGCCCGCGTGGCGCGGGCTGTTTGGTGACCGATCAGTTGAGCTGATAGGAGAACGCGGCGTTGATGCGCGGGCTGCGTGACGCGCTTTCGACGGGCGCGTCACCCACCGGCTTCGCGACGTTCAGGTCGAGGCTGTAGAAGCGGCTGTCGGTGAAACGCACGCCGATGCCGACCGACGACATGCGATTCGGCGACGGTGTGCCCGCGTGCAGGTACACACGCGCCATGTCGTAGGCGATGTACGGCGTAACGGACTTCATATACGTCCAGCCCGGCGTGAAGCCGCGGTTGACCTCCAGCGACATCCCCCATCCCGAGTCACCCGACGCTTCGCCCGGCTGATAGCCGAGCGCGTAACGCGTCGAGCCGAACGAGATCTGCTCGGACGTCGGCAGCGAGTCGGGGCTGTATTGCCCGGTTAGGGAGACCGACGTGCCGATCCGGAACGGCCATTCGTTGGTTTGCGTGAAGGTCGCGCCGGTGCGGACGAAGGTCAGTGATGTCGGGTCGGCGTACGTAATCGTCGAGCCGTTCACCTGGGCGGTCTGTGATTTCGATGCGCCGAGAATGTCGAACGCCTTGGCGACGTTGATGCTCAACTTTCGCACCTGCTTCGGCTGGACGTTCGTGTAGTCGAGCTGCAGTTGCAGCACGCGAACCTGCGACCGGTTGTCGAGCGTCGCGCCGGTGATCTGGTTCTGGTAATTGTCCTCGTTGTGTGCCGCATAGCCCGACACTGTACCGAGCAGGCTGCGCTGGTTGTTCAGCAGTATCGGATAGGATGCCGAAAGACCCAGCTTCTCGTTCTTGACCGTACGCTGCACGTATGACGGCAGCCCCGGGTTGTCGGTCGGCTTGCCGCGATAGGTGCTCGCGTCGAGGCGCGTGATCAGGCCGCTGCTGCCCACGGGTACCGCGCCGCTGAATGCGAAATAAGTCTGCTTGTCGCGCCCCGGCGGCGCCAGCGCGGAAATACTCAGTTGCTCGCCGAACGACGTGAGGCCGTTCTCGGTGGCGGTGATGAGGCCCTGGACGCCCGGATGGTTGAAGTCGATACCGGTGCTGACGTTGAACGGCTTGCGGTCGACCGCGAGCTCGAGCGTCGTGGCACCGTCGGTGGTTTGCGGCGGCGGTACGTTCGCCTTTACCGTGAGGCCGGGCAACAGGCCGAACGTGTTCACGTAGCGTTCGAACGTCGCGCGGCGCAGCGGGCGATCGGCAGTGATATGTGCGGCGATCGCACGAATCTTCGGTTCCATCGCACCAGGCTTGCCGGTGACCTTGACGTCCGATACATAGCCTTCGACAACCGTGATGCGCACGACGCCGTTCTCGAACGTCTGCGCGGGAACGAACGCGAACGACAGCGCGTAGCCGCGATCCTGATACAGCTTCGTCACGCCGTTGGCGGTTTCGATCAATTCGCCGATCGTGATGTCCTTGCCGACGAGAGGGGTGAAGCGACGCGAGATTTCCTCGAACGGAACGGACTTCACACCTTCGACCTGGAACGTCGTCGGCGTCAGGTGGCGCGACAACAACTCCTGCAATTGCGGCGCTTGCGGTGCGACCTGCACGGTCACGCTCGGGCCGGTTTTCGGCGCGTTGATCTGCGGTAGGGAATCGAGCGGGTTACCTCCGACGCGTGTTTGTGCATGTGCCGTGCCTGCCGCCGCGATGGCGAGCATCATCATCCATCTGTCGAGTCTGGATTTCATTGTTCTTCCTCGTAGGCCTTGCTCTTCGTCTTCTTTGTCATGCCGGCGCGCGACACCAGGGTGCCGCGCGCCGCGTGCCGCAATGCCGGTTGTATTTGTACGGTCGCGCCATCCGCTCCGGCTGCGAAGGGGCGACCGTCCTCCTTACTTCCCAACGCTACCCAGCGTACCCAGCAATCCCGTTACCGGTGCCAGCAGACCCGTCGAGCCGCCGCCCGACGTCGCCGTACCCGTGACGCTGCCCACCAGCGACGTGACCGGCGCGAGCGGGCTCGCGCCACCGGATCCTGCTGCACCGCCCACTGCTCCGGTGACAGTATTCAGCAAACCGGTGACAGGCGCGAGAGGGTTTGCACTGCCTGCGCCACCCGTTGCGCCGCCGAGCGTGCCCGTGACCGTCGACACGAGATTCGTGACCGGGGCGAGCGGGCCGCCGCTGCCGCCCGCCGCACCGCTCAGTGCGCCGGTAACGGTGGAGACGAGGCCCGTGACGGGTGCGAGCGGGCTGCTGCCCGAGCCGCCGGTTGCGCCGCCGAGTGCGCCGGTGAGCGAGCCGAGCGGCGTCGAGCCGAGACCCGACAGCAGGCCGCCGAGCGGATTCGTCGAGCCGGAACCCGACGACGTGCCGTTCTGTACGGTCGCCGTCGAGCCGCCAACGAGGCTCGTGATCAGGCCGGGGATCGGTGCCGCGCCGTTCGGGCCGTTCGGGTTGACGAGGCCACCCGCGTTGGTCACGGTGTTGCCGACCGCAGTGACGAGTTGACCGACGTCGCCGACGAGCGGCTGGCTCGACGTGCCGCCAACCTGCTTGCCGGCCGAGCTGATCGCGCCGCCCACCTGGCCGAGCAGGCCCGAGACGGGTTGGCCGAGGCCGGTCGTCGTGCCGGCCTGTTGCGTGACTTGGCCGGCGGTGATCACGAGCGGCGTGATCGCCGAGCTGAGCGGCTGCGTCACCTGCTGCACGGCGCCCGACGACAGCGTCGAGCCGATCGTCGTGCCGGCGGCCGTCAAGCCGTTGGCCACCGTGTCGAGCACGGTGCCGACCGGGGTCGTGACAGGCGCGAGCGGCGCGAGCGGGCCCGTGCCGAGTGCCTTGACCGTCGAGCTCAGCCCGGACACCGTGTTGCTCGTCGCACCGACCACATTGCCGAGGCCAGCGACGGTTGTGCCGACCGGATCCTTAGTCGTGCCGATCTGTCCCAGCCCGTTGCTCACGGCATCGGCGGCTGCACCGACGATCGTGCCGGTGCTGGAGAGCGTGCTGCCGACGCCCTTCGTCACGCCGTCGCCGAGGCCCGGCACGCTGATGTTGCCGACCGTGCTGCCGAGGTCGGTGGCCGTCTGGCCAACCGTGCTGACGACACCCTTGGTGCCGGTGGACGTGCCGCTGGTGCCGCTCGTGCTCGGCGTGCCGCTCGTGCTGCTGGGGTTGTTGTTGCTGCTGGTCGGCGGCGAGCTCACGCCGCCGCCGCCGCAGGCGGCCAGCAGGCAGGCGGCGGCGAAGGCGGTGAGGGGCACGCGCCACTGGCTCAGGGCGGCTGTCGTGAGGGAACGTTGCTGGGACATGATTGACTCCTCGCTGTCTTGTCGATTGATGGATGTTGGTTTACTTGCCGTGCGTGCCGCCGAGCAGGCCGCCGATCAGCGACGTGACGGGCGCGAGCGGATTCGACGACGAGCCCGAGTTCGTCACTGCGCCGGTACCGCCGGTCAATGCCGGTGCGCCGACCGTGCTGGTCACCGTGGACACGACGTTCGTCACCGGCGCGAGCGGGCTGCCGCCGCCAGCACCGCCTGTCGCGCTGCCGAGCGCACCCGTCACAGCGCCGAGGAGGCCCGTGACCGGGGCGAGCGGGCTGCTGCCGCCACCCGTTGCGCCGCCGAGTGCGCCCGTGACCGTCGAGACGAGGCCGGTGACCGGGGCGAGCGGGCTGCTGCTGCCGCCTGCCGCGCCGCCGAGTGCGCCCGTCACCGTGGAGACGAGGCCGGTGACCGGGGCGAGCGGGCCGCTGCCGCCGCCTGCTGCGCCGCCGAGTGCGCCGGTGACCGTGGAGACGAGGCCGGTGACCGGAGCGAGCGGGCCGCTGCCGCCGCCCGTTGCGCCGCCGAGTGCGCCGGTGACCGTGGAGACGAGGCCGGTGACCGGAGCGAGCGGGCTACTGCCGCCGCCCGTTGCGCCGCCGAGTGCGCCCGTGACCGTCGAGACGAGGCCAGTGAGCGGTGCGAGCGGGTTGGTCACGCCACCGGTGCCGCCTGTGAGCAGGCCGCCGACGGCCTTCACGGTGTTGCCCGTCGACGAGACCGTGTTGCCAAGGCCGGTCGTGACGGGGTTGCCGCCCGTGGACGCGAGCAGGGCGCCGGCCTGGTTCAGGCCGTTGCCGACCGTGCCGAGCAGCGTGTTGACGGGCGCGCCGAGGCCGGTCGCCGTGCCGATCGTCTGGGTCGTCTGGCCGACCATCGTCGTGATCGGCGTGATGGCAGAGCTGACCGTCTGCGTGACTTGCTGGATCGGGCCGGTCGACAGTGCGTTGGTGAGGGTGGCGCCGCCGTTCGAGACGGCACCGCCGAGCGTCGACACGAGGCCGCCGACAGTGCCCGTGACCGGTGCGAGCGGCGACAGGGGGCCGCTACCGAGGCTCGTGACCAGGTTGCCGGTCTGCGTGACTGCGCCGCCGAGCTGGTTGACCACGCCGCCCGTGCTGGCGAGCGTCGTGCCGAGCGGATCCTTCGTCGCGCCAAGCTGGCCGAGACCGTTGCCGAGGCCGTTGCCGAGTGCGGTCACCGCACCGCCGACGCTTTGCACGATGCCGCCTGCGGCTTGCGTGGTGGCCGGGTTGACGCCCGGCAGCGACTGGCTGCCGATGACGGAGCCGAGACCGGAGACGGTGCCGCCGACACTCGTGACGATGTTGCTGCTGCTTGCGAGGACAGTTCCCACTGGGTTCGACGACACACCCGAGGTGCCCGAGGTACCGCTCGTGCCCGACGTGCCGCTGGTGCCGCTCGTACCCGAGGTTCCGCTGGTGCCGGACGTACCGCTCGTGCCTGAGGTACCGCTGGTGCCGGACGTGCCGCTCGTACCGGAGGTTCCGCTCGAGCCGGACGTACCGCCGCCCGAAGTCGAGATCGAATCGCCGCCGCCGGAGCTCGAGCCGCCGCCAAGACCCTGGCTGATGGAGCCGGAACCGCCGCACGCGGAGAGGGAAAGCATGGCTGCAACGGTGGCCGCGATCAGAGTCGTCCGGAACACGCCATGGGGGATAACCTTAATGTCCATTTTGTCCTCGCGTTAAAAATGTGTTGTGAACTGCGTTGTGTTGAGTGGTGCGAGGACTACTCTGCAACTGTCGTGCCATTTCGATGGCCGACGGTTCGGCAACAGGTTTTAAACGGGGCAATTCCTTGTCGGAAAAGGAGATTATGGAAATTGAAAGATTGTTGAATCTGTTTAAGGGCAGACGAATGAGAACGGTTTCGAGTGTTGCGTAACGTAACGTCACAACATTGGCGTTACGCGTACGACGTAACGTGGGGGTTGCGCAGGCTTGGTGGACGAGGCGATTGTTTTACTGGTGGATTAGGTGTGCACATCTAACCTATCGTAAATCCTATGTGTAAGCCGTACCGAAACGCCGTACAAATACGTTGTGCTTCCGGTCATTTTTTTCCATCCAAGTCGTTGAAAGAGGTTGGAAATTAAATGGGATCGGATATAGAATCGGGAGCAGATGTAAGGAAATGTACGGTTCGGTACACAGCGTTCGAGGAGGATCACTATCGCGAATGTTAACTTGCATCAAATGTTGAGCCATGCCCCTCAGGGCAATCTATAAAGAAAGTGCACCCGGTTGTCGTTGCAGTAGATGTGGCGAACAGCGTGGGGCAACCGGCCGGATATGCGGGGACTTATACGTATAAAAGGCCAAAAAATGTACATACAGGCACGAGGAATAAAATGAAAGCAATGTTGATTCGCTTCCTTCGGGAAGAAGACGGGGTTACCGCGATCGAGTACGGTCTGATTGCGGGTCTGATTGCGGCCTTGATCATCGGTAGTGTCACCACTATCGGTACCAAGATCTCGGCATTGTTCTCCACGATTGCCAGTTCGTTGCCGGCCAGCTGATCCTCTCCGTAGTTTGGTGGGTGGCGAGCGGTCCGTTTTCGCGGCCCGCTCGCCCTTACGTCGACTTGGTCGGTCGATCACGATATGGCACATCTTCTCTGCACCAGCATCTTTTTTGCTTGGGCGACGCTCGTTGCCGCCGGTGATATTCGATTTCGGCTTGTTCGGAATTCGCTTGTCGTCGTCGGACTCTTGGCGGCGCTTGCCAGTGCATTGGTCAATGCAAATCCGTTTGGTATTTCAATCGTGCAGGCATTGATCGGTATGCTCGTCGGATTCGTGAGTTTTTTCCCTCTTTTTGCATTTCGCGTAATGGGTGCGGCGGACGTGAAGGTGTTCGCGGTTCTCGGCGCGTGGTGCGGTTTGTCGGTATTGCCGTGGCTGTGGGTTGTCGCCAGTCTTGCGGCTGGTATACATGTCCTCGCGCTGATGACGCTGACTCACACGCCGCTGGGCGCACTGTGGTCGCGCGGTTCGCCGACGTTCGCGCTCGGCGCACGGCGGGCGACGCCATACGCGGCCTGTCTCGTCGCCCCTGCCGCGATATGGCTGGCTTATCTTGTCGGTACCGGGGGTGGGCAATGAAGCGACAGTGCCAGCCACCGTCAAGGCGGCGCCAGCAGGGGGCGACGGCGGTCGAATTCGCGCTGGTGTTTCCGTTGTTCTTCCTGATCATGTACGCGATCGTGACGTTCGGGCTGATCTTCGCTGTTCAGCAAGGTTTGACGCTTGCCGCGACTGAAGGCGCGCGCACGGCGCTGAATTACGTGTACGAGTCCAACGGGTCTGGGACGCAGGCGTTGACGGACCGGGCGAAGGCGGCGCAGTCGACGGCGATCGGGCTGACGTCGTGGCTGGCCAACGTTCAGATTCCGACACCCGTGTCGGGGGCATGCAGCTACGACGCAACCATGTATTGCGTGACGGTCACGGTGACGTATCCGTACAAGACCAATCCACTGGTTCCGTCGCTGCCCCTACTCGGACTCGTTACGCCGACACAGTTGACTGGCACGGCAACCGTGCAGATCAACCCGGCAACCATTTTATGAAACGGACACCGGGTAGCGCGCGGTAGCAGGCGCAAGCGGCGTTCACATATCGACATAACAACATTTACGGCACTCAACATTCACCATGGGCAACAACTTGACGAAGATCATCGCCGGGCTGCTGATTGCGCTCGCTGTGCTGCTCGGGATCTATGCGTGGATGCTCGGTCGCGCACCGGCTCATCCGCCGGCCGCGGTGCCGGCCGTGGCGGTGGTGCAGACAGTGCCGGTGGTTGTTGCGACGCGCCTGTTGCCGGCCGGTCAACCGATTCCGGCCGATGCCCTGAAGCTGGCGTCGGCACCCATGATGCCGACGGGAGGCTTCAGTGATCCGTCGCTGCTCGTCGGTCGTATACCTGCGAACGACATTCTTGCCGCTGCGCCGGTCGTCGAGGGGGGCTTGACGTCGGGGCTGGCGAACCAAGTGGCGCCCGGCGAACGGGCGGTGGCCATCAAGGTCGACGAGACGAATGCAGTCGGAAACCGGTTGCGTCCCGGCAACTTTGTCGACGTGTTCCTGAATTTGCGGCGCGACAGCTCGGGGATGGCGCAAACCGGATCGGAAATTCCCAATTCACAGGCGCGATTGCTGATGTCGAAGCTGCGGATCCTGTCGTTCGGCGACGCGACGCCTGACCGTGACGGCAGCGGCGGCCCGGGCGGCGCGGTACGGACCGCCGTGCTCGCCGTGCCGACGGCACAGGTCGATGCGTTGACGCTCGCGGAAGCCAGCGGCCGACTGACGCTTGCGCTGCGCAATCCGCGCGATGACGAAGTCGCGACGCAGACGGTCGCGATCCGCACGGCCGGTGACCTGACGCCTTCCGGGCAGGCGGCCGCCGGCGTGTGGCTCGATGAACTGTCGGGCGGTCGGGCACGCAATGCGCCTCGTGTGCAGGTGCCGGCGCGCGCGCCACGTGCACCGATCGTCGCGCGCGAAAGCGGAAGCAGCATTGAAGTGATTCGCGGTGGGCGAACCGAAACGGTCGCTTATTGACAACCTAAACACGGTCATCGACAGCAGTAACGGAAGGGAGAAGGCCGTACGACGGTCTCCGACACAATGACAAAAAAACTGATTGCATACGCGATTGGCATCTGTGCCATGACCTTCGCCGTGTTGGCCGGGGCTGCTGGCGCAAACGGGTCGATCGATCTGGCGGTTGGCTCGCAGCGACAGGTTGCTACCGGCCGCACGCTGCAGCGGATCGCTGTGGGCGATCCGTCGGTCGTCGACGTGCTGGTCATGAAGGGCAGTCGCGCCGGCAATGTGCTGCTGGTTGCAAAGGCACCGGGTTCGACAAATGTGATGCTGTGGGAGCGCGGCCGCGATGAGCCGACGGTGTGGAACGTCAATATCGTCGATGCGGCCGCACAGGCCGTGCTGGACGGTGCGGGACCGTCCGTGAGGGCGTATGGCGGTACGGCAGTCGTGTCGGGCTCGGCAGCATCGCTTGACGCGCACGAGCGGGCAGTTGCCGTCGGCAAGCGGATGGGCGGCAAGGATGCGGCGGTGATCGACACCTCGACGGTCGGTAACCGGAGCGTCGTGCAAGTCGACGTACGGGTCGTCGAATTCAGCCGTTCGGTGCTGAAGGAAGCCGGGCTGAATTTCTTCAAGCAGAGCAACGGCTTCGGATTCGGCGCATTTTCGCCGGGCGGTCTCCAGTCGGTGACCGGCGGTGCGACCTCCGGATTCACCGCGACGGCCGGTATTCCGATCGCGTCCGCGTTCAACCTGGTGGTGAATTCGGCGGGTCGCGGCATCTTCGGCAATATTTCGATTCTTGAGGCGAACAATCTTGCCCGCGTGCTCGCGCAGCCGACCCTGGTGGCGTTGTCCGGGCAAAGCGCCAGCTTTCTCGCCGGCGGCGAAATCCCGGTGCCGGTGCCGCAGGCGCTCGGCTCGACGGCGATCGACTGGAAGCAATACGGCGTTGGTCTGACCCTGACGCCGACTGTGCTGAGCCAGCGCCGCATTGCACTCAAGGTGGCGCCCGAATCGAGCCAGCTCGACTTTCAGCATGGCGTCACGATCAACAGTGTCTCGGTCCCGGCGATCACGACTCGCCGCGCCGACACCACGGTCGAGCTCGGCGACGGGGAGAGCTTCGTGATCGGCGGCCTGATCGACCGCGAAACGATGTCGAACATCAACAAGGTGCCGGTTCTTGGCGACCTGCCGATCATCGGCGCCTTCTTCAAGTCGCTGAACTATCAGCAGAACGACAAGGAACTGGTGATCATCGTGACGCCGCATCTCGTTGCGCCGATCGCGAAGGGCGCGCCGTTGCCCACCACGCCGGGTGAACTGTCCGAACAGCGCGATGGACCGGTGTGGCGGTCGTATCTTGGCGGTATCGCATCACCCGATGCAGCGCCCGGATTTTCGAAATGAATGCGGGACGAGATGTCGCGCGATATGTAACCGGGGGTGTTCACCATGAACGCGAGAACCCTATCGTTGGCTGAGCCTGCCGTGACCGATTATTTCGTGTGCGCATCGCAGCAGGACGAACATGCCCGCTGGCTGGGCGAGACACTCGTGTCGGCCGGCACGGTGGAAGCCTTGTCGCTCGAACCGGGCGCGTTGAGCCAGCGCATCACGGGGCTCAATCCTGCGATCGTATTCATCGATTTTTCCCGGGCGCACAGCGCGGCGAGCGTTGCCGCAGCTGCCGTACGGCTCGCCCATCCGGGCCTGCCGGTCGTCGCGCTCGGCACACTCTCGGAGCCGGAAAGCGCGCTTGCCGCACTGCGCGCCGGAGTACGCGATTTCATCGACGTATCCGGGAGTGCAGAGGATGCATTGCGGATCACCCGAGGGTTGCTGGAGCACACCGGCACCGAGCCGGCCAACCGGCACGGCAAACTCGTCACGTTGCTCGGCGCTCGTGCGGGGATGGGCGTCAGCACGCTCGCCGCGAATCTGTCCGTGTGGCTGCACAAGCGAGCGGGCTCGGGCGACCTGGATGGAGGCACGCCTG
The DNA here is from genome assembly GCF_020420125.1 of Burkholderia sp. AU30280. NCBI lineage: Bacteria > Pseudomonadati > Pseudomonadota > Betaproteobacteria > Burkholderiales > Burkholderiaceae > Burkholderia > Burkholderia sp. AU30280. The sequence continues at coordinate 430,462 of NZ_JAIZRY010000007.1, forward strand.
CGTTCGGAGTCGCCGCGCCTCACGCGCGGCAGACGGCACTTGTCGATCTCGGGCTTCCGGCGGGAGACAGTGCGCTATTCCTCAACACACGCTGCGATTTCCATTTCGTCGAAGCCGTGCGCAACCTGCGGCGCATCGACCGGACGTTCGTCAACACCGCGCTGACGCGCCACGCGAGCGGCGTCGCGCTGACCACGTTGCCGCCCAATCTCGCCGATCTGCGCGACGTGTCGTACGCCGCGTGCGTTGGCCTGTTGAACCGGCTGCGGGCGTTCTTCGATCAGCAGATCATCGATCTCGGCGGATTCACGAATCATGAGTTCGTCGCGCAGATCACTGCGGTGGCCGACGAAGCGTGGCTCGTGTGCGACCAGGGCGTCGCGTCGATCGTCTCGGCGGTCGACCTGCTGGAAGGGCTGCGCGATGCGGGCGTCGACATCGGCAAGATTCGTCTCGTCGTCAACCAGTACGACGCGACGCTGAGCCTGACGCCAGCCCAGATTGCCGAGCGGCTCGGCATTTCGCATCTGGCGACGCTACCGGCGCGTCGCGTTGCAATCGGCCAAGCGGCCAACCAGGGGCGGCTGATCGTCGACACGGCCGAACGCGATCCGTATGTGCGTGCCCTCGAGCCGCTCGCAGATCGACTGGCCGGCCCGGCCTCCGCGGGCCAGCGCAGCGCATTGGGCCTGTCCGCCCTGAAGCGTTTTATTCAACCTTCGTCCAGGCGATCGTAAGCGATGGCACACGACATCCAATTTGCCGACGGCGCAGCGCCGTTCTCCCAGTCGCAGCAGTTTCACGACATCAAGAATGCCGCGCACGAGCATCTGCTGACGCGCATCGAGGAACTCGGCGCCGAATTCGGTCGTTGGTCGCGCCAAGCGATCAACCAGTTCGTCGATCTGGAAATCGATAGCTTCGTGCGTCTGAGGCGCATTCCCCTGAACGAGACCGAGGTCAGGGCGATTGCGGAGGCGCTGACGAAAGAGCTCGCCGGGTTCGGTCCGATCGAGGACCTGCTCGCCGATCCGCACGTCGAGGATATCCTGATCAACGGCTACAACGACATCTACGTGTCGCGCCACGGCATCTTGGCGAAGCTGCCGATCCGTTTCACCGACAACGCGCACCTGCTGAGGATCGTGCGCCGTATCCTCGCGCCGATTGGCCGACGTCTCGACGAATCGAACCCGATGGTTGACGCGCGGTTGCCGGACGGCGGGCGCGTCAACGTCGTGATCGAGCCGCTGTCGATCGACGGGCCGGTCGTATCGATCCGGAAATTCCGCAAGGATCCGCTGAAACCGGCCGACCTGCTCGCCAACGGCACGTTCAATACGGAAATCGGTACGTTGCTGGAAGCAGCGGTCGAGGCGCGCTGCAACATCCTCGTGTCCGGTGGCACGAGTTCCGGCAAGACATCGCTGCTCAACGCGCTCGCGTTTCACGTTCCTGAGCACGAGCGGGTCGTGACGATCGAGGACACGGCCGAACTTTCGTTGAATCATCCCCATGTCGTGCGGCTCGAAAGCCGTCCGGGCGGTTTCGACGGCAACGGCGTCGTGACGATCCGCGACCTGCTGCGCAATACGCTGCGGATGCGGCCGGATCGTATCATCGTCGGCGAAGTACGCGGTGGCGAGGTGCTCGAGATGCTGCAGGCGATGAATACAGGGCACGACGGATCGATGGGTACCGTGCACGCCAGTTCGCCGCGCGAGTGCCTGTATCGTCTCGAGATGCTGGCTGGTTTTGCGGGTTTCCAGGGAACGGAATCGAGCCTGCGCCGGCAGATCGCGAATGCCATCGACTTCATCGTGCAGATCGGCCGACTATCGAACGGCCGGCGCCGGATTCTTTCGATCACCGAAGTGACCGGGCTGTCGGACAACATCATCGCGACCCAGGAACTGTATCGCTACGAGGCGCGCGTGACGCCCGAGGGCGAAGAGGTCGACAACTGGGAGTCGCTCGGCATTCATCCGCATTCGCCGAAGCTCGCGCGTTTCCGTCAGTCGCTGCAGGCCGCCGGCTTCGGCGGTGGCGGCGGTGGTTTCGGTGGCGGATTCGGCCGTGGGGGCGGGGGTTTCAATGTCTAGCCTGATGGCAGGCGCGCTTGCAATGGCACTCCTTTGCGTTGCCGTCGCGTTGATGCTGTGGCGGCATGGCGAGGTGAAACGCGGCCGCGCCGACGTGCAGCGCTTCATCGATAGCCGCATCGAGCCGGCTGCGCGGGCGGCGGGTGCGATTCAGCGGGACGCGAGACCGGCTCCGAACGTCGCGTCGGCGCCCGGCGCGGCTCGCGCGCAATCCGCCACGCCGGCTTCGCGCTGGGCACACTGGCGCGAGGTCGGTACGGAATACCTCGCCAACGTGGCGAGTCGTGCAGGGATCGAAGATGCACGCGGCAAGGCGCTTCTCGCGCTGCTGGGATTGGTCGCGATCGGGCTCGTCGCGGGCGACCGGGGCGGCTGGCTCGCTTGCGTCGCCGCGCTCGTGTGCGGCGCGTCGCTGCTCGTGTTCTGGCTCGTGTCCCGCATTCAGCGGAGGCGCCTGACCATCGTTCGCCAGTTACCGTCATTCCTCGACGGCATCGTACGTCTCGTGACGCTCGGCAACAGCGTGCCGGCGGCGTTCCAGGCTGCGCTGCTGACTACGGAGGCGCCGTTGCGCGGTTGTCTGGACCACGTATCGCGGATGTTGCGCACGGGGGTCGAGATCGATCGTGCGATGGGGCATATCGCAAGCGTCTATCAGACCAAGGAGTTCGAGCTGGTCGGTTCGGTGCTGCGGCTCTCGGTCCGGTACGGCGGCCGCGCCGACGTCATGCTCGACCGCATGTCGACGTTCATGCGCGACCTCGAGCAAGCCGAGCGGGAGTTGGCGGCGATGTCGTCGGAAACGCGGTTGTCCGCGTGGGTGCTGGTCATGTTGCCGATCGCGATCGGCAGCTTCGTGATCGCGACGAATCCGCTCTATCTCCAGTCGATGTGGAACGACTACACGGGTCGCCAGCTGTTGTTCATCGCCTTCATGCTGCAGTTCGCGGGCGGGATCTGGTTGTACCACATGGCCAAACTCAGGTGACGGCATGACAGCCAATCAACTCGGTTCGCTCGCACTGGCTCTCGGCGCATTCGGCGTCGTGCTGCTGGCACTGCTCGCGGTGCGCCGCGCGAGTGCGCAGACACGCAGCGATCGCACGCTGGCCAGTGCGCTCGAGCGGCGCTCCGCGACGCTGGAGGCAACAGGTGCACGGGCCGCACAGGAGTCCGGTGAATCCCGGCAGAACCCGGTCGGGCGGGATGCGGGTGCCAGGCCGTCGTTCGTCATGCAATGGCTGGACCGCCTGTCGATGATCGGGACGCACTTGCTGGATACGCGCCTGGGCCGGTATCTCGTCGCCGACGAAGATCGGCTCCTGCTGGAGCAGTGCGGCTACGCCGACACGCGCACCCGTGGGCTGTTCCTGAGCGCGCGGCTCGCTTGCGCGATCGCCGTGCCGTTGCTTTTCCTCGTGCTGATGGGCTCGCAACTGACCGGCGCGCAATGGCGGGCCGGCGGGGGCATAGCGCTCGTCACCGGCTTCATGTTGCCGAAGCTCTACCTGCGACGTCGTGCTGCGCGGCGCCGGCAATCGGTGATCGACGAATTGCCGCTGCTGGTCGACATGCTTCGCTTGCTGCAGGGCGTCGGGTTGTCGCTCGACCAGAGCATCCAGGTCCTGACGAACGACTTCAAGGGGATGATGCCCGTACTGTCGCTGGAAATGGAAATCGCCCAGCGGCAATTCGCTGCCGGCCGGACGCGCGAGCAATCGCTGCAGCGGCTGTCGTCCAGTTTCGAGAACGAGGATCTGCGTGCGATCGTGCGCTTGCTGATCCAGGTCGACAAACACGGTGGCGCGGTACAGGAGCCGCTCAAGCAGTTCGGCGACCGGTTGCGCGAGGCCCGCCGCGCGATGTTGCGCGAACGGATCGGCAAGCTGACGGTGAAGATGACGGGCGTGATGATCCTGACTCTGCTGCCGGCGCTGCTGATCGTGACGGCCGGACCGGGAATGATCTCGGTGTTGCGCGCGCTGAGCCAGGCGCAACCCTGATGCCGGGACGTAAAGGAAGCAAGATGAGACGCATCGATGAAATCGTGAAAGTGGCCGGCGTGCTGGCGATGGTGGGCCTGCTTGGCGGATGCTCGGCGTTCAAGGAAAGCGGGTACGGCGTCGGTCCGCAGGCCGAGCGCGCGGCATTGATGGACGCGGCGGCGCAGAAGCAGGCGGCGCCAGATACGCCGGGCATGTATCTTGGCCTGATCGAGCGGATGCAGTCGCAAGGGCTGTATTACGCGTCGCTGGCTCATATCGACGCATACGAAAAACAGTACGGCGCATCGCCGCAAACGATCCTGCTGCGCGCCGATGCATTGCGCATGACGGACCAGCCCGCCGCAAGCACGGCGGTCTATACGCAGTTGCTCAACACGACGCTTGCCGCACGCGGCTATCGTGGGCTCGGGCTGATTGCCGGCGGGGCGGGCGATTTTCCGCGTGCCGCGCAGGCGCTGTCGCAGGCAAGCGTGCTGGCGCCGACCGATGCGTCGACGCTTTCCGATCTCGCTTACGCGAAGCTGCGCTGCGGTGATGTTGAGGGGGCGCGCATTCCGCTGATGAAGGCCGCGGAGCTTGACCAGAACAATCCAAAGATCATCAGTAACTTGGTGCTATACCTGCTCGCATCCGGTCGGACCCGCGATGCGCAGAAGCTGATGGCGCAGCAGAAGCTGTCGATGGACGTTCGCAACGACATCCGCAACGACGCGACGAAGATCGCCGCGGCGGCACACACGTGGCGTCGTGCGACCCAGGCACCGGCTTCGGTATCGACGCCGATCGGTTCGGGGAGCGTGGTCGACGTGTCGGGCTCGGATGTCGCGAAGCGGCCGTCGCCGGTGGCGAACATCCAGGGATTCGATCCGACTGCGCCGCTGTTGCAGCGGTTTGCACAATGAAAAAGGCATTGGGGAAACTGACATGACGAACAACAAGAATCCCGGTCGCGTGGCACGTGTGTGCCAGGGTGTCGTGCTTCTCGTACTCATGGGGGCCGCATCTGCGGCGTATAGCGATCAGGCGGCGCCTAACGCATCGGAAATCGGTCATGCAACGAACGCGCTGCTTGCATTCCAGCGTGACGGACGTGCGGCCGGACCGGCGTTGCCGGTACTGGGCGATACCGCGTCACTCTCCTATCAACGCTATCTCGAATCGTTCAAGCACAAGATTCCGGAATCGATGGGGTCGCCGGTCAACGCGAACGGCAACGGATCATCCGGCGGGCAGAGTTCATCGCAATCGTATTGAGCGGAGCCGCGATGAGCACTGCTCGACATGCATCGAATCGGATGGCCGGACAAGGTCGCGCATCGCCGCGGCGGCAGCGGGGTTCGGTCGTCGTCACGGCGGCAGTGTGGATACTGCTGTCGATGGTGATTCTCGGTTCGATCGATATCGGCAACGTCTTTTTCACGCGCCGCGACATGCAGCGCGTGGCCGATCTTGCCGCGCTCGCCGCGGTTCAGAAGCTGGACGACACGTGTACGAACGTGACCTCCGTGGCCACGAGCAACGCCACGACGAACGGCTTCACGCTGGACGGTAGCGGTACCACGTCGCTGTCGGCTGACTGCGGCTATTGGGCACCTTCGGCAACCGGGACGGCGAGCGCCTTCTATTCGTCGAAGACGACGGTACCGCTTGCAACTCAATTGAATGCGGTGCGCGTGACGGTCACCAAGACGCTGCCGTATTTCTTCTTCGGGCCGACCCGTACCGTGACCGCAACGTCGACCGCGAAGGCAACCAACATCGATACCTTTTCGATCGGCGCGACACTGGCCGCGGTGGGCGGTGTCGGCTGCTCGGGCGTGCCGAGCGGGAACCCCGGTCTGGTGAACGCGCTGCTGGGCTCGCTGCTGCAGGGGCAAGGCGGCACGCCGCTGAACCTCAATCTCGTGTCCTACCAGGGGCTAGCCTGCGCGAACGTCAAGCTCGGCGACATCGCCGTCGCGCTGCAGTCGCTGTCGGTCGGCAACGGTACGATCGGCGGGCTGGTCAATGCCAACGCGTCGGTCGGCACCCTGCTGAACGCGACGGTGGCGGCCGTCAACAAGACGACCACGCTGGGCGCGACCGTGCAGTCCAGCGCAGCCGGCGCACTGAACACCCTCGCCAATCTGAGCCTGCTCAGCAACACGACGCTCAAGGTCGCGAGCCTGACCGGACAGGGTGCCACGTCGCTGCTGACGCTGGGCCTCGCGAACACGCAGGCGGCGGCCGATGCGACCGTGAACGTGCTCGATCTCGTGATGGCGATGGCGCAGATTTCGCAGGCCGGCAAGCCGGGCGTGGTGATCGGCGCCAATGTCCCGCTGACGCTGCCGAACGGCAACTCGGTGTCGATCGTCCAACTGCAGGCGCAGGTCATCAGCCCGCCGACCATCGCGGTCGGTGAAGGCGGGAAGGACAAGAACGGTGCGTGGCGGACGGTCGCGACGAACGCGCAGGTCGGCCTGTACCTCGTCGTCAACCTGGGCGTGAATCCGCTGCCGGTCGTGGTGTCCGCGAACGTGTATCTGCCGCTTTACGTGCAACTGGGTGCCGGTAGCGCGACGCTGCTGTCGACCAACTGCCTGACGTCACCAAATTCCGCGACGATTTCCGCGCAGCCGAGCGTCGCCAATCTCTGCATTGGCCAGCCGCCACTCACGTCCGGCAACCTGCTGAACCTGCCGGCGAACTACAGCTGCACGTCGCCCGCGAAGGTGCTTGATGTCCTGGTTCTGGCAGGCGCCGTCGAGGTGTCCGCAACCGTTTCCAACGTGTCGGTGAATCTGGCCGGCAGTCCGGCGACCAATACATTCTACGGGCGCGGCGGCAGCGATCCGTCGTACTACTGGACGACCAACACGAATGCGCTGGGTTCGGCCGTGAACAACGCGCTTGCGGGCCTGAAAAATGCCCAGATCACGCCGACCGTGAGTCTGCTGTTCGGGCTCATCTCTGTCACGATCACGCCGGATTTCATTTCGTCGCTGTTGTCGGTCCTGACCACCGTTCTGAGCCCGCTGTTGACCGCGCTTGACGGTATCATCGATCCGCTGCTGGACCTGCTCGGCGTCCAGCTCGGTGCCGCCACGGTGCATCAGATGTCGCTGACCTGCGGCGTCGCGCAAACAGTCAGCAATTAGAGAAGCAAGACCACCCGATGAGAACCACGCCCGCAATCGAAGAGCTCGACCTGTACGTCTGGGAAGGCAAGGCGGACATTGTCGACCGTGTCGCCCGATGCATGGCGAGCTTCGACGTCGAAGTGATCCGTGCCGACAACGCGGAAGTCTCGCCCGAGCGCGCCGCATTGCGGCCATCGCTGGCGATCATCAGCGTGTCGATGATCGAAACCGGCGCGGCATTCCTGCGCGACTGGCAGGCCAACATCGGCATGCCGGTCGTCTGGGTCGGCGCGGCGCGCGACCACGACGCGTCGCAGTATCCGCCCGAGTATTCGCATATCCTGCCGCTCGACTTCACCTGCGCCGAACTGCGCGGCATGATCGGCAAGCTCGTCACGCAGCTGCGTGCGCATACGGCCGAAACGTCGCAACCGTCCGAACTCGTCGCGCACTCGGAATCGATGCAGGCGCTCCTGCACGAAGTCGATACGTTCGCCGACTGCGACACCAACGTGCTGCTGCACGGCGAAACCGGCGTCGGCAAGGAGCGCATCGCGCAACTGCTGCACGACAAGCACTCGCGCTATCGGCACGGCGAATTCGTGCCGGTGAACTGCGGCGCGATTCCCGATGGCCTGTTCGAATCGCTGTTCTTCGGTCATGCGAAGGGATCGTTCACGGGTGCGGTTGTTGCGCATAAAGGCTATTTCGAGCAGGCGGGCGGCGGCACGCTGTTCCTCGACGAAGTCGGCGATCTGCCGCTGTACCAGCAGGTCAAGCTGCTGCGCGTGCTCGAGGATGGCGCGGTACTGCGCGTCGGTGCGACGACGCCGGTCAAGGTCGATTTCCGCCTGGTCGCTGCAAGCAACAAGAAGCTGCCGCAACTCGTGAAGGATGGCCTGTTCCGCGCCGATCTCTACTACCGGCTCGCGGTGATCGAGCTGAACATTCCGTCGCTGGAGGAGCGCGGCGCCGTCGACAAGATCGCGCTGTTCAAGTCATTCGTCGCGCAGGTCGTCGGCGAGGAGCGGCTCGCTCAGTTGTCCGATCTGCCGTACTGGCTGACGGATTCGGTCGCGGACAGCTATTTTCCCGGCAACGTGCGCGAACTGCGCAACCTCGCCGAGCGTGTCGGCGTGACGGTACGGCAGACGGGCGGGTGGGATGCCGCGCGGCTGCAGCGGCTGATCGCGCATGCACGCAATTCGGCGCAGCCGGTACCGGCGGAAAGCGCGGCCGAGGTCTTCGTCGACCGCAGCAAGTGGGACATGAACGAGCGCAACCGCGTCATCGCGGCGCTCGACGCAAACGGCTGGCGGCGTCAGGATACGGCGCAGCAGCTCGGCATCAGCCGCAAGGTACTGTGGGAAAAAATGCGCAAATACCAGATCTTCGACGAGGAGCCCGAGACCCGCGAAAGTGAGTAATTAATGAGATAAAATCGCGCTGAATTACAACGACTCGGGCGGGAATAGAACTTCATGAGCCATATGACGGGGTTGGGAAGGGCGTGCGTGTTGCTCGCCGTGGTGGGAGGCATGCAGGGCGCATACGCGCAAAGTCTGGCGGACAGCGGTTCGCCGGCAGTACAGCAGGCGTCGGCGCCGGTGGCGGCGATTCCGGTAATCGATTCGCAGACATCGGTGCAGCCGCAGGCGGGTGAGTCGACGGGGCCGAGCACGGTCGACGACTTGCAGCGCCAGATCCAGGCGCACACGCTGACGGAAATGCGCACGAGCTACAACGGCAGCTACGGCGCAAGCCTGCTGTTCAACGTGAAGGACGGTGCGTACTTCGTCGCGCTGTTCCAGCAGAAGGCGTTCTGGCGCGTCATCAAGACTTACGACGAAACGCGTGCGGAAGCGATCTATCGCGATTTCTCGCGCCAGGCGGAGCGGCTGGCCGTGAACGAACTGCGGGCAGCGAAGCTGGAATCGCAGAAGGCGCAAATGGACAAGCAGATCGAAGTCACGCAGGATCGCGCGCGGCGTCTGCAGGCCGATATCTCGATCGCACGCCAGCAGCAGGCGGCGGTCGCGGATCGCCAGAAGAGCGTACGCAACGAGACGGCCGCATTGCAGGCGCAGCAGGCCGAGCTTCAATCGCAACTGCGTGCGTTGCAGCAGCAGGTGCGTTCGTTGCAGCGCGAGGCCGATGCGGGCCTGCCGGCGACGGCACGCTGAACCCGGCGGCGGTGCGGCGACATGCCGCGCCGGCCGCACAAGTAAAAAGGGCAAGCCGGTTTTTGGCTTGCCCTTTTGCTTTACTGGCCGTCCGGCACGATTCGCCGGCGGCGCGTCACGATGACCGGCCCGTTGCCGCCGCGGGAATCCGACGGCGATGCGTTGCCGGATGCGTCGCCGGTGTCGCGCGGCGCGCCGTAGCTTTCGCGCGGTTCACGGGGTTCGCGCGGGGCACCGTAGCCTTCGCGCGGCTCACGCGAGCCATAGCCTTCACGCGGTTCGCGGGAGCCGTAGCCGCCGTCGCCGCGCGATTCACGCGGGCCGCCGTGCGAGCCGTACGGGCTGTGACCGCCGCCTTCACGGCCGCCGGGGCGCCCGCCGGTGCGCGGCCCGCGGGGGCCGCTGCCGCCCGGGCGCGAGCCGCCCGTGTCGAGCTGGATCGTGGAAATCGCGCGCTTGTAGATGCCTTGCAGACCCACAGGGGTGCGCAGCATCACCAGGTACTGGTCGAACGACTCGATACACCCCGTCAGACGAATGCCGTTGACGAGATAGATTTCAACGCGCTTACGTTCCTTGCGCGCCGAATTGATGAAGTCGTTTTGCGGATGGGATTCTGCGGGATTGGCCATTGAGGTGCGGCAGGAGCCTGCGTCAGAGAATATGTTGTGCGTGTGTGTGGCGTGTTCGTCCACAAGGTGTTTGGCGGGATTCTACCCTGTTCGATCGGGGAGCGCGAAGTCGTGATTGTGTCGAACCGTAACCCACTATAGACGTTCCCACGCATTTTCGCGATTCGGCCAAACGGCTAATGCCATTTCGCTAGGCCGCGCTACGGCGCTCGCCGTGCCGTATCACCTTGGTTCGCGCGCGACGCTTACATTGGTTTGGTTGCGCGAGCCGGGCGGGACGGTGCATATCAGGGATTCAGAACATGAACAAGAGGCGATGGACAGGGTGAGTCGGGCGCGTGGCGTTGTCGACCTCCGGCAGTGCGATGGCGGGGCATGTCGACCTGTCAGCCGGCGCCAGCGTACCGGCCGCACCGGTCTATGTCGAGCCGGCACCGGTCTATGTAGCGCCGCAGCCGGCCGTGGTCGCCTATCCGGGCTAGGGATACGACTACCATGGCGACGACGATGACGATTGAGCCCGAGGTCGGCCCTGCCGGCGCGCATCAGAACGCGTAGTCAGGGTTTTTCGGGTCGAATGCGGTGTCGTCGAGCGTCGCTGGCGCGATTTTCTCGATGACGATCCGCTCGAAGATCTTGCCGTCGTTGTCATAGGACTCGACGGTCCGGAAATAGGGCGCGTGCAGATCGAGCCCCAGGACTTCCTTTTTCGCGTAGAACTGCGGCCGGCCGGTCGGCGTTTCGTAGGTGAGCGCGACGACCCGCACGCCGTTGATCGTCCTGGCTTCAACATCGGTCGGCCGTTGCACGCCGGCTTCCACGTATTTTTTCCCTTCGGTCAGGTACAGGTTCGTAATGAACTCGGTGCCGAGATCCTTCACCTGGTGATTCGACTGGGCGCGCGCGAGTGCGCCGTCGATTGCCGTCCACAGCGGAATCTTGCCGAGCAGGCCGCCGAGGTGGCCGTACATCTCGTCCTTGCGCTGCGTCGTGTCGTAGATGGTCTCCTGGCCGGCATGCGCGCCGCCCGGCAGCCATTTCGCATAGACGCGCAGCGGCTCGCGGGTGGTCTTCACGAGCATGCGGTCGGGTGTCTCGGACCATTTTCCGCTGATGCGCTCCTGGCGCACCATCGTGAACTGGTAGGACGGATAGCCGTTTGGGCCGTTGCGGATATAGAGCGGCACGGCGAGCGGATCGAGTGCCTTGAAGAGCGCGGTGAGCGTCGCGTCGTCGAGCTGCGCGAGCGTGCCGCGCTGCGCGGCCGTGCGCAGCCAGCGCGCCTGCTGCGCGACCGGCTCGCGCGTGACTTTCGCGAGTTCCACCGGCAGCGTGACGCCCGCCGCCGCACTCGCGGCGTCGGCCGTTTCCTGTGCATGCAGGCCTGCCTGTACGAGCGACAACAGGCAGGCGACGGCCACGGCGGCGGCATGCCGTGCGTGGCGCTTCTTTCCTTCGTTCATCGACGGCGTCTCCGGGGGCGATGGATCGTTCAGCCTTGCTTCGCGGCCTTGATTTTGGCGAGTTCCTCGTCGCGCAACGCGCGGCGCAGGATCTTGCCGACGTTGGTCTGCGGCAACGCGTCGCGGAATTCGACGAATTTCGGCATCTTGTAGCCGGTCAGGTTCTTGCGGCAGTGCGCGAGCACGTCGTCGACCGTCAACGACGGGTCGCGGCGCACGACGAACACCTTGATCCGTTCGCCCTGTACCTCGTCGGGAATGCCGATCGCCGCGGCTTCGCTGATGCCCGGATGCATCACGAGCACTTCCTCGATTTCGTTCGGATACACGTTGAAGCCCGACACGAGGATCATGTCCTTCTTGCGGTCGATCAGGCGAATGAAGCCGCGTTCGTCCATCACGCCGATGTCGCCGGTGCCGAGCCAGCCGTCGGCGTCGATCACCTTGGCCGTTTCGTCGGGGCGCTGCCAGTAGCCGCGCATCACCTGCGGACCCTGCACGCACAGCTCGCCTGGCTCGCCGACGGACGCCCAGGTGCCGTCCTCGCGACGAAAGCGCACGACGGTGGACGGCGCGGGCAGGCCGATCGAACCGCTGAACGCGGCCATGTCGTTCAGGTCCACGGGGTTCATCGTGACGATCGGCGAGCATTCGGTCAGGCCATAGCCTTCGACGACCGGCCGGCCCGTCACCTGCTGGAAGCGCTCCGCGACTGCGCGCTGCATCGCCATCCCGCCGGCCATGGCGAGCTTCAGCTTCGAGAAATCCCGCTTGCGGAATTCTTCGTTGTCGAGGAACGCGTTGTATAGCGTGTTGATGCCGGTGATCCCGGTGAACGTCTCGTTGCGGATGATCTTCATCACCATCGTCATGTCGCGCGGGTTGGCGATCAGGATGTTGCGCCCGCCGAGCCCCATGAAGATGAATGCGTTCACCGTCAGCGAATAGATGTGATACAGCGGCAGCGGCGTGAGCACGGTTTCGACGTCGCCCGATACCTGGTCGGCGATCCAGGCCTTCGCCTGCAGCAGGTTCGCAATCAGGTTGCCGTGCGTGAGCATCGCGCCTTTCGCGACGCCGGTCGTGCCGCCCGTGTATTGCAGGAACGCGAGGTCGTCGCGCGTGATCTGCATGGGCTGCGGCTTGCCGCGCGCGCCGAGCGCGAGGGCGGAGCGCAGCCGGACGGCCTGCGGCAGGTGGTAGGCCGGCACGAGCTTCTTCACGTGCTTCAGCACGAAATTGATCAGGCGTCCCTTCGCATTGAAGCCGTCGGCGAGCAGGTCGCCGAGTGCGGTGACGACGATGTTCTTCACCTGCGTTTCCGGCAGCGCGTCCTGCAGCGTGCGCGCGAAATTCTCGAACACGACGATCGTCTGCGCGCCGCTGTCCTTCAGCTGGTGCGCGAGTTCGCGCACGGTGTAGAGCGGATTGACGTTGACCACGATCGCGCCGGCTTTCAGCGTGCCGAACAGCGCGACCGGGTACTGGAACGTGTTCGGCAGCATGATCGCGACGCGGTCGCCGGGCTTGACGCCGATGCTTTGCAGGTACGACGCGAACGCGTCGACTTTCTGCGCGAGCGTGCGATAGGTCATCGATGCGCCTGCGCTCACGTAGGCGACGCGCTCGGCGAAGCGGCTCGTGCATTCGTCGAAGAACTGCACGAGCGATGCGTATTGCGTGACGTCGATGTCGTGCGGGACGCCGGGCGGGTATGACGCGTACCAGATGCCGTCGGTGTTCGGCGGAACCTGGGCTGCTGCGGTTGCTGCGGAAGATGACATGACGAGTCTCCGTTCTTTGCTCTCGGCGAGGGCGGACGTTTCAGCGCCGGCCCTTGCCGTATGTCGCACGGTCGATCGACGGGGCGCCTCGACGCCCCGCGCGACCGCGCGTTTCAATCAAATCGTGAACAGGAAGCCGCGCGTGGCCTCGCGCGCTCAGTTCGTGGAATGCAGCGTTGCCGTGTCGACGGTGGTCGCAGCCGACTGCGGCAGCCCGAACGCTTCGCTCGCGCCCGCGTCGTCGAGCACGGCCGCGAAGATCGACAGTTGCGCACTGTCGGGCATCGGCGCTTTCAGCGCGGCGACGATCAGCGACGACAGCCGCGCGATCATCTGCACGTCGTTCATCGTGCGCCCTTGCGAGAATTCGTCGATCAGGCTTTCCGTTTCAGCGCCCGCGAGCGCGCCGGACAGCGCGCCGATCGCGAAGTGCAGACGCCAGCCGAGCTCCGTGCGCGGCAGGTGCGGCAATGCGCGCTGGAACGCATCGAAGAAGCGACCTGCGACGCTCGCGTAGTGCGCGGTCAGGAAGTTGCGCACGAACGGCGACGGATCGGTGTACGCACGGCCGATCAGCCGCAGGAACCCGGGCCCGCCGCGCTCGGGATCGCGCGATGCCTTCAGCGCGGGAATGAACATCGCGCCGAGCACGTGCTCGCAGGTAATGTGCGTGCCGAGCTGCGCATCGAAGCGGTCGAGGATGCCGAGGCGTTCCTGGTTGAGCTGGTCGAGCCGGCGCGACAGCATCGCGTGGATCAGCGCTTCCTTGCTGCCGAAGTGGTAGTTGACCGCGGCGAGGTTGACCGCCGCGCGCGACGTAATCTGGCGCATCGACATCGCCTCGAAGCCATGCTCGATGAACAGGTCCTCGGCCGCATCGAGGATGCGCGCCTTCGTCCCGCCGGTCTGCCGCGTGCCGGATGACCGTGCCCCGGACGGCCGTCCCGCGGATGGCCGTCCCTCCTGACTTACTGCCATGTCCCGCCTCCCATGCCGGTTGCCCGGCCGCGAACTGGTGATTTGTTTGTCTGATTCAAACAGCCGTTTTTATTAAGATAAAAAATCGCGGACGCAGCGGGCAAGCGGGGAATCTGGACAAATTCCTCTAGTTCGATGTGCGAATGCGGAAAGTATCGTGCGTGCCCTCGACAGGACGGGGCACGCGCGATGATGCGGTGCGGCAATGCGCGGCTTCAGGTGACCGCGCTACGCGTATTGACCGATTGCGTCATGTCGATGCCGCGCCGCTCGCGGCTGAACAGGATCAGCACGGCGATCACGACGGCCACGATGCCGGCCACGAGCGAGAGTGCGAAGCTGTAATTGTTGTGGTTCGAAACGGCGAGCGAGGCCTGCATCGTCGCGTTACCCGACGCGAGCAGGTTGCCGAGCTGGTAGACAACGCCGGGGAAGGTCGCGCGGATCTCGTCGGGCGAGATCTCGTTCAGGTGAACCGGGATCACGCCCCACGCCCCCTGCACCGAGATCTGCATCAGGAACGCTCCGGCGGCGAGGGCAACCGGGCCGCTCGAGAACGCCCACAGCGGCAGCACGGGCAGGGCGATCAACGCAGCGATGAAGATGGCGCGACGTCGGCCGATCCGCTCCGAGATCGCGCCGAACGACAGGCCGCCGACAATGGCGCCGATGTTCAGCACGATCGTGATCCACGACACGGTATGCGGATCGAAGTGATGCTGTTCGCGCAGGAACGTCGGATAGAGATCCTGCGTGCCGTGCGAGAAGAAGTTGAACGCGGTCATCAGCACGATCGCGTAGATCGTGAGCTTCCAGTTCTGCTGCAACGTGGTGCCAAGGCTCGGGCGCTGGCGCTTCTCCATCTGTTTCCATGCCGGCGATTCGGGCACGTGAGCACGCACGTACAGCACGAGCAGCGCGGGCAGCACGCCGACCATGAACATCCCGCGCCAGCCGATGTACTGGTAGAACAGGCCGAACACGACGGACGCGAGCAGGTAGCCGCTCGGATAGCCGGCCTGCAGCAGCCCCGACACGAAGCCGCGCGCATGGGTCGGGACGGTTTCCATCGTCAGTGCCGAGCCGACACCCCATTCGCCGCCCATCGCGACGCCGAACAACGCGCGCAGCACGAGCAGCGCGGTCAGGCTCGGCGCGAAACCCGATGCGAGTTCGAGCAGCGAGTAGCACGCGATGTTGACCATCAGCGTCGGGCGGCGGCCGAAGCGATCGGCGAGCCGGCCGAAGATCAGTGCGCCGAGCGGTCGCATCGCGAGCGTCAGTGTGAGCGCGAACGCGACGGCGGGAATTGTCGATCCGAATTCGGCGGCGATGTCCTTCAGCACGAAGACCATCAGGAAGAAATCGAACGCATCGAGTGTCCAGCCGAGGTAGGCGGCGATCGTGACGTTGCGTTGTTCGCGGGTCCAGCTCATGTCCGAGGTCTCCTCGTTGGCTTGCGCGCTCATGATGTGCATGCGGATGCCGGCCGGCTTGCGCGCGGTGCGGGGGGCATGGATCGAGTGTAGGCCTCGGCGCCGGACGATGTGGGGCGCGATAACGTCGAATCAGGAATAATCCCTAGGAAATGGACTGTTTCGGAATGGGAAACGCCGTCGCACGAAACAGGCGGCGGGCGTCTGTATCATTCCGGAAGGCTGTTTGTATCTGTTTTGTAATGCGCCCGCTGCGCATCGTCACCGAATCAGGAGTCCCGATGACCGAACGTTCCGCCGCCACGCTGCCCGTGCTCGAAACTGACCGGCTGTGGCTGCGTCCGCGTGTGCTGGCCGACCTCGATGCGTGCCTTGCGATGGATCGCGATCCCGAGGTCACGCGACACATCGCGGGCCCGTGGCACGATCCCGTCGAGCATCGGCGCTTCGTCACGCACCGGATCACGCGCGACTATCCGCCGGGCCTCGGCTACTGGTCGATCTTCGAGAAGGCCGCGCCCGATGCGTTCATCGGCTGGATCCTGCTGATTCCCGACTATGCGGGCGGCGCACGCGACGTCGAGATCGGCTGGCGGCTGGTGCGGGCGGCATGGGGGCGCGGCATCGCGAGCGAAGCCGCGGCGGCGGTCGTGCGTCACGCCTTCGACACCGTGCGCCTGCCACGCGTGATCGCCGATATCGCAGAGGCCAACGGCGGCTCGCTGAATGTCGCGCGCAAGCTCGGGATGCATCGCGTGAGCGTCGTGCACGATGGCATTCCTTACATTCGACATCGTCTCGAACGCAACGATCTGCGTGCGTAGCGCGGCGCCGCACGTGTGCGGGTGGTTGTCAGAGATCGTCAACCGGATGCGTATCGAGGTCATGACGTATTAACGGCTCGCACGATCAGGAGTATCGTTGCCGGAATTTCGCAACATGGGGTACGACCATGACGCTCGGCAACGATGTTCACCTGATTCCCGTCAAGCTGGAGGAACTGCGTCCCACGCAGATGACGGTCGGCTATCGCGAAGTCAAGGCGAAGCGCAAGCACTGGAAGGCGCTCAGCAAGCGCGCGCGCAAGGCCGCGATCGAATCGCACTGGTTCCCGGCGGTGCTCGGCCCGGATGGGCTGCACTACATCACCGATCATCACCACCTCGGCCTCGCGCTGATCGAGGAGGGCGAGGCGCGCGTGAACGCGATGCTGCTGAAGGATCTGTCGTGGCTCGATCACACGATCTTCTGGCGGATGATGGAGCACAACCAGTGGGTGCATCCGTTCGGCGCGGACGGCACGCGCCGCGACTACGCGAATCTGCCGAAGGCGCTGACGGGGCTCGTGGACGATCCGTACCGCAGCCTCGCCGGCGAGCTGCGCACGGCGGGCGGCTATGCGAAGGACGCGACGCCGTTCAGCGAATTCCTGTGGGCCGACTATCTGCGCCAGCACGTGTCGCTCGACCAGATCCGCAAGAACTTTGCGAAGGCGCTCGATATCGCGCTGCATCGCGCACATGAGCAGGATGCACGCTATCTGCCCGGCTGGTCGGGCGTCATCGCCGTCAAGCCCTGACCCGCTCATGACGACCGCCCCGATCCGCCCCGATGCCGGCCCGCAGCATGCCGACCATTTCGCCGCGCTCGACGCGGCCTCGCCGCCGCCCACGCGGCGCATCGGCCTCGATGCGCTGGCCGGCCTGTCGATCGCGGGCCTGTTGATCCCCGAGGCGGTCGCGTACGCGGGGCTGGCGAACCTGCCGCCGCAGGCCGGTCTCATCGCATTGCTGTCGGGGCTCGTCGTCTATGCGCTCACCGGCAGCAGCCGCTTCGCGATCGTGTCGTCGACGTCGTCGTCGGCCGCCGTGCTCGCGGCGACCGTGCTGGCGGAGTCGGGGATGGCGCTCGCCGCGCAGCTCGCGCTCGCGGCGGCGCTCGTCGCGATGACGGGCGTGCTGTTCATCCTGGCGGGTGCCGCGCGCCTCGGCGGCATGTCGGACTTCGTCGCGCGGCCGGTGCTGCGCGGCTTCACGTTCGGCCTTGCGCTGACGATCGTCATCAAGCAGTTGCCGAAGATTCTCGCGATCTCCGTGCAGCACAGCGATGCGCCGCATGTCGCGCTCGACCTGATCACCGGTGCGCCGCATGCGAATCTCGCGAGCGTCGTGCTCGGTGCGATCGCACTGGCGTTGCTGTTCGCGCTCGGGCGGAGCTCGCGCGTGCCCGCGACGCTCGTCGTGATCGTGCTGTCGATCGCGGCCGGCTATGCGATCGACTGGCAGCGATACGGGATCGCGATCGTCGGCCATATCGATTTCAAGCATCTCGAGTTCGGCCTGCCGACCCTCGACCGCAACGCGTGGATGCAGACCATCGAGCTTGCGTTCGCGCTGATGCTGATCCTGTACGCGGAATCGTACGGATCGATCCGCAACTTCGCGTTGAAGCATGGCGACAGCGTATCGCCGAACCGCGACCTCGTCGCGCTCGGCTGCGCGAATCTCCTGTCGGGCCTGCTGCACGGGATGCCGGTCGGCGCCGGCTATTCGGCGACCTCGGCGAACGAAGCGGCCGGCGCGCAATCGCGCTTTGCCGGCCTGTGGGCGGCGGGCGTGGTTGCGCTGATCGTCTGGCTGCTGCTGCCGCAGCTCGCACGCACGCCGGAGCCCGTGCTCGCGGCGATCGTGATCTTCGCGGTCAGCCACTCGCTGCATCCGTCGGTATTCCGGCCGTACTGGGCCTGGCATCGCGACCGGCTCGTCGTGATCGCCGCGCTGCTCGCGGTGCTCGTGCTCGGCGTGCTGCACGGGCTGCTCGCGGCCATCGGTGTGAGCCTGCTGCTGACGCTGCGCAAGCTGTCCGAGCCGAACGTCAGCGTGTTAGGCAGGTTGCGCGACAGTCATGATTTCGTCGACGTGGCGAGCCATGCCGACGCGAAGCCGGTGCCGGGCGTGCTGATCGTTCGCCCCGAGGCGCAACTGTTCTTCGCGAACGCGGACCGGATGCTGAACCGTGTACGTGCGTTGATGAAGGCCGTGCCGGATGCGCATACCGTGATGCTGAGCCTCGAGGAAACGCCGGATATCGACAGCACGACGATCGAATCGTTGCGCACGTTCGCGGCCGAATGCACGGCGCGCGGGTTGCGGCTCGCGATCGTGCGGCTCAAGGTGCACGCGCTGCACGCGTTGCGCCGCGCGGCCGACGATACGCTGCGCGACGACGCAATGTCGGAACTGAGCGTCGACGAGAGCCTGCAACTGCTTCATGCCGGGATGCCGCCGGACGGCGACGCCGGCGCGACCGCCGCGTGACGGGGCGGCGCGTCGGCGCGTGTTATTGGGAAACGAC
This sequence comes from Burkholderia sp. AU30280, assembly GCF_020420125.1. NCBI lineage: Bacteria > Pseudomonadati > Pseudomonadota > Betaproteobacteria > Burkholderiales > Burkholderiaceae > Burkholderia > Burkholderia sp. AU30280. The sequence goes on from NZ_JAIZRY010000007.1 coordinate 449,522, forward strand.
GACGCCGGCGGAGCGATCGATCATGCCGGTCACTTCGGCTGCCGTCGGCGCATAGGCGCCGGCATGCTCACAGGCGACCGCCGCGCACGCGGCTGCGTAGCGCAGATGGTCGGCGGCTGATGCATCGGGACGCGCGAGCTGGCTGGCGAGCCAGCCGCCGATGCTCGCATCGCCGCAGCCGACGGTGTCGGCCACTTCGGTCGGGAACGCGGGCTGGAACAGCACGGTGTCGTGATGCAGGAGCTGCATGCCGGATGCGCCGCGCGTGACGAGCATCGTCGCGTCGGGCGCCCACGTGCGCAGTTGCGCGAGCGCGGCGGCTTCATCGAGTTCGGGAAACAGCCCGCGCAGATCCTCGTCGGAGACCTTGATCCAGTCGGCGAGCCCGGCCAGCCGGCGCAGCGTGTCGCGATACGACGGCGCGGCCATCGGCGCACGAAAGTTCGGGTCGAACGAGATCCGCTTGCCGGCCGCCCGCGCAGCTTGCGCAACTTCAATCAGGCGCGATGCGAGCGGCTCGCGCACGACACCGAGTGAACCGACGTGCACGATCTCGGTCGCGTCGAGTGCGCCGGCGGGCAGGTCCGCCGGATCGAACGCGAGATCGGCGCTGTTCTCGCCGATGAAAAAGTAGTGGGGCGGCTGCTTCGACACGACCATCGCGAGCAGCGGCGCGCGATCGACCTGCCGCATGAAGCGCAGGTCGAGCCCGGCGTCGGCGCTCTTGCGCATCAACTCGTCGCCGAAGGTGTCGCGGCTGACCGTGCCGGCGAAAGCCGTCGGCACGCCGAGTCGCGCACCGACGCGCGCGACGTTCCAGCATGAGCCGCCGGCGACGCTGTGCCAGTGCTGCGCGTCGTCGCGGATGAAATCGGTCAATGCTTCGCCGAATACGATCAGGCGGGGAAACGTCGTCGTCATGTCGAAACCTTGTGCCGCGGCGTTGTGCGCGGTCATGCAGCGTTTGATCTGAAAAGGCGGGCAGTGTGGGCCGCCGCTCGTTGCGATGCGGCCTGGCACTGCCCGGTTGCGCGGGCGGACGGGCGGCGCGATCAGCGCGGCGCGCTCCAGCCCTTGTAGGTCTTCACGTTGTCGCGTGTGATGAGCGTCGGTTCGATCAGGATCATCGGGTTGGCCGGCTTCTGGCCGTTCATGATGCCGTAGCCGACGTTGACGGCCTGCTGCGCCATCGCCCACGGATCCTGGCTCGACGACGCCTGCACGAGCGTATTCGACTTGAGCGCGACTTCGATATCGGGCGCACCGTCGACCGACGTGATCACGATGCCCGGGCGGTTCAGCTGTTTCGCGGCGAGATCGCTGCCGATCGCCTGCGGGTCGTTGATCGTGAATACCGCATCGAGCTTCGGAAAACGCGTCAGGTAGCCCTGCATCGCATTCATCCCGCCTTCACGCGAGCCCTTGCCGTCCTGGTCGCTCGACAGCACCTTGATGCCGGCGTTTTTCGCGAGCACGGCCTTGCAGCCGTTGACGCGGTCGATCACGGCCGACACTTGCGGGCCATTCTCGATGATCACGTTGCCCTTGCCGTTGAGTTTCTTCGCGATGTAGTCGCATGCCAGCTCGCCGGCCTTCACGTTGTTGGTCTGCACGGTCGCGTTCGCACCGGCGGCCGCGACGTCGACCGCAACGACCGTGATGCCGGCTGCCTGCGCCTTCTTCACCGCCGGCTCGATCGCCTTCGGATCGGTTGCGTTGAGCAGGATCATGTCGACGTGCGCGGAGATGAAGTTGTCGATCTGCGTGAACTGCTTGTTCAGGTCGTAGTCGGCCGACACGGCCGTGACCTTCGCATTCGGGTTGATCTGTTTGGCGCGCGCCTCGGCGCCCTTGACGATCGTGACGAAGTACGGGTTGCCGAGCGACCCGACCGTGACGCCGATCGATTTGAGCGGCTTGTCGGCCGCGTGCGCGACGGAAGCGCCGAAGGCGAGTGCGCAGGCGGCGGCGGTGAGGGCGGCTTTGTGCTTGAACATGTCGTTGTGTCTCCGTGAAGTTGCTTGTCAAGCGGGCGCAGGGATCGGCCTGCGCCGCAAGGTTGAATGGACGGGAAGGTGCTCAGGTGCGCGCCGAATCGCGCTGGCGGTAGCGGTCGAGCGCGACGGCGCCGATGATCACGAGCCCCTTGATGATGTACTGCCAGATGTCGGACACGCCGAGCAGCACGAGGCCGTTTGTCAGCACCGCGATGATCAGCGCACCGATCAACGTGCCGACGATCGAGCCGACGCCGCCGACGAAGCTCGTGCCGCCGAGAATCACCGCGGCGATCGCGTCGAGTTCGTACGACTGGCCGAGCTGCAGGCCATTGGCCGCGTAGAGCCGCGCGGCCGACATCACCGCGCCGAGGCCGGCGAGCAGGCCCGACGCCGCATACACGAACAGCTGGATCGCACGCACGTTGATGCCCGACAGGCGGGCGGCTTCCGGGTTGCCGCCGACCGAATAGATGCGCATTCCGAGCACCGTGCGACGCAGGATGAACCACGAAATCGCGATCACCGCGCACGCGATCACGACGAGCCACGGCACGCCGAGGATCGTGCCGTTGCCGATGAACGCGAACGGCAACTGCGGATTGAACACGGTCGTGTCGTTGCCGATCAGGCGCGCGACGCCGCGCACGGCCGTCATCGCGCCGAGCGTGACGATGAACGGCGGCAGGCGCAGGAACGAGATCAGGCCGCCGTTGATCGCGCCGAACACGAGGCCGACGAGGAGCGCGAACGGCACGCCGAGCCAGCCCCAGCCCGGGATGGTCGACGCGAGCAGCGCCGCGACGGCGGCGGCGGCGAGCACCGAGCCGACCGACAGGTCGATGCCGCCTGTCAGGATCACGAAGGTCATGCCGGCGGCGAGCACGATGTTGATCGACGCCTGCTGCGTGACGATCGACAGGTTCTGCAGCGTGAAGAAACCGTCGGTCAGGAAGCCGAAGCCGATGCACAGCACGAGCAGCACCGGCAGCATGCCGGCGGTGCGGATCAGCGACTGCATGCGGGCGCGATGATCGGCGCCGCGCATCAGGGGCGTACGGTTGGCGACCGGGTGGGCCGTCGCGGAAGCGAGGTTCCGCTGCTTGGTCGGGTTGATCATTTCGGTAACCTGAATGTAAGAAAGGAATGAAATGGACGAGGCTCAGTGCGCGTCGGCGAGTTCGGCTTGCGAGCCGGTGGCGAGCGCGATGATGGCTTCCTGCGTGATGGGCGTCTGCGTGTAGCCGCCGAGTTCTCCGGCGATTTCGCCCTCGCGCATCACGAGTACGCGATCGGCCACGCCGATGATCTCCGGCAGTTCGCTCGAGATCACGATGATACCCACGCCGGCCCGGGCCAGTTCGTTGATGATCCGGTAGATCTCGGATTTCGCGCCGATGTCGACGCCGCGCGTCGGTTCGTCAAGGATCAGCACGCGCGGTTTCGTCTCGAGCAGCCGCGACAACAGCACCTTCTGCTGGTTGCCGCCGGACAGCGCGCCGACGTTGACGTTCGCGTGGGGAACGCGGATCGACAGCGACGTGATGGCGTCGCGCGCGCGTTCGGCGCCGCGCGCGAGGTCGAGTGCGCCGAGCCGCGCATCGCGGTTGCAGACCGAGATGTTGATGTTGTCGCGCACGCTCATGTCGAGGAACAGGCCCTGGCGCTTGCGGTCTTCGGTCAGGTAGACGAGGCCGGCATCGATCGCGTCGCGCGGCGAGTGCGCGCCGAACGTGCAATCGCCCACCTTCACATCGCCGCGCACGCGCGGTTCGGCGCCGAAGATCAGGCGCGCGAGTTCGGTGCGGCCTGCGCCGACGAGCCCCGCGATGCCAAGCACTTCGCCCGCGTGCAGGTCGAGGCTGCAGCCGCGCACACGCGAGCCGTCGGCGATGTCGCGTACCGACAGCAGCAGGTGGCCGGGGTCGTACGGCGCGTGTTCCTTCTTGTAGAAGCCGGAGATGTCGCGGCCGACCATCATGGCGACGAGACGCTCGGCCGACAGCGATGCGCGTTCGAGCGTGCCGACGTACGTGCCGTCGCGCAGCACCGACACACGGTCGGACAGTTCGTAGATCTCCGCCATCCGGTGGCTGATGTAGATGATCGCGAGACCCTCCTCGCGCAACTGGCGGATCAGCCGGAACAGGTGCTCGGTTTCGCGCGACGACAGCGGCGTGGTCGGCTCGTCCATCACGAGGATGCGCGCACGGGTGTGCACGGCGCGCGCGATCTCGACGAGCTGTTGCTCCGCGATCGACAGCGTATCGACGAGCGTGTCGGGCCCGAACGATGCGCCCAGGCGCGCGAGCACGTCCTCGCAGCCGCGCGCCATCGCCGCGCGGTCGATCGTGCCCCAGCGCCGGTTGCCGCGCCGCAGTTCGCGGCCGATGTAGATGTTTTCCGCGACGGTCAGATTCGGCGACAGGCACAGCTCCTGGTAGATCACCGCGACGCCCGCATCGCGCGCGGCAAGCGGGCCGTCGATGTCGATGCGGACGCCGTCGATCAGGATCTCGCCGCCGGCGTCGGCGCGGTATGCGCCCGACAGGATTTTCATCAGCGTCGATTTGCCGGCGCCGTTTTCGCCCATCAGCGAATGGATCTCGCCGGGATAGACGGTCAGGCTGACGTTGTCGAGTGCGCGCACGGCCGGGAACGTCTTGCTGATCCCGCGCATCTCGAGCAGCGGGCGGGGCGACTCAGATCGCGACATGGTTGACCTCCTGCGAGTCGGTGCGGGCGCCCTTGAGAATGCCGGCCCGCGGAGAGAAGTTGAAGAACATTGGCAGCGTGGCCGCGCCGATCGCACCGGCGTCGGCGCCGAACGTGCCGCGCACGAGTACCGGTGTGCCGCGCGCTTCGGGCGCGGTGGCCACGAGCGCTGCGCGCAGGCGCGTCGTGACCGCGTCGAGCAGGCCCGCGTCGGTATCGGCGTCGAGCACGACCACCGGCGCATCGATCACGCACAGCATTGCGCGCAGTGCCGGTGCCAGCGCGTCGACGCAATCGTCGATCCATTCGTCGACGGCCGGCAGGCCGCGGGCGATGCACGCTTCGAGATCGGCCCGGTTGTCGACCGTCTCGCCGTGATGGCGCAGGTGGCGCACCAGCGCATGCAGCGATGCGCGCGCGAGCAGGATGTCCCACGGGCCGCGCGGCGGTGGCGCGGAGGCCAGCCGGCTCGGCGGCACGGGAATCACGGCGATGTCGCCCGCATTGCCGGTCACCCCGCGCAGGCAGTCGCCATCGATCGCGATGCCGCCGCCGATTGCCGGCCCGATGAACAGGTAGACGAAGTCGTCGCACTGCCGGCCGTATCCGTAGAACAGTTCGGCGATCGCGGCCGCGTTGCCGTCGTTTTCGCCGAAGACGGGCAGCGATTGCGTGCGACCGAGGTCGGCCGCGAAATCGACGTCTTCCCACGCGCGGAACGTGTCGGGTGCGAGGCCGAGTTCGCGCATCCACGCGCCGAGGTTGTAGGGCTGCGCGACGCCGATGCCGGTCAGGCGCGCGCGCTCGTGGTCGGGGAGCAGGGCCTGCATGGCGTCGATGTCGTGGCGGACGATCTCGAGCACGTCGGCGGGCGGCGGCAGCAGCGTGTCGTGCGAGCGTCGGCCGAGCACGTCGCCCGCGAAATTGACGAGTGCCGTTTCGATGCGCATGCGGTCGAGATGGACGCCGATCCCGAACGCGCCGCGCGGATCGAGGCGGATCAGCGAGGCGGGCTGGCCGCGCTGGCCTTCGGTGCGGCCAGCGAATTCGATCAGCTTCGCGCCGGCGAGCGACGTGATGATGCTGCCGACCGCCGTTCCCGTCATGTTCGCAAGGCGGGCGAGGTCGGCCTTCGACGCGCTGCCCGCGCGACGCAGCGTCTTCAGCAGCAGGCGCTCGTTGTAACGGCGCACGTTGGCCGAGTTGCTTCCCTGGCCGAAGTGCGGGCTTCTCATGGCGTCTCCTTCCATGGTGCGCCGTTCGGCGGCGCATTAAATAAATCACGTTGATTTATTTAACCGCGTGGGCGGCGGAATGTCAGCCTAGGGAAATCCCGGCTTGGGGTGGAGGCGGGGATGCTGGTGCGGGGTGTCCGGAATCGGGGATGGGGCGCGGAGATCGAGGAGACCAAGCCAAGGGTGGCTTGTGGGGTGATCCGAACCCGGAGCAATGGGTTGTCGCCGGGTTTGCCGCGTGCCCTTACGGCTCGCCGGCGCTGGCCGCGCAAACCGAAGCGACTGGTTTGCTCTCGGGATGGGGGCGTAGCCGGAAATGAAAAAAGGCCGGCTAGAAGCCGACCTTTTTAGAAAACAGATGGTGCCCAGGAGAGGACTCGAACCTCCACGATGTTGCCACCGCTAGGACCTGAACCTAGTGCGTCTACCAATTCCGCCACCTGGGCACGTTTTGCAGTAGCTGCTTGCTGCAAAGAAGCGAAATTATAGCGCGTATTGCGTGGCTGTCAACAGAATTTGAGGTCGCGAACGAAAATAATTGGGCGGGCTTGTTCGGGGCATCGGGCGGGGTGCGCAAACGTCGCGGTCGCCGACGTGCACCGTCGAATTTGCGATTCCGGTTGCGCACGTGAGCACATCAATTCCGCAGTCGGGAATGAGGAGAGATCGACTGGAAGCGGGCCGCTTTTGAAAGCAGATGATGGTCGGGAGGGGAGGGTTCGGTCACACATGCGCCCCCTGGTTTCACTTGCAGGCGCAGCCTTTCGAGACCTCGCGCAAAGCGAGTAGGCGCGTTGCTTCCTGGGCCGGAAATGAAAAAAGGCCGGCTAGAAGCCGACCTTTTTAGAAAACAGATGGTGCCCAGGAGAGGACTCGAACCTCCACGATGTTGCCACCGCTAGGACCTGAACCTAGTGCGTCTACCAATTCCGCCACCTGGGCACGTTT